>JBIKZY010000009.1:0-37525 GCA_044354475.1 Phycisphaerales bacterium
TCACTATTGATGAACCCGGCCGTCGCCTTGATCGCAATGCCCAGAAGGGCTTTGGCCGCGACTGATGTCGGCAAGGAGTGGCTCGCATGGCAACGGCTGTGAACAATGACATAGTGGTGGAAGCAGTCGGCCTGACCAAGGTCTTCAGCGATTTCTGGCTGCGCCAAAAAGCAGTGGCCGTGGACGGGATTTCATTTGAGATCCGCCGTGACGAAATCTTTGGATTGCTTGGTCCAAACGGCAGCGGCAAGAGCACCACCATCAAGATGATTCTTGGTTTGTTGCATCGCAGCAAGGGAAATCTCACCGTGTTCGGTAAGGACCCCACGGATGTTGCTGTGAAGCGGCGCATCGGGTACTTGCCGGAAGAGAGTTACATGTACCGGTTCTTGACACCGGTGGAAACGCTTGATTTTTACGGCAAACTCTTTGGATTGCCGCGCGCCATTCGCCGCAGTCGTATTGATGAACTTCTGGAGATGGTGGGCATGACGCATGCCGCCAATCGTCCGGTCGGTGAGTTTTCCAAGGGCATGGCACGCCGGTTGGGAATTGCGCAAGCGCTCATCAATGATCCGGATCTATTGATTCTTGATGAACCAACCTCGGGCCTTGATCCGCTTGGTTCACGCCAAGTGAAAGACCTGCTGCTTGACCTTGGTCGTCGCGGCAAGACCATTCTCCTGTCGAGTCATCAGCTTGACGATGTCCAGGATGTCTGTGATCGCATGGTGATTCTCTACGGTGGCAAGATCCGTAGCGAGGGAACGGTTGATGAGTTGCTGGAGGATTCCGGCCGAACCGTCATCACCACACCGCGATTGGACGCGGCCACCGTCACCACCATTGAACGGATCATCCGCGAGACTGCGCACGTGGAAGTGGAGCGTGTTGCGGCGCCGCGGCAGCGGCTTGAAGATCTCTTCCTGCAAATTGTTGAACGCGCGCGCAATGATCGTGCTTCCACGAGCGGCGCGGGCGCAGGCGGTCCCACCGCGGCGTTCCTGCGTGGTGAGGAGAACGCGGGCAGCGGATTGATCGCTGAGCTTGAAGCGGTACCAGCCGCCAAGCCAGTTGTTGCGGCTGCGCAGGCCGCGCCGATTGCGCCGGTTGCTGATGCGGCCGTGCTGACGGAACTGGTGACCGGCAAGCCCAGTGCCCCGGTCGGCAAGGCTGAACCCGCCGCCAGTCCTTCCAAGTCCACCAAGGCTCCGGCACCACCGCAGGATGTTGACCGATCAGTCATTGATGATCTTCTGGGTGGGGGCGGCAATCCGTGACCGCACTCGTGGCGCGGCTCCATCGGTGGCTCGGCGAGCGCATGGCAACTCGTGCGGCGCGCATCCTGGCAACACTGGCCATCCTGATCTCGCTTGGGCTGGTGACTTGGCCGCTCCTGAACACGGCGTTCTCATTGCAAGCACAGCGGGCGGGGATCTTGAAGTCATTGGAGAAGTGCTCTGCGAAAGATCGTGACCCCGCGGCTATGCAGCTCATGCAACGCGGCACGGTGACGGTTGGTGATCGTGAGTACGGCGGCGCTCGCGTGGTTGGTCGTGCCGTCGATCTCTTTGATGACGCAGGCGTGATGCCCGCCGACGTCAAGCAAGAACTCTCATGGCGACTCCTGGGGGATCAAGTTCCGCTGTGGATGCCCTATGTATTGGTTCGATCGCCCGCGCTGGTGATTGCGCTCATGCTGGTGACCGGCATTGGTGCACTCGCAGTGGTGTGGATCGGGCTCCTGCTTCCCGCCTTAGAAGTTGGCGGTGCTGTCGCAGCCGGCGCGGCGTTCTGTTGGTGGATGGGCTGGCCGATTGGCACACAGTGGTTGATCAGCTCTGCGCTGTCGCTCCTACTCTTTGCGTTCCTGTGGAATGGCGCGCGGGCATTGTTGGGCTTTCGTTCCGGGTCGATTGCAGTGGCTTCCAACACTGCGCTTGAGGGAGTTCGGACGTTGGCGCTCCCAGGTTTCGCCTTGCCGATCGCCATGATCGTTCCGTTTCTTGCGCTCTCACGCGAGCGGGGCGAGGCGCTTTTGCAGGCCATTCCTGGCTTCCTTGACTGGGGTCACACCGCTTCCTACACCATGGCTGCGCTCTTTGTGATTGTGTTCGGCTGCGCCAGCACCGCGTTTGAAATTCGCGACCGACAGGTGTGGTCCGTGGTTACCAAACCGATCTCGCATGGCGGTTGGCTGCTTGGAAAATGGATCGGCACATTGGCGCTTGGGCTTTCGCTGGTGATCGGTGGCGGACTCCTGTTAGCCGCTGGCACCTCATACCTAGCGTCGCAGAAGCCAACCGATGAGCGTGATGCCCGCGATGTGCGCGACACCGTCCTGGTCGGGCGCGTTGGATTTCGACCCGAGTTTGAAATGCTTCCGCCCGAACGGCTTCGCGAAATCATCGATCAGACCATTGAGGGTGACTCAGTACTCAAGGCGGACATTGCCAACGGCACGGCTGACGATGCGCAAACGCGCCGCAGTATTGCGGTTGCCAAGCAGCGCGAGTTCCTTGATCAGCAACGGCGTATCGCGCCTGGTGAGAGTCGTGAGTATGTGTTCCATGGTCTCGGCGGAATCGTGGCGCAGAAGCGTGGAATCTCGCTTCGGTTCAAGTTGCACGGCGGTGGCGATGATGAACATCAGAAGTTCCCGGCCATGTTCCAATACACCACTGGTGGTGGTGCGGGTATGTGGGAACTGCGCGAATGGACGCCCGGCGAGGCGTACACGCTTGATATTGACCCCAAATTTGTTGACGAGCAGGGCGACCTCAAGATTCGAATCTTCTCCGCCGGATGGGATGAAGAGAAGAAGGCGCCGGTTGCCTCAACAATAACCATCTTTGTGCAAGACGACTCACTGGAAGTGATGGCCAACGAGTCGACATTCACTGGCAATTTGGTTTCCGCAATCATTGTTGATGGATGCAAACTGGCGTTCTTGGCAGCACTCGCCGTGGCTGCGGGTTCGCTGCTCAGTTTCCCGATCGCAGTGCTGCTGACGTTTGGAGTGTTCTCCATGGCCACGTTGACTCCGTTCTTGGCAACCTCCATCAAGTACTACTCCCCGGACGAAAAGAGCGGCATCATCATCTGGGCATTTCAGGTGGTGGTCTTGGCGATCGCCCGAACCGTTGAATTCCTGTTGCGCGGCTTCGCGGCGCGTAGTCCCAGCGATTCACTTGCGCAAGGGCGCGCCATCACGTGGGCCACGCTGTTTGACACCGTTGTTGGTATCGGCCTTGGTTGGACGGGTGGTGTGCTCCTGATCGGTTGGCTGGGTATTCGTCGGAAGGAGATTGCCGTCTACAGCGGCCAAGGCTGACCGATGCGTGATCGAACCATCCAGATTCTTTCGGTGCTGGCTGCCGTGGTGGCGCTGTTTGTGGCGGGCACGTTGCTGCCGCGCATCGTTGCCGCAAGCGACGAAGGCAAACTGCGCTACACGAACGTATCTGTAGAGGGCGCCCCGCCCATTGTTGCCATCGGCGCGGCAGTGGGCGCGTTGCGCGGGCTAGTGGTCGATTATCTTTGGATTCGTCTGCAGCAAATGCGTGAACTCTCGCAGTTCTACGACGCGCGTCGCTTGGCTGATCTGATCACTAAATTGCAGCCGCGCTTTGGCGAAGTGTGGGCGTTCCATGGTCACAACTTGGCTTACAACCTCTCGGTGATGACCAGCACTCCCGAAGAGCGGTGGCGACTGGTCAACGAGGGCATTGATCTTGTTCGCAACAAGGGCATTCGTTACAACCCCAACGACCTGATTCTTTACAAAGAGCTCGGGTGGTGGTTTGCGCACAAGGTCGACGGACTGAGCGACGACGCGCACTTGTACTACAAGCGCGAACTGGCCAAGGAGTGGCACCTGCTTCTGGGCGAACCACCACCAGGATCTTCAGCCCGGGCCGCATGGCTACAGGCGATTGCCGATGCACCGGACACCTATGAAGAATTGGTGGCGCGTGATCCAGGGGTCGCCACCATGATTGCCACGCTTGAGGCAAAGATGCAGGCGTTCGATCCCAAGTACAAAGTGAAGCTCGACCGTGACTTCCTGTTTATGCACGGGCGTTGGCATTCGGTGCGCACCGGACCGGGTTACGCCAAGCTCTTCAATTTGCAGGATCAGTTCCGCCGCCGGGACGCGGCGTACGCGGCCATGGACGATGTCTTCTCCGACCCCGCGAACGCCAAAGCGATTGATGATTTGGTGACGTTCCTCCGTAAGCGTGTTCTCATTGATGACTACAACATGGAGCCAGCGCGCATGGCCCGCTACACGCGGGAATTTGGCCCCTTTGATTGGCGGCATCCGCAGTCACATGCGTTCTACTGGTCCAAGACGGGCGCGGAAATTGGCGCGGAGCGTTACAACAACGACGAGGACATCTACCGGATTCTCAATGACGATCGCACCACTATTCAGGCGATGCAGGCGTTGGCGCACTCCGGTCTGATGCGCGTCGATCCGTTCTCAACGGACAATCCAACGCGCCTCTATGACATTCGGTGGATCAAGTCGATCGATCGCTACTTCCGTGAGCTGTACAGCAAGCATTACAAGGCGCGCGGCGGCGGGCCTGATACGTTCGTTGACTTCTATGAGAACTTCATGGCGCAGGCGGTGCGCGAGCTGTACCACGCTGGTGAGGTTGAGGAAGCACAGAAGCTGCTTGATGAACTGGACAAATTGTGCGGGCGTGGTGGACTGATTCCCAACAATAAGTACGTGGCACCAGTGGATGTATTCGTGCGTAATGCCACGTTCGGTGAATACGAAATGGTCCCGGATATTGCGCGCACTGATCTCTCTGCGATCTTGCGGCGCGGCTTCTTGGAGGGATATCTGGTTGGCAAGAAGAAGGTGTTGGACGAGGCTCTGGTGTACGCGCGCGATCTCACTGAGTACTTCCGTACCAACCGATTCACTGACTTCCGCACCAAGATGGGCGACGCGCGACTTGCAGATCTGATCGGTTCGCTTGAGCGCAGCGTGGAAGACGTGTTGGTGAGCATCATGCAAGATCAGTCGCTTCCGCTGGTTGATCGGCTGACGGTGTACAACCGATTGCCGGAAGATCAGCGCGCCATGGTCTATGACTCGGCGCGTGTGCGGATTGAGGCAGACCTGGCTGCAAGCCCGCTTGGTTCAGGCGGTGCGAAGGCAGAGAATCTGTTCCCGGAGCCGCCCAATATGGAGGCCTACCGCGCGCGTCAAGCCGAGCGGGAGAGCAAGCGTGCTGCAGAGGATCAGGAGCGCAAGGAAGGCTCCATGGACCGCAAGCGCTGATTCCCAGGCGGGCTGTCCGGTAGCCTTCGTGCCATGCGCACGCCTCCTCCAGCCATTCTTGCGATCGGAAAAAACTACACCGACCACGTCGCTGAAATGGGCGGCAAAGCTCCCGACGCGTTGGTGATGTTCATGAAGAACCCCGCGTCTGCCTGTGCCGATGGTGATGCGATCGTCATCCCTGCCATTTGCGATGAGCACGGACCGCAGGTCGACTTTGAAGGCGAGCTGGCCGTCATCATTGGTCGCACGTGTAAGGATGTTCCAGAGTCGGAGGCGTTTACCGTGATTGGTGGATACGCCGCCGCGAATGATGTCACCGCGCGTTGGTGGCAGCGCGAGGGTGGTGGCGGGCAGTTCTGCCGGGGCAAGGGCTTTGACACCTTCTGCCCGATGAGTGCTGTTACCCCCGCATCTGCAGTCCCGGATCCGCAAGCGCTCCGCATCATTACCCGCCTGAACGGCGTGGTTATGCAGGATTCGTCGACGTCATTGATGATCCATTCCGTGGCGCGCATTGTTTCGGAACTTTCACGTGGCACCACGCTGCTGGCTGGCACGGTGATCATCACCGGAACGCCATCAGGGGTGGGGTTTGGGCGTTCGCCGAAGGTGTTCTTACAGGCAGGCGACGTTGTTGAAGTTGAAATTGCCGGCGTTGGTCGGACACGTAATCCGGTGCAACATGCCTGAGCAGCATCAGGCCGGCCATAGCACTGCGCGGGCGGAACGTGGCGCGGCGCACGCTGAACGTGGCGGGGCACACACCGACGATAGTGCGGCGCAAGGTGTGCCGGGCAATGCGCCGATGCCCAGCGTTGGCTTGCCGGCGCGCGCATGTATTGGTGGCATTCATTTCTATCAGCGCCGCATTGCATGGCTCACGCGTGGATGGTGCCGATTTCAGCCATCATGTTCTGTCTATGGCGCGGAAGCAATTGAGCGGCACGGCGCGTTGCGTGGGTCGTGGCTTGCAGCATGCCGGATTGCGCGATGCAACCCATGGGGCGGATGTGGTCACGACCCGGTGCCGTGAATCAACGCATGCAGTGCACGCGCTGATTGATGCAATGCGTTTCGATACCGTTCAGCGTCCCACTCGCCATGTCGTCGCGCCACCACTACCAGATCGAGCCCGGTTGGCAAATCGTGCTGCACCGCGCGGAATGCCTCACGCAACAGTCGCTTCAATCGGTTCCGAGCCACGGCATTCCCAACCTTGCGGGAGACGCTCAGTCCGATGCGCGTGATCGGTAGCTCATTGCGCGCTGCGTAGACAATGATTCCGCCGCAGTCCTGGCGGCGCCGCTGCGCGTAGGCACGGTCGAAATCTTCGCCGCGCTTGACGTGCAGGACGGCCGGGAATCGCTGATTTCCACTTGGAGGCACCGGAGGAGGGTACCGGGGCAGGGGTGCGCATATTCTCGGCTCTTTGCGGCTGCGCGGGGCAGGGCTATACTGCTCGGCTCGCGATTGGGCGGTGCCCTTCGTGAACGTTCCATGCACATTCGGTCTTTCCTATCGGAGCCTGCTCGTGATTGACGCATTGAAGAGCGATGAAATCGTCCAAAAGCTCGGCGGCCGTTTCAAGCTGACCGCCCTGATCCAGCGTCGCCTCGGCGAACTCGTTGACGGAGCCCGTCCGCTCGTTGAGCGCAATGGTCGGACCGACTTCGAAGTCGTCATCGACGAGATTGTGCAAGAGAAGATCACCATTGATTGGGAAGCCAGCGGGCTTGAGGCTCCACCTCGTCGCTGACTTTGCACCGGGAATGCAGGGCATCGGAATTGACCGACGCCCAGATCCCGCGCATACTGTCTTTGTCCCGTTCCACCCGGAGAGGTGCCTGAGCGGTTGAAGGGACTAGTCTCGAAAACTAGCAGCGGGCTTGCCTGCTCGTGGGTTCGAATCCCACCCTCTCCGCTTCGCTCGCCCCGCATCATCGCGGGGCGAGCTTGCTTTTGTTTTTACTTCGAACGTATTGTCCGATCACGCCGATGACGCCGAGTCCATCGACCGCCACGCTGCTTTACAACTGCGCGGCCTGCGACTCACGAATCCATCCGGAACGACCATCCGGCAGTTCGATGCGCAGCCAACCCGGGCGAGTCTCAATCACGGTGCTCTCGACGCCGGGTCCAAGCGTTTCCACGAACGCGGGTTCGAATCCATCACCGTTACCTTTGCGGAGCGTGACGCCGTTGTCCACCAGCACCGCGCGCGGGCGGCTGGTGTGAAGGTACTCATCCGCAATCACGCTGCCGCCAAAGAGTGTTGCCCCGCACAGAAGCGTGATGATCGCCACGCGCCAGGCGGCGCCGGGTGCCGCACCCACGCCACCGCGCTGCGTGGTCGGGCGGATGAACCACGCGATCAGTGTTCCCCAGAAACCAAGCCAGCACAGCCAGCCAAGGAGCATTCGGACTGATCGCGGCACCAAGTGCCACCAGCGTGCCACGGAATCCACCAGGAGCGTGCCGCCCGTTCGTTCAAAGGAACTCTTTACTCCGGCGCGCGCGCGCGACAGGTTGTATTCCAAGTCAGAGTCGCCCGGCATGAATCGCTCGGCGCGCACGTACGCGGCGATCGCACGACCGATGTCGCCCGACTCCATGTATGCATTGCCGAGGTTGAATTCAAGTGGTCCGTTCTCGGCGCCGGCGGTACGGATGCGCTCCCACAACTGAGCGCTTTCGCGGAACGCATCCAGGCTCGCCGCTGCGTCAGTGCGGCGAAGTTGTATGCCGCGCTCGTACGCCGTTTGCGCGCGGCTTGCGGCACCGGTTGTTCGGTCGACGTCAGTAGCGGAGGCTTCGGTTGCGCATACGGCAGCCGTCACTACGCACAGCGCCATGCAGAGTTTCATGAACCAGTTCATCGGGTACCCCCGTTCGTTGCACGGAGACGCGCAGCATCAAGTGCATCAATGACCCGCTGCGCTTCGGCCGCAAGTTCGGCTGGCGTCGCAGCCCCTGCATACCGCGCGCGGTCACAATGACCAAGGAACTCGGCGATACGGTTTCGTAGTTCGTGGTCAACACCAGCGGTTGCGAGCACGCGCTCCAGGTCACCGCGCGTCAGTGTTCCCGCCGCGCGACCGGTCATGTCCTCCACAAATCCAGTGATCGCACCGGCGAGCCCCGTGGCGTCGGTCGCGGCACGCAGTCGTGCATCGGCGGTTCGGCGCGCACGACTGCGACGAGCAAGGCCACCATCGCGTGCGTGCCGGGCGCGGTGCACTCGAAAGGCAAGTGCCACAGCGGCTCCAACTGGCGGTAAGACCAGACCTGCGAGTTCGATCGGCCCCGTGTGCAATCGTTCGTCAGCAAGAAGCGCGTCGGTAACGGGACGGTTGGCCACCAAACCGCCTTGCACTTCCGTGAGTTGTGTTCCGGGGGCTGATGCATCGGTGGTCGTACCGGCGCCACCGGTGACGATCTTGGAAAGATCCATCTGATTAGCCGGAGTGACCGTGATGGGAATCGGCTGACTTCGACTCACTGCGTAGGCGCGATTCTGCGGGTCAAACGCGCTGTATTCAATAGGTGGAATCGCGGCGGTCCCAGCGCGGAGCGGTCGAACCGTGACGGTAAATCGTTTGGTGTTACCGCTGACAATGCCGGAGAGCGGTTCGTTGGGAATTCGGAATTCCTTGGCCAGTTGCACATCGGCTGCAAGGGCAGGGGGCTGCAGCGTTTCCAAATTTGCACCGCCGCGAATATCCGTGATGGCCAGCGTCAGCGTCACCGGTTCACCCACAGCAACCGTAGTTGGCTTGGCAGTCACGGCAATAGCAAACGCTCCGACTGCGCCACTAAACGAAGCGGGGCGATCAACCTCCGGTAGTGGAAGAATGGTGATCCCGGTCGCCGTTGCCGTGACGGAAAGTGGCCGCGACTCACTGATAGTCAGCTGACGGTCGAGGAACAGGTTCTGCACTTCGCGAAGTGCAAGCGGATATGTCATGCGGACCCGAACCGTGCCGATGTCTGGTGCTCCGGTCTTTGGCGGCCATATCCGGCGCGTCAATTCATAATTGAAGTACGTCGCTCCATTGCGTACTTCCTGCTGGGCGCGCGGCGCGGCATTGCGCTGCCGCAGCTCAGCGACCTGCTGCTGAAATTCGCCCCATTCGCTGCCCTGTAAGTCAACAAGTTGCCACATCTGTGACTCGTTCAATTGTCCATACGACGGGTCTTTGTAAGCACGGACGCTGATTCGAAGGATCAAATCGAGCGGTTGGCCAACATAGCCCTCTGCTGGTAGGCCAATGACCTCGGCAGACAACAGGTTGCCAGCTTCGCTCTTCAATACTTCCACGCGTTGCGGCTTGCTGCGGAGTTCCTTGCCGTCAACGAGCACCGTGAGTGCAGGAATTTGGATGCTGCCGACCCGCTCTGGGGTGATCTCGACCGCGTAGGTCACGGAGGTTGAATTGCGCACGCGCCCACCACGAAGCTCGGTCAGTGATTGCCGACCGCGTTCCACAACACGCACCGTGGCACCTGGAATCTCCGGAGCGACCGGCGGCTTCACATCGCTCGCGTCGGTGACTTCAATGGTCACCAGAAAGGGGGTGCCTTCATACGCGTTCCCCTCCGGCATGCGGAACTGCGCATCGCCCGCCGCTACGGTTCGTAGCAGGGAGAGGCACAGGAAGATGGCAATGATCGTGGCACGCATGTGATTGGTCACCAGTCCTTGATCGGCTTGCGGCCGCGCGCGGCCTCGGCTTGCACTTTGCGTTCTTGCGCAGCGCTCCGTTCACGTTCGCGATCGCGGACCGACTGCAGGAGGCGATCGGCCTGATCCTTGGTCATTTGACCATCCTTTGCCTGTCCGGGCTCGCCGGGCTGTGGCTGCTCAGGAGGCTGTTGCTCATCCGGGGACTTCCCGTCCTTATTTGGCTGTTCCTTTGGATCTTGCTTGTCCTCTTTGTCCTTGTCCTTCTTGTCCTTGTCGCCCTTGTCTTTCTTGTCGTCCTGATCCTTCTTGTCGCCTTGATCTTGCTTGTCGCTCTGATCCTTCTTGTCGTCTTGATCTTGCTTGTCGCCCTGATCCTTCTTGTCGTCCTGATCCTCCTCGTCGCCCTGATCTTGCTTGTCGCCCTGATCTTTCTTATCGCTCTGATCCTTCTTGTCGTCTTGATCTTGCTTATCGCCTTGATCTTGTTTCTCGTCCTGCTTCTGCTTCTCGTCCTGTTGTTTCTTCAGTTCCTCCAAGGCACGAACGAGGCGCAGGCTTTGCTCAGCATTGGCGCGTGACTCCAGATCATTGGGGTCCGCGTAGGCCGCATCCTTAAAGCCACCAAGACTCTTGTTGGCGTCCGCAATTGCTTGCTTGAGAGCCTCCGGATCGATCGCCGCCTCTTGGCCTTCCTTGGGCTCTGCATCCGTTGCAGCGCGTTGCGTTTCCAGCATGCGTTGCGCCGCTTCTGCTTGTGTACGGGTGGCGCTGTAGAAACTGGCAGCGCGGTTGTACAGGCTTGAGGCGCTCAATGCAGCGTCCGTACGTTCACCGTTGGATGCTGAAGTACTCGCGCGTGCGAAGGCCTTTGCTGCATCCTGGAACTTGCCCGCCTTGTACAGCGCAACGCCCAAGTTGTAGGCCGCGTCGGCGGCATCGGGTCGTGCTGCAAGTGCGGCTTCATAGGAAGCAGCGGCTCCCGCAAAGTCACCGCTTTGGAGTGCCACCTCGCCAGCGCGAGCAGCGCTGCGAAAGTCGACGGGTTCGGCGGGACGCTCGGGTGCACGCTCGGTCGCAGCACCTGGCGCGATCGTCGGCGCATCCGGTGGCGCGGGCGTCTTCACAACAACCGGCCCACTGGATGGACGCTGCGCGGAAGTCGCTTGAGCGCCCACCGGAACGGTGATGCTTATAGCGAGCAGAAGTGCGATGGACGTGTTTCGATTCATTGCGGAATTCCCTCCGCTTTCGGTGCGCGGCGCGCAGGAATCATGCTGCCAACCAAGAGAACGATAAACGCCAGGCCAGCAAACCATTGAAAGCGCGGAGTGCGCCGCGTCACGGTTGCGTCTTCAAATTCCTTGCGCTCCAGTGCACCCACTGTTTGCGCATACGCACGCGCCATGTCAACGCGACCAGTCCCGGCTGGGATGAACGCTCCGCCGCCGGCCAGGGCCGTTTCGCGCAGGACGCGTTCGTCCAACTTGGTCCAGACTTCTTGGCCATCGAACACCAAGTACCGCACCCCATCCTTGCCACGCGACACTGGAATGCGCGCGCCTTCACGCGAGTCACCAATGCCAATCGCATAGACGTGGACACCGTCCTTCTCCAACACTTCCTTGGCAGTGGCCACTGGATCAGCGTCACCATCGTCAAGATCTTCGCCGTCAGAGATGATGATGATGGCACGGCTGCCTGCCGATGCCGGCGGGAAACTTGCGGCTGCCAGGGCGATGGCATTTGCCAATGCGGTACCACCGCGTGCCCCTGAGAGCGGCACCAGTTCCGCCAGCGTGGTGCGGAACGCGCCGTAATTCAGTGTGAGCGGGACGCGCATGGCAGCAGTGCCCGCAAATTCAATGAGACCGATGCGATCCCCGCCCAACGACTCAACGGTTTCCTCCACAAACTGTCGAGCGCGTGAAAGACGATCGGGCGTTGCATCTTGCGCGGTCATGGAGCGGCTCACATCCATCACAAAGAAGACGTCAGCACCGCGGCGCTTGACTTCTTCCACTTGCGCACCCCAACGTGGATCCATGAGCGCCGGAACCAGTGCGGCCAATGCCGCCACCGTCAGCAGTGCACGGACAAACGGGCGCGCCGAATTTGCACGCGGTGCGATGGTCCGTAGAAGCGGTGCATCAGCGAAAGCTGCCAGCGCGCGTGCGCGACCGCGGGTTCTGATCAACACCAAAGCCAGCAGAGCCAACACCGCCCACGCCCAATTGAGCGCGGCTGGATTGGCAAATGTGAAGTCCATGGGATTCATGGCAACATCCTCCATCGTGTCTGCGCAAGGAGTAGTTCCGCCGCGATCAAGAAGAACGCAATCAACAGCAACGGCGCGATCCGTACTCCAGCAATGTCAGAACCTTCAACAGCAAGGTCGCGATACTGCAAGTAGCGGCGTTGTTCCGTGGTGGTCTTTTCAAGTCGATTGATGGTTTCGTAAATCGACTCCAAGCTGTTGGAATCCGTAGCACGGAAGTATTGGCCGCCCGTGAGTGACGCCATCTCTCTTAAGAGTTTCTCATCGATGTTCACCGGCACTGGTACCAGTCGAGTGCCACCGAACGGCGTTTGCATGGGGTAGGGCGCCTCGCCGATGGTGCCCATTCCAACGGTGTATAGGGTGATTCCGTAGGTCTTGCAGATTTCAGCAGCAGTGGTCGGAGCAATGTCGCCGGCGTTGTTTTCACCGTCGGTCAGCAAGATGATCACCTTGCTCTTCGGCTTGGGAAGGTCGCCGCCGCGCTCGGTGGCATCGCGGAGACGCTCTGCAGCCAGCGCGACCGCTTCACCGATGGCGGTGCCGTCTTCGCCACGATTGCCAGCAACGGCAACATCATCAAGCACCTGCACCAGGTAATCATGATCAAGTGTCAGCGGGCACAGGCTGTCCGCGTAGCGGGCGAACGCAATAAGCCCAATCAGGTCGCCCGGGCGACCATCAAGTCCACCGCCGCCAAGGATGAACTTCCCCGCCACTTCTTTCAGTGCCGTCAATCGGTCCGCGCGTTGGCCATCCTTCTGGAAGTCCATCGCCAGCATGGAGCTTGATCGATCGACCACTATCTCAATGGCTACGCCTTCAACGTAGACACGCGTCTGCTCGTTGGCCTTGATGGGTCGAGCCATGCAAACCGCCAGCGTTGCCAGTGCCGCCATTCGTAGCACCAGTGGCAACCACCACGTGCGTGAAACAAATGTTGCGCCCGCTGCACGCAACGGCGCCACCGAAGGGAAGCCGATGGTTGCACGCCAACGTGGACGCGCAACAGCAATCCAAGCGAGCGGCACCGCCAATAGCAAGAGAAGCCACCACACGCTGCCCTCATGGAATCCGTTCATGGTTCCACCTCGCTTGGTGGCGGGGCGGTCCGCTCAACAAATCCGCGCATGGCAGAAAGCGCGTGTGCACAGGTATCCGATGCAGGGCGCGCCGCGGCAAATTTCACCATATCCGCGCTGCGTAAGAATGCGCCGAGTGTTCGTTCATTGTCACCAGCAAGATCAGGATGGTGCGCCGCTTGGCTCAAGAATTCCTGCGTGGTCTGATCGGGCGCTGCAATCTGATAGCGCCGCTCCACGTAGGTGCGAACCACATCCGAGAGCCGCACAAAGAATCCTTCTACATCGCCCCGCTCGGGAAGCCGTTGCGATTCCAAGAGGTCAAACTCGCGTCGCGCCCATTCGCCCGGCGCTACCGGAGTCACCACGGGCTGCTGCGTTGGGCGGCGCATGAGCCACCACACGAACGCCCCCGCCGCCACGGTTGCGCCGGCAGCAATGGCCCACCACCACCACGCGCGCGTGTCAATCTCCACGGGGCCGCGGATCTCCGATGCAAGTTCAGTCAGCGGAAGCTCGCTGCCAATGAGCGATGTCAGTGTGACGCTTGTTGCTGGAACCGTTGCGGTGGTCTTTGTTCCGTCAGCACTGGTCATCGAAACGGTGATCGCCGGAATCTCAAGTGGGCCGGCCTCCCATGCCACCAGTTCTACAACAATGCCTGCTTTGCCCGCGCTTGCTGGTTGGCTGCGCGACGGTCGCACATCAAATGGCCCGAAACTGCTGCCAATCTCCGGCAGTTGCAGCGACATTCCGTCCGGCGCAATGACAGAGATCTGCATGGTGATGGGTGCACCTGTTTGCCACTGTTGCGCATCAACTGTTCGCACCACGCTGAGTTGGCCCTCTTTGACTTCCTGCCGCACACGCGATTGCGCGGGTGCCCGCTCCGTAGCGCGGCCGGTCGCACGTGGAGCAAGCGCCGGATCTTGGGCGAACGCTGCTTTGCTCGAGGCGAACGCCGCTCCGCTGTAGGCGAACGCCGCTCCGCTCAAGCCGAACGCCGCTCCGCTCCCGCAGAGCACCATGCTGACCACGATCGCCCGCGAGTTCTTCATCGTGCCCTCCGTGCCTCGCGGCGGCGGAAGAACGTAGTGAGTGGTGCAACAAAGTCCGCACCCGTCTCCACGCGGATGGCCTCTGAGCGCAGCTTGCGAAGCGTTTCATCAAGCAGTGATCCCTCCGCCGCAGCCAGTTGCGCAAATCGATTGCGTACCGCCTTGGATCCAAGGTCCACCACGATGCACTCGCCAGTTTCTTCGTCCATGAATTCAGCAAGACCAAATGCCGGCATCGCATGTTCACGGCGATCACGAATCAGAACCGGAATCACATCATGCTTCATGCGCGCAATGCGCAGCGCGTCTTCCCATGGCTCACCGCCCTTGGCCGATACAGTATTGGAACGCCAATCGCTCACTACAAAGAGCACCGAGCGCCGACTCAACATGCGAGTGGCCTCAGCAATGGCGCCGCCGATGTCCGTGCCCCGACTACTTGGCTCAAATCCCAAGAGATCACGCACGATCCGCAACACATGACGCGAACCCTTGCGCGGCGGAACAACGCGCTCCACACGGTCGGTGAAACACACCAGACCGACGCGATCATTGGATCGAATGGCACTGAACGCGATCGTGGCAGCAATTTCCGCCGCCAACTCGCGCTTGAGTTGGGCATGCGTTCCAAATGAAAGCGAACCACTGAGATCAACCGCCAGCATGACGGTGAGCTCTCGCTCTTCGCGGAACAGTTTGACGTGCGGAAAGCCGGTGCGCGCACTCACGTTCCAATCAATAGAACGAACGTCGTCGCCGTACTGGTACGGGCGGACTTCTTCGAATTCCATTCCGCGTCCCTTGAAAGCGGAACGGAATTGGCCAGCCATCACGTCACTCACCAGGTGTGACGTGCGGATTTCGATGCGGCGAACCTTGCGAAGCAATTCAGACGTCTGCATGGCACTGATCAGGGAACGGGGACATGCTCAAGCAACGCGCGCACCACATCATCCGATGACTTCTCCAGCGCTTCGGCTTCATAGCTCAGCCCCAAGCGATGGCGGAGCACTGCATGCGCCACATCCTTGACATCTTGTGGGACAACAAATCCGCGCCCATCCAAGAATGCCTTGGCGCGCGCCGCTTGTGCAAGCGCCAACGTTGCGCGCGGCGATGCACCGTATTGCAGCAAGTCTTTCACGGGCACTTTGTAAGCAGCGGGATCACGGCTCGCTACCACCAGGGACACGATGTAATCCTTGATGCTGTCGTCCACAAAGATCTCATCAACAACCGCACGCGCCGCGCGAATCTCTTCTGGCTGCATGACCGGCTTCACAGAAATCTTTCCCGTGGTGCGCGACATGCGATCAAGAATCTGCCGCTCCTCCGTACGCGTTGGATAAGTAATCACAATCTTCAGCAGGAAGCGATCCACCTGCGCCTCTGGCAGCGGGTACGTACCTTCCTGTTCAATTGGATTTTGCGTCGCCAGCACCAAGAATGGATCGTCCATCTTGAAGGTCTCGCCGCCGATGGTCACTTGTCGTTCCTGCATCGCTTCGAGCAGGGCGCTCTGCACCTTGGCGGGCGCGCGGTTGATTTCATCCGCAAGCACAATGTTGGCAAACACCGGGCCCTTTTTCACGCTGAATTCATGCGTGGCGGGGCTGTACACCATGGTTCCAATCAGGTCCGAAGGCAACAAGTCCGGCGTGAACTGGATTCGATGAAACGAAGTGCGAATGGCAGCTGCAAGTGTCGCCACTGCGGTGGTCTTTGCAAGGCCCGGTACGCCTTCAATGAGAATGTGACCATTGCACAGCAGCCCGATGATCAATCCTTCGAGCAGCTCATGCTGCCCGACAATGACTTGCTGTAACTCTTGCTTTAGGAGTGCGAAGGGCGGATGTGCCGCCTTGACCTTCTGCTCGATGGCACCGATATCGTGTTGGGTGATGGTGGTCATAGTGTTTTTCGTTGGAGATCAGTGAGCGTGAGTGTCAAGGGGATCAGGATATTCGTTCACCACCCGTAGGCGTGAACAATGGCCTGTGTGCCAGCGCGTGCATAGCCAGCCTCCGCAAGCGCCCGATAGGTGCGCTCAGCGGCGGTGGCACAGGGCAGATCCAGGCCCAAGGCACGCGCTTCATCGAGCGCGATACGAAGGTCCTTCAGGAAGTGTTCGATGAAAAAACCGGGTGCGAAGTCAGATTTTAGAATTCGTGGCGCCAAGTTGGTTAGCGACCAGCTTGCTGCGGCCCCGCCTCCTACCGACTGCAGCACCGTCTCTGGATTCAAACCGGCCTTCTTGGCGTAGGAAAGGGCTTCCGCCATGCCGAGCATCGTGCCGGCAATCAGCAATTGGTTGACCATCTTGGTGTGCTGGCCAGAGCCAGCGGGCCCCTGCAGCACCACCGTCTTGCCCAACAGGTCCAGAACCGATCGCGCGGCCTGAAACGCCGCTTCCGTCCCGCCGCACATGATGGATAGCGTGGCGTTCCGGGCGCCGATATCGCCGCCCGAGACGGGGGCGTCGATCGCTTGCGTTCCCAGCGCCGCGCCGCGTTCGGCGATCCGCTGGGCCAGGGCAGGGCTGCTGGTGGTGAAATCAATTAAGAGAGCAGGGGCTTTCGCCGCGCTCAGGGTTCCTTGTGCTCCCAGGTGGGTCGCTTCGACATCTTCTGGGTAGCCCACCATCGAACAGACGATCTCTGCCCGCTCAGCGACCTGCAGTGGCGATTCCGCCCAGTGCGCGCCTGCTGCAAGCAGCGGCTCTGCCCGCTCTCGCGTGCGCGTATGGATGATCAGCGGGTGGCCCGCTGTCATCAGATGCCTTGCCATGGAGACCCCCATGACGCCCGTTCCGATCCAGCCGATGGTTGCCTGTGCCATGGCACAAGCCTAGCCGCGCGCCGGCTTGCAGGTGCCGATAAGCACGGATGACTTTCCTGCTTGCGACATCGGCGGGGTCCGCTACACTACGCGGCTCGGCGCAGCCTGCCTGCGCGAGGAGAACACTATGTCGAACACCGCCACGACCCCCACCGTCCAGTTCACCATCACCGCAATTCCAGCCGAGCACCGTCGCCAGCAGACGCTGCTTCGTCTCATGCGCATGAACCCCGGCGTGCAGGGAGCTTTGAGCCGCCTCAAGCGCGAGCGCCTTCGCAGCGGCAATCGCCGAACCGCGCGCGCTGGTCGTATCTGGCTTGCTCGCGAAGAGTGCACCCGCGTTGTGTTTGTTGAAAAAGGTGCCACCTTCACGCTACGTATGACGCCGCAGATCGCTGCCGACGTCAAGAGTGTTGAGAAGTACCTCGAAGCAAAGGCGGGTTGAGCGCCGTCACTGGCGCTCCCATCATGCTGCAGATCTTCACAGCACTGTGTGCGGGACTCGGACTCTCTGCGGCCTGCGGGCTGAGAGTGTTCTTACCCCTGTTCGTTGTATCGATCGCCGTCCGTGCCGACATGCTGGTGGTCGGGCCATCGTTTGAGTGGCTTGGCGCTACCCCAGCGATTGTGCTCTTCGGCACTGCAACCGTTGTTGAAATTGTTGGATTCTTGGTTCCATGGGTTGACCATGCACTCGACCTGCTTGCTGCACCGCTGGCGGCGATCGCAGGTGCAGTGCTGATGACAAGTCAGCTTGACATCATGATCCCCGGCGACGTTTCAAGTGCGCTGCAAGCCACACCGCTTCTTCATCCGGCGGTTACGTGGTCACTCGGAATCATTATGGGTGCGACGGCCGCATCGGGTGTCGAGGCAGCTTCGATTGCCGGTCGCGTATCGAGTTCAGTGCTCACCATTGGTTGGCTCAATCCGATCTATGGAATGGCTGAAACAGTGCTGGCAATGATTGTCACCTTGCTCGCTCTTTGGGTTCCGTTACTTGCTGGCGGCATGGTTCTCCTGCTGCTACCGATTGTTCTCTTTGCGGTCTGGCGCATTCTGGCGTGGCGCCGTAAGCAGCGTCGTGCGCATGAGCAGAAGTTGCAGCAGGCTCGCGAACGAATCGCATCCTCAATTTCTCACCATGCTGACCGCATGGGGGCCGCCGCTGGTGGGCCTCCGGCTGCTTCGGCATGAATCGTGCATGCCTGCGCATGAACTGCGCATGAACTGCGTATAGGCCGCGTATAGACCGCGCACCTCACATGTCAGACTTCAGCGCACTCTGCCGCGACTTCTGCATCAATCAGAAGCTTGCACTCAAGATGGACTTGCCCGCTGCGCGCGAGCCAGTGCTTGATCTCTTTGGGCGCCTACGCAAAGAGATGCCCCGGCTTTCGAGCCTGCACCGCTATCCCGATGGTGAAGTAGCCCTTGAGTCTGGCGAAGACGACCAAGATTTCCTGTGGATCGGCATGCGCCAGACCTCGCTGAAGAGCGGATGGGTCAACCCCAAGACACTGGAAGACGCATACCGGATGCATCGCACCGTCCTTGAAGTGGCGCCGTATTTTCTCTCCATCAGTCCATTGGATGTGGATCACTTGGAGTTGGTGTACGCCTTTGACTTTGAGTGTGAAGGCAACCGGGACGAGGTGGTCTTGGACGCACTACTGGGCGGATCTGCGCTGGGCGAGTTTGCGGAGATCGCCACCGACAACGTCCTGGATTCACAGCCGTTTCTTGCCATTGCACTTTCCGATGCTCCGGACATGCATGTCTACCTGGAGGTCAAGACGCGGCTTCCGCGCGGCGGGGAACCGTCCGCCGGTCGTGATGGGCTTGAGCCATTGAGCGTCATGCTCACGGTTCGGCGCACCGGTCCGGTCAAGTCGCTTGATGACTTGCCAACCATTCTTGCCGCATTGGCAGGTCACGGCGAACGGCTTGTTGAGCAGCGTCTCATTCCACGCATTCTGATGCCGTTGAGTGAACGTATCGGTCGCCACTAAGTCGACTGGCCCGCCGGACTCACCTGACTCACCTGACTCACCTGCCCACTCGTACCGCGCGCCCCGACGCGCTGGTCATGCGGACTCGGTGATCCACTGCAGCAACTTCTGCGTGTCACTCAAGTCATGGACCGCCAGGTCTGCACCCGCTGCACGCAGCGAATCAATATCAAAGTGCCCAGTAGCGACCGCGATCACCCGCGCGCCGGAAGCGTGCGCGCAGTCGACATCCGCCGGCGTGTCACCAATGATGATGACGTCCCGCGGCGCCACCGGTCGCCCGTGGTGCTCGGCGTAGCGGCGCATGGCAACCGGCACCAAACTGCGGCGATCCGGGCCATCATCGCCCCATGCATTCACGATGAAATGCGCGGGGTCGATTCCCGCGTGGCGCACCTTGAGCTTGCCGGTGAATTCATAGTTTCCAGTGAGGAGCCCGATGGTCAGACCATCAACGGCGCGCGTGGCATCAACCAATTCCTTGGCGCCACGGAAACGCTCCACGGTGTTGTTGTCAGCGAGGCGGCGTTCGAGATTTTCGCCGTAACTACGCTTGAACACGGCATGCGAGGCATCGTCGGTCGGATAGCCGTGCACCTTCGCTAAGTCGCGCCAGATCAGGGTGTCCAATCGACCGTGAATCTCAATCCGTGAAAACTCCGGGACAATCCCGTGTATCTCGCGCAGCGTGGTGGTCATGGCATGCACTCCCGCACTGAGCGAATGCAGCATGGTGCCGTCGATATCGAAGAGGACGAGCATTGGTAGTCGGATGGCGGTCAGGCAACCGCAGCGCAAACTTTGCGCGCGGCATCGGCCAAATCGGTCGCCGATTGCATGGTGGGAAGTTCAGCGCGAGCAGCGTCCAAGATCATCCGAGCCTCGGCAACATTGGTCCCCTCAAGACGCACCACCAGCGGCACCTTGAAGCCAACATTCTTCGCTGCAGCAACGATGGCGCGTGCAACGCGGTCGCACTGCATGATTCCGCCGAAGATATTCACCAACACGCCCTTGACGGCGGCATCGGAAAGAATGATTCGGAATGCTTCGGTAATCGCTTCTTCCGTGGCGCCGCCGCCGACGTCCAAGAAGTTCGCTGGGTCGCCGCCGTGCAGCTTGATGATGTCCATCGTGCTCATGGCCAGACCAGCGCCGTTGACGAGGCAGCCGATGTTGCCGTCCAAAGCCACGAAATTCAGTTCAAACTCACGAGCGCGCATCTCCGATGCGTTCTCTTCCGTGGGGTCAAACATCGCGCGCAGATCCGGGTGGCGGAACACGGCGTTGTCGTCAAAGTTGAACTTTGCATCGATGGCAATCACTTGTCCATCGGGATGCGCTGCGCTTGCAGGGGTGACCACCAGGGGATTGATTTCAGCGAGCGTTGCATCCTTGGCCAGGTAGAGCGCCGCAAGTTTCATCATGGCATCAGCGGCCTGCGCCACCTGCTTGCCGCGGAACCCCAAATTGAAGGCGGTCTCGCGCGCTTGGAATGCAGCAAGTCCCGTGAGCGGGTCCAGTGCCACCTTGATGATGGCATCGGGGCGAGTCTCAGCGATGTGTTCAATCTCCACGCCGCCCTCGGCGCTGGCGATCAGGGTGTTGGTGTGTCGCGTGCGGTCCATGACGATTGCCAGGTAGTACTCCTTGGCAATATCCACGCCGGCGGCCACCAAGATGCGCTTCACTTCCAGACCTTCCGCCGGAGTCTGCGGACTCACCATGCGGTGCGACAACATGAACTTGGCGGCCACTTCGGCTTCCTCGGCGGTCTTGCAGACCTTCACGAACCCAGCCTTGCCGCGCCCACCTGCATGGACCTGTGCCTTGACCACCACGATGCCCACGCCGGAAGCAAACAGCGCGCGAGCCTCGGCCGCGGCGTCCGCTACGGTCTCAACCATGCGCCCAGGTGGGACGGGAATTCCAAAGTCTGCGAGGAACTGTCGTGCTTGGTATTCGTGGATCTTCATGGGATTCGTGCCTGGTGTGCCAGCGGTGTGCCGGGGGTGAAAGTGTACGGGATCATTGGCCTGTTGCAGCGGCGCGGCGCGTGCTGCGCGCCTTCCACCACTCCCAAACGATGGGCAGCACACTCACGATGACGATTCCAATGACCACCTTCTCAAAGTTGCGCTGCACCCATTCGAGCCCGCCGAGTGTGTAGCCAGCGCCAAGAAGCAGCCCCACCCACAATGCCGCACCGAGCACGTTGTAGAAGAGGAACTTCATGTAGGTCATGGCGCCAATGCCCGCCACGAACGGCGCGAACGTCCGCACAATCGGGACGAACCGAGCCAGCACCACCGCGCGTCCGCCGTGTTTCTCAAAGAAGGCGTGTGTACGTTCCAGGTATTCGCGGCGCAGCCAGCGGAATCGGCCGCTGAATGCCACCGGACCGATGGCGCGGCCGATGTGATAGTTGACGCCATCGCCAAGCACCGCCGCAACGAACAGGACAGCGGCCATTATCTCGATCCGCACCGTGGGATCCGCGCCACTTTGCTGTGCCACGCTCGCAACGGTGGCGCACACCGCGCCGGTGGCAAACAGCAGGCTGTCGCCCGGTAGGAACGGGGTCACCACCAAGCCGGTTTCGGCAAACACGATCAGGCCCAGCATGGCGTAGGTCAGCCCAGCGCCAAGCGTCTCCACGATCTGTGCCAGGTTCTCGCGCAAGGCGCCCGGTTGCGAGACCAACTGCCAGAGATCATGAAGGAAGGGATCCATGAATCAGTGCGCCTCAGTTCGATGGTGCAGAAACGGTCGCGGCCCAGCGTGATGCCGGGCCGCAGACGTGAAAGAGGACGGGGCGGGATTCGAACCCGCGTTACGGAGTAATACCCCGTAAACCGGTTTAGCAAACCAGCGCCTTCAGCCACTCGGCCACCCGTCCAGGGTGAGGTGCAAAGTCTAGCAGAGTGCCTCGGGCGTTGCCATCACGGCTTGCCGGTCACTGTGCGTCATAGAGTTCAAGGATCCCGGTGGGTGCGTCATAGGCCCCCCCTTGCAGGCGCGCCAATTCGGGGGCCTTTGAGGTGCAGTACGCCAAGCGTCCTTGTTCGAAACTGGCCGTCAGGAACGGCGTCCCGGGGTCAATGGTGATGGCAATGTGTGTCCATCGCCCGTGGCGATCGACAGAAATGTGCGCTGTATCCGGAATCTTTACAGCGGCAATGACGCCGGCACGATCAATGATCGCCGTACACTCGACCCGTGCCTTGTCATCCGAGTGATGATGCCCGTGCTGCCAGCAGCATTCCAGATGCAGGACAGCCGATGCATACGACTGCCGCCCATCAAGCGCCTCAGCACTGACCGTCCACGCAATTTCCAGCCGCGCGGTCTGTGCCTCGTGGACGCGTTGGCGTGACGTTGAATGGGGTGGGGCAATGGTCATCGCGGTGGCTCCAACGCGCCGAACAGCGCGCTGATTCCCCCTCCGTCGCAGGAAAAGAATTGACTAGCGAGCGCATTTGCAGAGCAAACGAACATTTCAATGTCGTTGAGTTTGCGATCAAGTTCGCCGGCGCGGGTGGTGGTCTCTTGGTCCGCATCAGTGCGAGGGACCATGGCCGCTGCCTTGCGACACTCCCCGACGAGCGCCAGGAGTGGATCGATCTCGCGCTGCTTGCGCACGCGAATGACGGTGGAGAAGAGCGTGAGCACATCCTGCTCAGCCTGGTAGTAGTCCTTGCGATCAGTCTTGTTGTGCGTGCGCTGCACGATGCCCCAGTCCACCAAGGTGCGCAGCGTCATTGAGGCATTGCCGCGACTGATTCCCAAGCGCAGCACCACTTCTTCTGCATTGACGCTGCGTCCCTCAATAAAGAGCAGGGCGTGCACTTCAGCCATGCTGCGCGGTACGCCCCATAACGATGCCATCCGCCCCCAGTGCTCAACGAACTGTTGATGTGCGTCGGCGAGCCGTTCCGCGGCGTGGGCGTTGCAAGCTGGTACTTCGGGGCGGGATGCGGACACAGGAATAAATGTATGCGCGGTCGGCACTTCCGGCACGTAATCCTGAAAGGAAAGCCCCCGACCATATGGTCGGGGGCTGCAAATCCTTCAGTTCGCCCTGGGATTTTTACGGGGCAACGCCGCCGCCTGGATTAAAGATGTCAACCGCAATGGCAAACGCCAGTAAGTCATGCAGGACGCTGTATCCCGAGTTGGTCAGTCCGCAGGTGTAGACGCGGGCATAGGCCTGCGAGCCGCCCGTGGAGGTGGACAAAATATAGTCATTGATGCTGCCAGGAATGGTGAACGTGCCGGGTACACCCAACGGTGAGAGCGATGAAGATCCAGATGCCATCCATCGGTTCAGTCGATGGTTGTAGAAGTAGACCACCTCCACGACAGGCAGGTTGTACGAAACGCTGGAGTTGGTTGCCAGTCCGATTGACGTCACATTCGAGGTCGATCCCAACGACGTCACCTTCAGCTGCAGGTCAGTGGTGCCGCCACCGAGTGGGTAGAAGAGGTCGGGGCCAAAGCCGCTCCCGCGGCTGCCCGCACGGCGCCGCACTGCACCGAGGCGCAATGCAGTACCGTCAGTTTGGCGCAGCGAGAAATTGGACCCGCCCTCGTAGGTGCCGCAGATGATGTCGTACGCGACTGGTGTTCCACCGAAGGTGTTTGAGATAATCCATGACACCGTGTTGGTTGCGCGCGGGAATCCACCGATCGGAGCAACGATCGCTCCGTTCACTTGCAGGTCGATATCGCCAACACTCGGGTCACCATCTTCTGGATAGCCGGGCATCTGGTCGGAGGCGTAGTCGATGCCGCACTGTTGGAAGACGTTCGCCGGGTCACTGATGGCGTCACGCAGTCGCCGTGGCGGCAGCGGAGCACCAAACCAGGCGATTGAGAAACTCTGCAAGCGAGCGCACCATCCAGCGATGATTGGTGCTGCAGCGCTGGTTCCGTTGAACACTGAGGTGTAACTACGGAGCCGGTTCACTTGCAAAGGATCGTCCGATGCATTGAATCCGTTGTACAAGTCTCCGTAGCCGCAACTGGTGACTCCGGTACCCCAACCAGAAAGGGTGACGGTGCCGGTGTTGTTTTCCTCGCTAGTGAAGTTTGAGAAGTTCAGGCGGCAGTAGCCGTTGCCAGGGAATGGACCAGGAACCGAAACAGTGGTCGTCAACTGACCGACTTGGAATCCGGGCCAGCAGGCGCCCACAATCACCGCGCCCGAGTCCCCGCCGGCGCCGCCCGGCGAGGTGATCACTGGTACAGCCTCATTGCCGGCAGAGATCACCGTGGTGATTCCGGCGTTGGTTCCGGTGGTCACTAGGTCAAACATGAACGGGCTAGAAACGATGGTGTTACCGCCGCCATTGCCGATCGACATGTTGATGACATCGCCTTCTTGCAGCGCAATCAGGGCGTTGGTGTAGGCATTCTCAATACGCGAGCCTTCTTCAACGCTAACGATTGGATAGAAGCTCAGGTCGGCGCCATCGGCAATTCCGGTTACACCGATGCCGTTTCGCTCAGCGCCAATGATTCCCAAAACGGCGGTGCCGTGATTGGGGTTCAGCGGCGGCGAGATGACCAACACTTGCGTCTGGTTTGGCTCCGGGACAACGACGTTGATCAGATCTTCGTGGTTGACGTACGCGGAGTGCTCAATCACGGCCACTTCAACGCCTTGGCCGCGCCCCTGCTGCGCCGGATTGAGACCGAGTTGCGTGAGGAGCACCTCGTATCCCTGCAGATCAAGACCGCCTCCGCGATATCCGGAATTGATCACTGCGAGCGTTCCGAGGTTGGAGTACGTGTCGTCTCGTTCCGGATCCGGTGTTGTTGCAGTGTTCACCGTTGGCGCCTTAAGCGGATAGGTCAGGGGTGGGTATGGTGGCGGTGTTGGCGGTCCCGGCGGCGGCGAGGCGGGAGGAAGAGTGTCGAATGGACCAAGAACCGCGTTACCAACCGTATACGTCTGGTATCCGCGTGCGTTGCCCGTCGAACCGCCCGCGCCTTCACGGTTGCCCGCTGTCAAGTTTGGTGTTTGACCTCCCGGAGGGAAGGGGACGAGTGGAAGCGATTGCGTCGTGCAAGGACTATCGAAGCCGATCGAACCACCACCCGGTGCATTTTCGGCGACGGCAACACAATTCAGGTCCCACTCAATGACGCAGCAGGACGGGTCAGTGCGGCACACGTAAACACAGCAACTCACTTGATTGCAGCCGCCGAACGTGTGCTCTACGAAGCAACCGGTTGAGAATGCCAAGTACGCACCTTCGAGGCTCGGATCGGGGAGTGCCTGTTGCGGTACACCGGTGACGGGTTCCCCTTCATTGCTTGGTGACAGGTAGGGCACTGCCTTCAATGTTCCGGGTCGATATGCGCCAGTGGTGGCATCGGTTTCATAGGTCAGCAACTGGCTCGTTATGGTTGGCGCAGGGTTCGGCGTCACCGGTGCTCCGTAAATCAACACGTCTGGGCTCGGCACCGGATTGACCGGCCCGCGCATCGCGAAGCAGGGGTCGTACTTGTAGGTGCTTGGAATGGAGACTGCGGAGCCTCCGCCGCCCTGAATCGCCGGGCTTGCGTCGTACACCGTGCTGGTGCAGAGGATGTTTGCGTAGGTGGCGCAAACGGCATCCCAGCCCTGGGTGCCGTCGCCATCATTGCAGCCAGGGATCAGTGCCGCAACGGTTTCGCAGCAGTTGGTGTTGTTGCATCCGTAACGGCACGCTGGCAGCGAGCCATCGGGTGCGGTGCATGCGTTCACGTCGTTGCAGCCCTGTCCGCCACCGAGCGTTGAGCAGCGGCTGTCCGGGGAAGTGGTGTAGCAGTTGGTGATACCAGTGCCGTCGCCGGGGCCGTTTGCTCCGCAACCTTCTTGCTGTGCTCGATTTGTGCTCTGGTCGGGCATCACGATGCGTTCAATCTCGACCCATTCAACGATGTCAAGATCGTTGAGTGCGCGCGCCGCGTCAACAAGCCTTTCCGGCTGCACGTCCACGTACACGATGCCCGCCAAGTCGGCCTGTGCCATTTTGCTGATGCGCTCCGCGCGCATTTCCAGGGCGCGGAGTTCTTCCGGCGTGCGGCGCAGCGCTTGACGCACGGTGCCGCCGAATCCCGTGAGAATTTCAGCGACTTGCGGAATGGGCTGGCCGTTGGCGCCGCGAACAGTGGTGCTGGAAACTCTGTCAGCGCGCACTTTGAGTTCATCGCGGAACTTGACGCCGAGCTTGCCGTTCCATTGCGGGCGGCCAGAGATCGGATCCTCGGGGAGGACGATGTCGGCGGAGCGTTGCTTTGGACGGACGGCGCGGGGCGCCAATCCTCCGGTTGCGGGCTGTGTGCTCAGGTCGTCAACCTTGGGCGAGACTGTGGCGGCAGCGGCTGTAGCCAACTGCTTATCCGGGATGATCGGAGCAGCAGCGAGGAGCACAGTCACGATGCCAGCGGCGCACGCCGTTGCGGCAAGACGGATCAGCATGGGTCAACTCTCCAGCCCGGCGATCCTTCGCGCGGGCAATCATGAAACGACAACAACTCCGGCCAAGGAGGCGCCTCCTAATGGCCATTTCTCAAAGTCCATACGCAAGTTACTCGCGCGCTGATGCCGGATCAAGGCAATCTGGGGTGCGAATACCGCAGATTCGCATATCGGTCATTGCTGCAACAGGTCTAGCCACGGCCGGGAACGTTGCCCGCGGTTGCTGCCGCCTGGGTGAGCACCCGATGCCCAATGTCCCGGCGAAAGAACGCCCCCGGGAACCGAATTCGGCTCGCCGCGAGGTTGGCCAACTCCTGCGCGCGACGCAGGTCGGCTGCCAGGGCGGTCACCCCAAAAACTCGCCCGCCCGCGGTGACGATGTTTCCTTGCGGATCCGTGGTCGTTCCCGCATGAAAGATGAGCACTTCCTCATCTGGACCGGCCACATTTGCGGCAGTCTCCAAGCCCTCGACCACCTGGCCGGTACGAACCGTGCCGGGATAGCCTTCGCTGCACACCACCACGCAGCAGGCGGATCGGGGGTCAAAGGACAATTCGTTGCCGTCCAGTTCCCCGCCAGCGGTTCGCCAAAGGATTTCCACCAAGTCACCCTGCAGGCGCGCCATCAGGGGTTGGGTCTCCGGGTCCCCAAATCGGGTGTTGAACTCCAGAACCCGTGGGCCACCCGCAGTGAGCATGATGCCCGCGTACAGGACGCCGCGGAACTCGATCCCGTCGCGCCGGAGTGCGTCGACGGTGGAGACGAGCACATCCCGGCTCACTTCCTCCATGACGGAGTCGATTGAGAGCGGAGTCGGGCAATAGGAGCCCATGCCGCCGGTGTTCGGACCAACGTCTCCTTCGCCCACTTGCTTGTGGTCTTGGCATGGATCGAGCACGGTGATGGTCTTGCCATCGACCAGTGCGATCACGCTGAGTTCTTGACCGGAGAGGCGCTCTTCAATGACGACTGTTGAGCCAGCATCACCAAACTCGCGCTTGCCCATGATGCGGGCCAGTGCTGCGAGTGCTTCTTCGCGGTCCTCGCAGACCACCACGCCCTTACCGGCGCAGAGCCCGGAGGCCTTTATGACCAGCGGCGTATCGCGCGCTTCAACGTAGGTTCGCGCTTGTTCGTAGTTAGAAAAGCTACGTCCATCGGCGGTGGGCACACTTGCCAAACGCATGACGGTCTTGGCATATGACTTGTCAAATTCAAGACGCGCACCATCACGCGTTGGGCCAAAGATGCGGCGCCCTGGAGCAGCAAGGTCATCAACGATTCCATCTGCCAGTGGACCTTCCGGGCCGACGATCACCAGATGAATATCGTTCTTGTCGAGCCAACTCTTCAGAAAGAAACGTTCGCGTGGTGACAGCGGCGCATCACAACGGCGACCGAGCGCCGCCAAACCTGCGTTGGCGTCAGCCTGCACCCACAGTGTTCCGAGTCGTGGGGACTGTCGCAACTTCCATGCGATCGCGTGTTCACGACCGCCGGTACCAAGGAGGAGAACATTGCAGGGAGCTGGTACTTCGGTCATGGCTGGAAGTGCATGGTGAGCATGGGGTGCGGGGGAGAACCGAGCGAGTCTAGCGCAGTTTCTGCTACCCTTCGCCGCCCGACCTGGATCGGAAATCCTGAGCCGGGAATGCCGCCTAATTTGGAGACCACCCGCATGCGTCTTGCACGCGCCACGACCCTCGCCACCGTTGCCACCATTGCCATGGCTTATCTGCCCGGAGCGATCGCCCGCGCTGATGACTCCAAGGCGGTCGATGCCTTGAATGCGCCCGCCAAGGTGATCCAAGAGAAGAGCAAGTGCTGGAAGGGGGTGCTCGACGCGTACATAGCGATGAGCGCGCCGCCCATGAAGGTGGGTCCGACCTTCAACGTTCTGGCGGTCTGGCCGGGCATGGCAGACTGGTCGAAGGCGAAGGAGTGGGCCGCCGCCAACGGACCGATGGTCAAGGCGTTGTTGGATGCGCAGCCCGCGGTGGCATTTTGCCTGCCCTACGGCCGGACGAGTGTTCCTCCGGTCTACGTCGAGAAGGGCGCATTCATTGGAATCGGCGACGGACTGGCGGTGTACGAGTCGGATGTTGCGTACCTGAAGCCGTTGGCAGTCATCAATACCTTCGTTGCAGTGGAGATGTATCGACTGGGCGAGGAGAAGAAATACCAAGAGGCCTTTGACCTAGGCATTGCAGCGTTGAAGTTTCTCCGTAAGGTTGCCGACCAGCACCTGCTCGCCGAGAAGATCTTTGCCATGGAAGCAATGTGCGACGTTGCATCCGTGCAGCGTGATGTGCTGCAGACATTCCTTGCTGATGTTCCCGCTGCAGTGGTGAAGAAGTTCGCGTTGTCTGGATACGCGTTCATCCATCCCACCGACGGCGAGCGCTTGCGGCGCATTGAAATGCCCGAAGGCGACCGCGTGCTTGCCGAGGCGCTCATCATGCAGCTCTTTGATGCGCAGGGGCAGCCGGATACCGTGAAATTTGCGGCAACCATGGGTAATTTGCAGGCGAGCAAGGAACCATTGGCGCGCTTTGGTGCCGGCAAACGCTGGGCTGAAATTGCAGATATTCACGGCTCGCTTGATTCCACGCGCGCCCGATTGACCAGCATTTATGACGATTGGTGGCGTCGCTGGCGCGTTCGTTACTACGACGGCCTGCTTGACAACCCCACGGTGATCAGTCGCACCAACAAGATGCGCTACGCGATGGTGCTGGCAATGGCCAATGACATTCAGCGCCTCTTTGCATTGCGGCAGCGCCTCAACGCCGAGTTCAACGGAACCGTACTGGCGTTTGGTGTGGTGGCGGCCTATCGCGACAGCGGTACGTGGCCGGGCGGTATTGATCGCACCTATACGCAGTTCACCATGAAGCGCTTTGACTTCGATCCGTGGGATCCAGCCGCGGGTCGTTGGCAATATGAGAACCTTTCGGCGCCGCGCGCGATTGAGAGCGACTATGGTCGTTTGGAGATTTCCGGCGGCGTCTTGTACGCACGCGGTGCGGATAAAGAAGACGGCGGCGCGCAGAAGTCAACCAATGATGGGTTGACGGGTGACTTTGTAGCTTGGCCTGCACTGCGGGCGTTGAGCCGATCCACTGGTGGTAAGTGACTGCGAGCGATGCTCGCGGACAGGAAGCACATGTCTGAACAATCGACTGAGAAGGTGTTGATCATTGGATCCGGTCCCGCTGGTTGGACCGCGGCCATCTACGCAGCCCGCGCCAATCTTGACCCGGTGGTGTATGTGGGCGTGCCGGCAACCAATCCGGCACCGGTGCTTCCGGGTGGGCAGTTGATGTTGACTACCGAAGTCGAGAATTACCCGGGCTTTCCGCACGGCGTCACCGGTCCAGACATGATGGCCAAGTTCCGCGAGCAGGCCGAGCGGTTCGGCACTCGAGTGGTCGACGCCAACATTGATCAGTGTGATTTTTCCAAGCGGCCATTTCGAATGGTTGATTCCGACGGCAAGACCGTGCTGGCGAGCAGTGTGATTATTTCCACCGGCGCGACCGCCAACTGGATGGGCTTGGCCAACGAGATTCGCCTCGCCATGAATGGCGGCGGCGTCAGTGCATGCGCGGTGTGTGATGGTGCGCTTCCGGTGTACCGCAATCAACCGCTCGCAGTGGTTGGTGGTGGTGATACCGCGATGGAAGAGGCGAGCTACCTGACCAAGTTTGCCAGTAAGGTCTATGTGATCCATCGCCGCGACACGTTGCGCGCCAGCAAGTCCATGCAGGACCGCGTGCTTTCCAATCCGAAGGTGGAGATGGTGTGGGACAGCGCCGTTGATGAGGTCATTGGCGACGAGCGGCTTGAGTCGGTACGAGTGAAAAATCTCAAGACCGGCGCACTGCGAGATCTTGATGTCCGCGGCCTATTCATTGCCATTGGTCATTCGCCAGCAACTAAGTTCCTGGAAGGATCGGGTGTGGAACTTGACGCCAAGGGTTACGTGGCGTTGCACACGCGTGCCAGTACCACCAATATTCCGGGCATATTTGCCGCGGGCGATGTAGCGGATCAGCAGTACCGCCAAGCAGTCAGTGCCGCGGGCATGGGTTGCCAAGCGGCCCTTGATTGCGAACGATGGCTTGCAGAGCAGGGCGTGCACTGATGGCCGGCACGCTGGGAGGCAAGGAACGCTGGGTTGCCACCGGCTCGATCGGCGCGCTGATCGGCGGAATGATTGTCGGTGAAATGCTGCACCGCGTTGGCGCCACCGCCACCGTTTCTGGGTTCTCAGTTGCTGGCGACCTCATCTTGGTGCGCCCGCTGATGATGCTGGTGCTGCCGTTGATTTTCACCAGCGTTGTTGCCGGAATCACCTCGCTTGGCGATCCTTCTCGACTCGGTAAGTTGGGACTGAGTACCAGTGCTTATTTCTTGGCAACCATGTTGGTGGCAGCCACGCTGGGCGCCACGCTGGTGACGTTGGTTGGCCCGGGTCTTGGCCTTGCGCCGGACGATGTGGCAGCGCTCACAACGAGTGGCATTGAGCGGTTTGAGGCTGCTCCCAAATTGATGCAGGCGACGGCAGCGGGCGAGCAGGGGCTCGGCGCGGCGTGGCTACAGATCGCGCGGCAGTTGATTCCCGCGAACCCCTTCGCGTCCATGGCTGAGGGACAGCCATTGGGAATGATCATCTTTGCCATCGTCCTGGGTGTAGCGCTGGCGCTGAGCGGCGATGCTGGCAATTCTGCCGCTCGGGTACTGAATGGATTGAACGAAGCGTTGCTGCGAGCGGTGGGGTGGGTGCTGTGGATCATTCCAATCGGCGCGTTCCTCTTGGTGAGCGCCAGTGTCGGTAAGGTTGGCCTGGCAGAATTGCTGGGGCCGCTGGGCTTGTACATGTCGGTGGTGATCGGTGGATTGATCATTCACATGTTCATCATTCTGCCGATCTTCCAGGTGCTACTTGGCGGGGGTAATCCGTTCAAGTTCATGTGGGCCATGCGCGAGGCCTTGGCAACGGCGTTCGCAACGGCCAGTTCAAGCGCCACGCTGCCGGTGACTATCCGAGTGTGCGAGACCGAGGGTGGCTGTTCGCAGCGCGCGACGCGTTTCTGCGCGCCGCTTGGTGCCACACTCAATATGGATGGAACTGCGCTTTATGAGGCGGTTGCCGTGGTGTTCTTGTTCCAGTTGTACGGCGTGCAACTTTCCTTTGGCGAACTCGCAGTGGTAGTGGCGACCGCAACACTGGCGGCAGTGGGTGCGGCTGGCATTCCCAGTGCGGGCTTGGTGACGATGGTCATTGTGATCACTGCGGTCAATGCCTCGCTCGGTAGCGAGAAATTGCCAGTGGGCGCCATGGGCATCGTGATCGGCGTTGACCGGTTGCTTGATATGTGTCGGACCACCGTCAACGTTTGGGGTGACATGGGTGCAGCACGGATCATGACCCGCATCGCGCCTGACTAAACGTGGTCAGGATGTAAGTCTGGGGTTCAAGTGGTGAAGCGCGAAACTTCGTTGTCGAGACCATCCACCGCATCACGAAGGTGCGTGGTGGCGCTGTTGAAATCGCCCAAGGCAGCAGCGGTTCGTGCGGTGCCCTCGGCAAGTCGGCCCATGGCGTCACGGATCTGATCCGCGCCCAGTGACTGGGCGCGCATGCCAACGGTGACCTGCTCAAATCGACCAGAAATCCCTTGTACAGCCGAGATGATTTCGCCAAGCTTGCGGGAGATATCGCGGATCTCTTCAACGCCACCCTGTACTTGAGTGGAGAAAGTGCCCATCTCTTTGACGCCAGCCTTGACGCTGCCTTCCATCTCGCGCACCATGCGTTCGATGTCGAGCGATGCCACGGCGGTCTGTGTGGCGAGGTAGGCGATTTCGCGTGCGACGACAAGGAATCCCAGCCCGTGTTCGCCAGCCTTCTCGGCTTCAATGGCAGCGTTAATGGACAAGAGATTGGTCTGGTTGGCAACCTTGGCCATGGTGACGATGACCAGGTTGATTCGGTCAGCGCTCTCGCGGATCTTGGTCAACTTGTCACCGAACAATGCGGTGCTCTTCGCCAATTGCTGCATGGTGGAATCCATACCTGCAAGGTTGGCGCGACCCTCTTCGGCACGATCACCCGTGTGTGAGGCCATTTCGTTGACCTCAGTCATGGTGCGCAACAATTCCTGGCTGGTAGTGGAGATCTCGTGAACAGCGGCGCATGCTTCGGCGGTAGCGGCTCCGTGATCCTCGATCACCTGCTTCTGCTCCGCGCCGGTGGATTGCATCACCGTCGCGGTAGCGTCAAGCGTGGCAGTGGACATCTGAATGCGGCCAATGAGTGCACGTAGGTCGGTGGTCATGGTGTGGATGGCGTCGAGCAATGCTCCGGTTTCATCCTCAGAGGTAGTGCCCATCTCTGCACGGAGGTCGCCGGCGGCCACTTGTCGAGCGACTGCAACTGCTGCCCGTATCGGCGTGGAAATGGAACGTGCCACGAACAGTGCCGTGACGACCACGCCAATGCCCAAGGCAATGGTGAGCGAGATGATCAGATTGCGTTGGAAGTTGAGCAAGGCGAATGCTTCGCTTGCATCCTGCTTCACCAACATGCCCCACCGGTAGCTGGGCAGGTAGCACCATGCGGCACACACTTCGACGCCGCGGCCGTCGGTCACGGTGCCATAGCCGCGGCTTCCGCTTGCGGCGTCTCGGGCGGTTGCCTCGCCGGCGCTTCCGGTGGCGAGGCGGAATTTAAACGCAGCGTCGGGACCAGTGCGGGTGGGGGAGGTGAGGGTAATGCCCGCTGCATCACGTTGAACGGTGACGATTTCACCAGTTTCGCCGAGTCCAGTGACATCCGCGAGCATGCGCCAGACTTGCTCCGGACTCAGACCGCCGGCCGAAACACCAATGACGCGTCCATCACTGATGATCGGGCTGGTGATAAACATGATCGGCTCGCGCGATGAGCCGTAGGGCTGAAAGGCGGTGATTTCCGATTGCAATAGTGTGCGTGCGCGGTCGAAGCCAGCGGTCAGTTCGGAGGTCGCGAGTTCACCGGTAAGAATAGAAGAGCCCACCGTGAATGATGGATCGACGGACAAACGAATGATTCCGGCCGTATCGATAAGTAATAGCCGCTTGTATCCAAGCACCGTGGCGGTTCGATCGATGTTGATCGCGGAGTTCTTAGTGGCCTGCGGGTCGCTCAGTGCAATTTCATTGAGGCGAGTCATCGCTTGGCGCATGCCTGCGCCTCCGGCCATTGCCGTGGCATCGGCGAGTCGTTCCAGTGCGTACGTTTCCAGTTCGCTGGACTTCGCTGCATTGATTTGCACCAGTTTCTCGCGGACCGAGCCCTCGAGCGCTTGGGTTGCAATGTTCGCGGTGATCACGGCGAGCGCAATACACGGAACCAGCGAGAGCAGTAGAAACCACGTCAGCAGTCGCCCGGCGATCGATCGATGTATTGCAATTCGGGTGTCAACAACTGCTGGTGTAGCGGGCTCGTTCATGGTGCAGGTTTCTCGCGCAGAGCACGTGCTGGTGGTGCGGAGCGGGTTGGGTCTGCCGCTGGTGCAATCCACTGTCCGCCCCAGCTGCGGTTGAGGTCGAGAACGAATTTCTCCCACACCTCGCGCGGGCGGGAGGATGGAAACGGCACCGGGCGTACCGCGGTTCGGCTTCGCCAGACGATTTCAAATTGGCCGTCGTTTTGAATTCGCCCAATAGATACGGGGCGCCAGGTGTGTTGCGTCTGCGGATCGACCGCAATGGTCCCTTCGGGGGCGTTCAGGCTTTGCCGACGAAGGGCGTAACGGACTGGACGAACATCGGTGTCGTCGGCCTCGCGTACCGCCTGCGCCCAGAGTTTGACGCTGAAATACGCAGTTTCCATCACGTCTTGCACGGTGCGGTCGCGTCCGTAGCGCGCTTTGAATGCGTTAACGAATTGAACGTTCTCTGGACGGTCAATGCTCTGGAAGTAACTCCATGAGGCATAGTTGCCAACCATGCTTGCCAGCGGCATCGCGTGCAATTCATTCTCGCCGAGGGCGAAAGTCAGCACCGGGGTCTTGGTCGGGTCGACCCCCGCCTGGCGCAGTGCCTGCGCAAATGCAAGGGCTGAATCGCCGACCACGGAACTGAGCACTACATCGGGTTTCGTGTCGACAATTGCGCTCACTGCCGCGGATACATCCATGGAGCCAAAGGGGATATATGCCTCGGCCACCTTCTCGGCACCGAGCGCTGCGAGTTGGTCGCCGATGATCGCATTGACGCAGTGCGGCCAGACGTAATCGGAACCGATCAGAAAGAATCGACGCGCCCCCAGTTTCTCATGACACCATTGTACGGCCGGGGTGATTTGCTGATTCGGCGCAGCACCCGTGTAGATGATGTTTGGTGATTGCTCCAAGCCTTCGTATGCCATCGGGTAGACCAACAGATGGTCGGCAGCCTCAACAACGGGCAGGACACCCTTGCGGCTGGCGCTGGTCCAGCATCCAAAGATCACGCACGCGCCATCTTTACTAATGAGTCGATCAGCTTGCTTGGCGAAGGTTGGTGGATCCGAGGCGCCATCGGCAATGACCCATTGCACTGGGCGCCCAAGCAGGCCGCCTTCGGCATTGATTTCCTCAAGCGCAAGCACTTCAGCCTCAATCATCGATAATTCACTGACAGCCATGGGTCCGGTCTGTGAATGGAGGATTCCCACAATGATCGGTCGTCGATCGTTGAGAAGCCGATCAAATCCGCGCCAAGCCAACGCGATGATGACACACGCCATGAGCAGCAGTCCGAAGCGCAGCATCCAGCGGCGTCGGACCGAATGCACGGGCGTAATTGTCGTCGCAGTCACAGCGCCTGCGGTCGCAGCGCGATTTGGTTTGCGTGGAGTACGTGCTTCAGTGTGATGGCTGGCCATCGTTGCTTTACGACTTCTTCTCTAAAAGGGTCACCTTCATGCCGCAGTCGAGAATCTGTTGTTCATCGATCGGACCAGGTGCATCAATCATGAGGTCGCCGCCGGACTGAGTCTTCGGGAACGCGATGACGTCGCGGATATTGTCGGTGCCCACCAAGTGCATGAGCAGGCGATCAAGACCAAAGGCGATGCCGCCGTGCGGCGGAGCGCCGTGCCGAAGCGCGCTGAGTAGGAAGCCGAATTTGGCGTCGGCATCTTCCTTGGTGAGTCCGATGAGCTTGAAGACTTTCTCTTGCACGTCCATGCGATGAATACGAATGGAACCGCCAGCGATTTCGCTGCCATTGACAACCAGGTCATAGCCCGCGCTCAGGCACTTGCCGGGTTCGCTCTCAAGAAGGTGGAATTGGTCAGGATTTGGGCTAGTAAATGGATGATGCATGGCCACCCATCGTTGACCATCCTCGTCCCAATCAAACATTGGGAAGTCAATCACCCAGAGGAATCGCCACTCAGATTCGTTGACAAGGCCCATGTCGCGACCAACCTTCAGGCGCAGTTCGCCGAGAGCCTTGGTGGCCGAATCCCAGTGGTCGGCCACGATGAGGACGCTGTCGCCCGGCTGCAGTGCCAGGCGCGCAACGAGTGCGTCCTTGAAGGGCTCCAAGTGTTTGGCGACGCCGGTGTCAAAGCCAGCAGCGGTGAACTTGGCAACCGCCACACCGCCGGTCTTGAACTGCTTGACGAATTCGGAATACCCATCCGTCATCTTGCGCGTGAGTTTCTCAGCACCGCCCGGAACGCGGATGGCCTTTACGCAACCATTACGCCCCGCGCGGGTCTTCTCAATGGCTTGTTGGAAGACCTGGAATTCACTGCCAGCAACGATGTCGGTGATCTCGCGAATTTCCAACGGATTACGCAGGTCAGGGCGATCGATGCCAAAGCGATCCATGGCATCTTGCCAAGTCATTTGCTCAATGCGGCCAATGTCATAGCCAAGGATGTCATGCCACACCGCGTGCGCAAAGCCGCCCATCATGGTCATGACGTCTTCACGCTCAACAAAGCTCATTTCCAAGTCAATTTGACTGAATTCTGCTTGCCGATCAGCACGCGGGTCTTCGTCGCGCAGGCACTTACAGATCTGAATGTATCGATCGAATCCAGCCACCATCAGGATTTGCTTGAAGAGCTGCGGGCTCTGCGGCAGGGCGTACCACATGCCTTGGTGCAGACGTGCGGGAACTATGAAGTCACGCGCGCCTTCGGGGGTGCTCTTGATGAGGAGCGGGGTCTCGACTTCCGCAAATCCGTTGGCTGCAAAGTAGTCGCGCGCCAACTTGGTGACCTTGCTGCGTGTGCGCAAGATGTGCTGCATGCGCGGGCGGCGCAGGTCGATGTAGCGGTACTTCAGGCGAGTTTCTTCGCCGATCTTCTCAGCATCGTGATCATCGGGCAGGATGGGTGGGTTTTCCGCCTTGTTGAAGATCTCAAGTTCTTCGGCAGCGAGTTCCACCTCGCCAGTCGCGAGCTTGTGATTAGGCTCACCTGAACGGAGACGAAGAATGCCGCGCACGCCGATCACGTCTTCGCGGCGGAGCGCCTTGGCTTGCTGCACGAGTTCGGGGCTGGCATGTTCCAGATTGAAGACCACTTGGCAGAGGCCGTCTCGATCCCGAATGTCCACGAACAAGAGTCCACGACCTTGGTCGCGATAGGTGTTCACCCATCCGTTGAGGGCGATTGTCTTACCGGCATCGGCAAGGCGTGGCTGTCCGCAGGTGTGCGTGCGCTTGAGCATGGTGGGGGGTTCAGGGTGAAGGGTCAAGGATAGCTTTGCGCGGCACAACCCGGGCGTCCGAAATAGGTGCCGTTCACC
>JBIKZY010000256.1:0-2639 GCA_044354475.1 Phycisphaerales bacterium
GCACCGTTGACTTTCTGATCGCCACCGAAGGCGAGATGAAGAAGGTCAATTGGTCTACCCGTCGCGAGGTAGTCAATTCAACCTGCGTCGTGATCTTCACGATGCTCGTCATTGCGATCTTCTGCTACGTGTGCGACCAAGGATTTGCATGGACTTTCCTGCAAATCGGTGTGCTCGACAGCAGCGTGCTTGAAACCGACAGCAGCGTGCTTGTAACCGAATGAGCGCGCCCATCAACGGCGCGCAGAGGCATAACTGATGGATATCACAAACGAAACTCACGACCACGCTGAATCCGGTGCAGACGCGCACACCACGCGCACCGATGGCGGCAAGACGCTCGCACGTGGTCGCGACGCGCTGGCAAAGAGCGCGGGCCCCCGCTTGGCAGACTTTGGCGTTGAGACGGGCAAGGCTCTTGAGCCAAACCGTCGCGGCAAGAAGGCCGCCGACGTAGTGACCGCGACGCCAGAGGATGATTCTGAACTCCCGATGTTCCGGGACGGATTCAACTGGTTCGTGCTCCGCGTTGCCTCCAACAAGGAAGATTCGGTCCGCAGCACGCTGTTGCGCAAGGTGCAGATCGAAGGCCTGGAGAAGGCTGTTGGGCGCATCATGGTGCCCACCGAGAAGACCAAGACCCTCAAGGGTGGCAAGCAAAAGATCACTGAAACCAAGCTCTATCCGGGCTATGTATTCGTGGAAATGCGCTTGGAAGCGGATGGACGCATCCCGCAGGACGTGTTCTTCCTGATCAAGGAAACCACCGGCGTCGGCGATTTCGTCGGTACCGCTGGTCGACCCACGCCGATGGGCCCTGCCGAGGTGGAGAAGATGCTGTTCGACAGCCGTCCCGCCGAGCAGATGCCACAAGTCAAGATGGACTTCGCTGCTGGCGACGCCGTCACGATCAAGGAAGGCCCGTTCCAGAACTACGAAGGAACTGTCGAGAGCACCTTGCCAGACAAGGGAATCGTTCGCGTCTTGGTCACGATCTTCGGCCGGCAAGTTCCGGTGGACGTCGAGTACTGGCAGGTCGCGAAGGCTGGCACCTAAGGGTCGGATCCGCAGGGGTTCTTTCCCGCGCCTTGCTGGCATCGATATCCGCTCTGATGTGCCGTCTTTTTGGCATCCACGCGCTGTGGGCATGAGCCCATGCGGTTGGATCGATAGACTGCTGCCATGGCAACGATTTCCACGGACCGGATCTCGACCGCGCATGACGGACTCCGCGCGTTCACTCGCACTCTTTCTATCGGCGCGGCCGCAGCATCAGTGATGCTTGTGAGCGGGTGCTCTGCGCCCCGCACGTGGCCTTCCGTATCCGGTAGCCCGGGCATCTCTGCTGATACGCCTCCGCTTCCGCAAGTGGTGGTGTCGGCGCTGAAGTTTGCGCATCAGGAAATTGCCAAGGACACGCCGCTCATTTACAACCTGCCGGCCGAGATCAACCTTGGTGCATGGAAGACGTTTGAGCGCGACCTTGCCCCAGCGAAGGCCATGTGCCCAGGTGACACGCACGTGTGGACGGTGCGTCAGGCACGCATTGATGGCGGCAAGGCGCAGGTGGATATTGAGTATCCATCGCGTGATGGTTTCTATCAAACGGTGACGGTGCACATGCAGGGCGCCACTGGTGGATTTGATTACAAGCCGGCGTTCCTGCAGTATTGGAAGGTTCCAGTGAAGGACCCAGTGTGTCAGCAGCCGCTGGCGGTGGTTGAGCGTTTGTGCGGCGCGGCGGCAGCAGAAGCGTTGCGCGCACAGCGTGTGGCAGCATTGCCGCCAGGCGCAGTGTTGAGCACAGCACCTGATGGCATCAGTGGTCCAGGTGGAATGAATCCACAGCCCGTTACGCCGGCGAATTCCGCTGTGCCTCCGAAGGCTGTTCCTGCCGGAGCCACTGAGGAGCCTTCGAAGTGACGGCTGCTGGTCTCGCCGCTGCACGCGAGATCGCCAAGGACATCAAGCTTTCGCACTCCGTGTTTGCGCTGCCATTTGCGCTCTTGGGAGCATTTGTTGCATTGCCGGACGGCCCCATTGACTGGCGCGCGTTGTCGCTTTCAGCGCTCCTGGTGGTTGGATGCATGGTGAGCGCGCGCACGGCAGCGATGGTGGCAAATCGATTGCTTGACCGAGGAATTGATGCGCGCAATCCGCGTACGGTTTCGCGCGCGTTGCCGGCGGGCCGCGTTGCAGTCTGGCAAGTGCGCGTGGCGCTGCTGGTGGCGTCGGCAGCGTTTGTCATGTTGTGCGGGCTGTTTGGTGTGCTGCAGAACAATTGGTGGCCATTGGCGCTGGCGTTGCCGGTGCTCTTCTGGATTTGTTCATACGGATTCTTTAAGCGATTCACCATGCTCTGCCATGTGTGGCTTGGCGCAAGTTTGGCCATCAGCCCAGTGGCAGCGGGTATCGCGGTGCGTTCTGCGGCGGTGTTTGAACCGGGACCGTGGCTCTTGGCGGGCGCGGTGCTGTTCTGGGTGGCGGGCTTTGATGTGTTGTACGCCATGCAGGATGTTGAAGTGGATGTTCGTGATGGCTTGCACAGCATGCCAGCACGCATGGGAGTGCAGCGCGCCAATTGGGCGTCGCGCGCCATGCATGTGGTGTCAGTGTTGCTGTTGATTGCATGTTGGCGC
>JBIKZY010000010.1:0-37384 GCA_044354475.1 Phycisphaerales bacterium
TTGCGTGATACGCGCGAGCGCTTGGTGACTATTAAGGATGTCACGCACGATCCAGCTGAATTCCGCAAGATTCCTGGTGTGATTCCGTGGTGGCCTGATATGCCAGCCGGCGTTCGCCCGGAATGCGCGCCAGGACGCGATGAACACGTACTGGTTGAGGTGCGGCCGAATCGGTGGGTTGGTTGCTGGCGCACGCCGGGGCTTGAGGCGCGAAGTCATCGGCGACCAAGTTTGGATTATCGTCGCGGCGATCGATAATTTCATCGGCGTACGTGGTGCGTTCCACCGGATCTCACCACGAAGGCCACGCATCGGTCATGGGCGCGGCGTCGTCGCGCTCAATGACCGCTTCGATCAGACCGTATGGGCGATCCGCGGCGATAAAGACCTCGTTCCGATTTTCACGACCGAATGGCGATAGATCAACCGCAAAGTGATGCTTGTTCGGCAGCGAGAGGCGGATCGCGGCGATCGCTGGTTGGTTGGAGAGCACAGACTCGCCCATGGTGAAAAGCGTCTGTTGTAGTGAGAGGCTGTGGTGCTGCGCGAATGCAGTGAGCATTGCGTCAAGGGACTCGCGAAAGAGTAATGCCCAGTTCAGACCGTCAAGCATTGTGGAGTCGGTCGCCGCAATGCGCCATCGGGCGGAGACCTGCGTTGCCATGATGCGGTCGGAGGTCTCGACGAGGGTGGTGTATTGATCGCGTGGATAGCCCTTGAATTCGCTGTCTGTCGTTTTGAGGACCACTAGATTCTCTAGACCGGACACCACGAATTCGCGTGTGCTTTGTGCATTTCGGCACACCAATACCGTGGCGGTGCGCGTCATGGAACCATTGCGCTGGAAGGCGTGCGGATGTGGTGATCCCTGTGAAACAATCCGGTCCCACTGGAACTTCTCGATGCGGACTTCCGCCTTAGTGACGTGCTTCTGTGAGGCAATGAAGTGACGCGCAATGAGCAAACCGAATGCCTCGGGCTCCATTGCTCCGTATTGGTGAGACAAGGCAAAGACGGTGTTCTTCTGCGTATCGGTCGGAAGGACGTTGGCGTTGTCGCCGGACGTGTGTGTGTCTGCGAAGTCGCCACTGAGTTGGACCGAGACATTGAGGTCGAGCACCTCATGAATGTCGCCGGTACGGGTAACCCGGAACACCCGGTTCTCTGCCTTGCCGTATCGATTTTCGCCAAGAATGATTGCCATGTTCAGCTTCCTCGATACGTGGAGTATCCGAACGGGCTCAGCAGGAGTGGTACGTGGTGGTGGCGTTTCGGATCGGAGACGTGGAATTCGATGGTCACCATGGGGAAGAAACATTCCACACCACGTTCAGCGAACCATGCGCCGGTTGCGAAGGTCAGCCGATAGTCCCCAGTGCGGAGTGCGCTCGGAGAAAGTTCTCGAGCACGACCATCCGCATCGGTGCGTGCCGTACTCGCCTCGCGCCATGTGGTTCCCTCGAGGATTTCGAGGCGGATCAGCATGCCTTCCGCCGGTAGGCCATTCGACGTGTTCAGGACGTGGGTTGAAAGGCCAAGGTCTGCGGTAGGTGTCACGCCGTGAGGCTAAAGCAGATTGCGGCATTGGTCAATATTGCACCTGAACTTGCTTCCCACTGTGGGCGCAGTCCGTGATGACTGTGGCGTCACGGGTATCGTGCAAGGATGACCCGACGAGGAGTGGTGGCGTTGGCGGAGATTCCCCCTTATCGCGACTACATCTCCGCGGAGTTGATCAGTCACCTTGAGTCGCAGATGGTTCCCGTTGCCGAGGTGGCAGGCCTGATGCAATTGGGCGTAGGGGGTGGCCTTGAAAGCCACGAATCACTGCGATTTCTGTGTGACTTGTACGAAGCGGTAAAGCCGGATCTTGCTGCGGTATTGAAGCAGCGCGTGGCGGATCGTGCCTTTATTGACGAACGAACGCGTGCTTGCTTCGAACTCAATGCTGCACTGCACGTTGATTACAGTGATCCGGGGTATCGCACCGTGATTGGTCAGGAAGATATTGACGGCCGCGTGGTGATTGGGCCGCTCAATAGTTTCTATTGCCGCGCTGGAAGCGGGGCGCCGATCGCCCCGATTCCGGAGTTCCTGCAGGGAAGTCATGTAACACTGTTTGGTCCGCCGGATGATGCGAAACTTTCCATCAATGCGATGAATGCATTTCATCGAACACTTCCTGGCGAGCCGGGGATCGTGGCAGAACTACTGAAGGATTTTTCAGGTTCCGCCAAGTGGGGCGCCGACGACGAGGATTCCAAGACGCCTCTGCGCGGTGATCTGGTATCGGCCGGTGAGAATCTGACTGGCTGTTTACAGGGAACGATTTCCTATGACGATCCGCGCTCTGGCAAGGAGTACCGGCTGGCGGGGTCGCATCGATCCGTACCGATCAAGCGGTTTCCGGGTTTGGCATTGCCGTGCCCGTTTCTCTTCCTGCACGGCAATCCGCTTCCGCTCCATCTCTACGACTTTGCCTTGCATCTCTTCGCCAACTGGAACAATCCGCAGGCATTGGCGTTCTATGTTCCAAAATTGGAGACAGAGGAGGAGGCTGCGTACATTCGCGTCATGCTTGAGCGTGCGGAGCGGTTGATTGCGGCGCAGCATCCCAAGTATCGAATCGGCACCATTCGCTTACTCATTGTGTTGGAGAATCCACGCGCAATGTTCCGTGTCAATGAGATCATGGATGCGCTGTATCCATACTTCGCTGGCGCGTCGCTCGGGTGGCATGACTTCCTTGCGTCGACGGCGCGGCTGATGAAGAATGACGGCAACTATCGGATTCCCGTGAAGGCAGATCCGGGCATTGTGATCAATTACATCAAGGCGTCCCACGATCTTCTTGCGCAGGTGGTTGGTTCGCGTGGCGGCATCAAAGTTGGCGGTATGTACGGTGTTCTGCCTGCCGACGGCGATATTCGTGGCGCATCATTTCAAGTAGCCATCAAGGGATTCATCAAGGATGTCATCACGCAGATGAAGCGTGATCTCTCGGGATTCTGGGTAGCGCATCCGGACTTTGTTCGGCTTGGATTGGCGCTGGTGGAGGCGTGGAAGCGATCGCAGAATGGCGACGGAGCAGCGTTGGACTCGCTTGTCACCGCGCTTCTCGTGCCGGAGCACCACCGCGAGGTTCTGGACTTCATCCATGGTTCAGACGTGCGCGGTCTTGATCTGGACAATCCGTTGTATTCGCGTTCGTTGCTTGTGGCGGATCGAAACACGGCGGGTTTCGTTGCCAACAATGATCCGGAAGAGATTCGTTACAACATCTTTCAAGCGCTGCAGTACCTCACTGACTGGCTGAGCGGTAATGGTTGCGTCGCGCTTCCGGCGACTATCGATGGTGTTCCGGTGCGGGTGATGGATGACTTGGCAACCGCGGAGCGATCGCGTTGGGAAGTTTGGCACGAACTGCAGCACGGACGCTTCTCGTGCGCCGATTTCATGCGCATTGCACATGAGGAAATGCATTTCATTCGGAAGGATCTTTCGGACCAGCGCAAGATCGTGCAGGTGAAGTGGGACGATCGCACGCGGAAGTGGTATCCGGTTGCGATGAATCTGATGTTGCAGCTGATGGGCAGCGAGTCGCCAGTTGAATTCGCTACTGAACTGCTGCTGCCGTTCACGCTTGATGCGATCCGAACGCAGGACGATCCTTGGGCGGCGCTGCAGGCGATCGAGCCAGAGAAGTATGCGATTCCGAAGCGGTTGGCGCGACTACATGCGTTCTTCTCGGCGTGTGGAAGTCGGCGATTTGCTCAGCAAATGGCGCTCGATCCGGTGTTGGATCTTGGCAAGGCCGAGCAGTTGGTGCGCAGCTTTGATATTCATGAGATCAATGAGGCAGCGCACTTTCACGGTGATATTGGGGAGGCTGCTCTGACGCTTGACGCGACGGCCGCGCAGGAGCAGGCGAAGGTCTTAGGAGGCGCCGCCGAAGTTGCACAGGAACTTCGCGCCCTCGGCAGCCGATATCGAGAGCGGTTCGGTTTCAAGTTTCTGGTGGCTGCCAACGGGCGTACTGGGACAGAACTGCTGGAGGCGCTGCGAACTCGGATCGAACATTCGCATGAAGTGGAGCTGGGGCATGCGCGTGAAGCGCTTTGGCAGATCACCAAGGGTCGATTGCTCGCGCAGCCGGTGGATACAGTGTTTGATGAGATCGCCGCTGCGCTTGCGCGGCACGGGGTGAAGGGTGCATCGGTGTGTGTCGCTTCCCCGGGGGATCATCTGCAGTCGCTGCAGTTTGGGCATCGTGATGCGCTCCATGCAGTCACTCCGCAGACAGGATTTGAGATCGCGTCGCTCAGTAAGAGCATCGGTACGTGCTTCGTGATGGAGCAACTTCGCAAGGCGGGCGTTCCAATTTCTGCGAGCGTGAACACGCTCCTTGCCAAGGCTGGTTCGAAGTCTCGAGTCCGGTCTCTCGACGCAACGCATCCAGAATGGGCGGATCAAGTCACGGTGGCGCACCTCATGTCGCACCAGGGCTTGAACATGCATTATGTGAATGGCGTGCCTGCAAACGAGGCATTTCCACCGATCGTGGAGCTCCTGAACGGCAACGAGCGACATGGGTACGAGCCAGTGGGCGTTGTGAATGCGCCGGGAACGCGGTTCCAGTACTCGGGGGGTGGATTCTTGGTACTTCAGCACCTCATCGAGTGCATGGGAGGCGCGCCCGTTCATGTTCAGATCGAAGCGTTCTTGCGCGAGCTCGGAATGGACGGATGTACGTTCTGTGAGGATGCATTGGTTGGCTCGGAATGCGCGACTGGATTTCTTGATTCTGGAGAACCAGTCATGGGCACGCGCAAGGTGTTTCCCGCAATCGCTGCTGGGGCAGTGGCGTCAGCCGCTGACGTCGCGCGGTTCCTTGTGGCACTGAGCAACGCGCAGCAGAGCATCAATGGATGCGGACCGATTTCGCATGAGACGGCGGTGCGGATGTTGCATGGATCCGACAGGGGATGTCGTGAATTCATGGGATGCAACATGGGTCTTGGCATCTTCACGGCCGAAGCGGGACCGAATCGTCTAGCGATACACCAAGGCGCAAATGACGGATTCCGTGCGCTGTTCGTCCATTGTTACGCGGGTCCAGATGCAGGGAACGGCTTCGTGGTGTTGTGCAACGGGGAGCATGCGGGCATGTTGTTCGTGGCGGAGGCAGCGCAGATCATCCTGCGGCACACTGGAATGCGCGGCGTAGACACGAGCCAATTTCGGAGTGAATTGGCATTGGGCGGCATTCCACTGGAACAGCGTGTGAATGCTGGATATCGCGAATTGGTGTTCGCAGCATTTGCAGCGGATCTTCCTGAGCAGATCATTGCGCACGGGCCGCGCGATCCGCTTGCTGACTTCAATCACGCAGTGGGCGCCCGCGTCGAAGCTGTTTCAAACCAGCGATTTGCGCGTGCGGAGAATCTGCTATCGCCGTACCTGCCAACGTTCGATCCGTCGCTCTTTGGGCGTCAGGGAAAGATCATGGATAGTTGGGAGACGGTTCGGCACAATCCGGAACCGTTTGATTGGATGATCTTTGAAATGCAACGTCCTGCAGCGGTGAGTTGTGTTGCGGTTTCGACGCAGTTCCATCTTGGAAATCATGCCGAGAAACTGGAGATCGACGGTTGGGATGCAGCGCGCGGGGAGTGGCAGGCGATTGTGGCGCCTATGCAACTCTTTGGACACGGCGCCCACGCGGTGGAGTCCATTTCGGGTGTTGCTCAGTTTCAGCGGATCCGCGTGCGCATGTACCCCGATGGGGGCGTCACTCGTCTCGCGCTGTATGGGAATGAGCTTCCTGTGGCTGAGAAGGAGCGCATGCTTTCACCCGCGATCCGCGCTTGGCATGCGTTTGATCCGCAAACGAAGAAGCCGATGACGCCGAGATACACCACGACCGCTGCGGAGGTGGCCGCCAGCATTGCCCGGGTCGGTAGTGGGTTGGCGGATCTCGCAAGCGCGGCCTTCGGTGGTCAGGTGGTTTCTGCTTCCAATGAGCACTACTCGCCAGCCACGCAAGTCATCTCTCCGTATCCGCCGCTCAGCATGGTGGACGGGCTCGAGTCGGCGCGAAGTCGTGAGCCGGGACACTCGGAGAATGTGGTGATCAGGCTTGGGCAACCGGCAAAGATCGGTCGAATTGAGTTGGATTTTAGTCATTTCGTCAACAACAATCCGCGCGAGGTTGCGATCGACGGCCTATGTGGCACGGAGTGGGTGCCATTGGTTGCGCTCACGGAGGTCAAGGCGTTTGCTGGCAACATCATCGCCTTCCAAGTGGGCGGAGTCGGCCCGTGTGAGCAGATTCGGGTGATCGTGTTTCCTGATGGTGGAATGAACCGGGTGCGGGTGTTCGCGGCGCCCTGAGTAGCGCGCGTGCTGCGGGTGCTACGATCTTCTCGATGCGTGATTATGCACTTCTCCATGTGAATGGCGTGCGCCGCGAGATCCGAGGTCGCGAGGCCTTGATGATGCTCGCAGAGTGGTTGCGCAAGGAAGCCGGCCTGTCTGGCACGAAGATTGTGTGTGCGGAAGGGGACTGTGGCGCGTGCACGGTGTTGCGTGCGTTCCCGCGACCGGGCGCAGCCTTCGTCGCAGGGGCGGCGTTTGAGTATGAGGCAATGAATTGTTGTATTGCGACCGTGGCGCAGATGGACGGCGCGCACATCGTCACAGTGGAAGGCATGCAGTGCGGCAATGAATTGTCGCCAGCGCAACATGCCATGCGCGTATGTCACGCATCGCAGTGCGGCTACTGCACACCAGGCTTCGTGATGGCGTTGAGCGGCATGTTGGAGAAGCATGCACAGGCCGATGAGCGGACGGCAATGAACTACCTCACCGGTAATTTATGCCGCTGCACTGGATATGCGCCGATCATTCAGGCAGCGCTCACCGTGCGCGCCACTGAGCAACATTCCGTGGCGCTTCGATATTCAGATATGTTCGCAGTTGCTGAATCGATTACAGCAACAGAGCAGTCGATGCGAGTGAGCCATGACGGCGTGGAATTGTTTGCGCCGGCAACGCTGCGCGAGGCAGTCACCTTTGCTGCGCTCCATCCGGGATTCCGGGTGATTGGTGCGGCTACGGACCTTGGTGTGCAGATCAATAAGGGCAAGCCGATGCCTGCGGCGCTTCTGAGTTTGCATCTTGTACCCGAGCTCTATGAAACGAAAGTGAGTCGCGCTGGCGCGACTTTCGGCGCGCGCGTGACGCTTGCAGAGGTGCGCCGCGTGAGCGAGGACGTTGCCCCGGAGTTTGCGCAGTTCCTGAATCTCTTTGCATCGCCGCAGATAAAGAATGTTGCGACACTGGTCGGCAACATCGCGAACGCATCGCCGATTGGAGACACGCTGCCGTTTCTTCTGATTGCAGGCGGCACAGTCCATGTCGCCGGGCGGCCGGGTGGCAAGGGGCCGATTCGCAAGCGATCGATTGCAATGACTGAGTTGTATCTTGGGTATAAACAACTGGCGCTCGAGCCGGGCGAGATCATTACTCACGTGTCATTTCAGCGGACGCCATCGGGCGAAGTGCTGCGACTCTGCAAGGTTTCGCAGCGCAAGGATCTCGATATCAGCGCAGTCAGCGGGGCATTTGCGGTCACGCTCGGCACTGGGCGTCGCGGGAAATCGGCGCCGTGTGTGACATCCGCGCGGATCGCTTACGGCGGAGTTGCAGCGACGCCTGTCCGGATGCCAGACGCAGAGCAGGCCCTGTGCGGCGAACTCACGACTGAGCGCATTGAATCAGTAGCGCACCTGATCGCTGGATCAATTGCGCCGATCTCTGATGTTCGCGGCAGTGGTGCATACCGACGCGTGACTGCTGCAAATATCTTCCGACGCTTTGGCAATGAGGTGCTCCGTGGCTGAGCACACCAGTACTCCTACTCGGCTCGCTGCGATCATTACTGATCAGGGATCGGTGCCGCATGATTCGTCCACGACCCATGTCACGGGCAAGTCGGAATACATCGATGACCGCCCGATGCTGAAGGGCGAACTGCACTGCGGGCTGGTGTACAGCCCATACGCGCGCGCGCGGGTGTGCCACCTCGACACCGCGCCCGCGCTCGCTATTCCTGGCGTTGTGTGTGCTGTGACCGCCGCTGATGTGGCGCACAACGTTTGGGGCACCATCTTTCAAGATCAGCCGATCATTGCAGCATCCGAGGTGAACTTCGTTGGCGAAGTGGTGGCCGTGCTGGGTGCAGAGACCAAGGAAGCGCTCGCGAAGGGTTTGGCTGCGGTTGTAGTGGAATGGGAGAAATTGCCTGCCATTCGCAGCGTGGCAGAAGCGGTGGCGGTGAAGAGTTTCATCGGATCGGAACGCACGATCGCAACTGGTGACGCAGCGGCAGGGCTGGCGCGGTCGCCTCACCGCGTTGTGGGAACACTGGAAATCGGTGGCGCTGATCACTTCTATCTTGAGAGCCAGGCGGCGGTGGTGTATCCGCGCGAAGACGGGCAACTTGAAGTGCACTCCTCGACGCAACATCCAACCGAAACGCAACATGTGGTTGCAGAAGCATGCGGCGTTCGCTTCAGCGATGTGGTGTGCATTGCCAAGCGGCTTGGCGGTGGATTTGGCGGCAAGGAATCGCAAGCGGCTCCTATCGCTGCGTATGCAGCGTTGGTGGCGAAGCAGTCTGGTCGCGCCGCACGTCTCGTTCTTTCAAAGGACGATGACATGATCATCACCGGTAAGCGTAATCCGTTCCGGATTGAGTATCAGTGCGGCTTCGATGTGGACGGTCGAATCATTGCGATGGACGCAATGTTGCATGCCGACGGCGGTGCGTATGCCGATCTTTCCACGGCGATCATGGAGCGCGCCATGTTGCACTGCGACAACGCGTATTTCATTCCAAATATGCGTGTGCGCGGGCAGGTGTGTCGCACCAATTTCCATCCACACACTGCATTTCGCGGCTTCGGTGGCCCCAAGGGTGTTGCGCTCATTGAGTCCATCATTGAAGACATCGCACGCGTTGTTGGTCGCGACGCGCTTGATGTTCGAATCTTGAATTGCTACGGGCCTGGCCAAGACATGACGCCCTATGGGCAGCGCGTTGAGGACAACCACTTGCCGGAGCTGTTCGCAACGCTCACGGAACGATGCGCATACCGCGCGCGCCGCGCGGAAATTGCAGCGTGGAACGGTGATCGTGCGCGCAATCCGGACGGGCATCCGCGTGGACTTTCGCTGACGGCGGTGAAGTTTGGCATTTCGTTCACCACGCGATTCTTGAATCAAGGCAACGCGCTCGTCAATCTTCATCGCGATGGAACTGTGCAGGTCTCAACCGGCGCAGTCGAGATGGGGCAGGGCGTGAATACGCGCATTGCGGCAATCGTTGCCGAGCAGTTTGGGCTGCCGACCGAGTCAGTGCGGATGATGCCGACATCGACGGAGAAGAACGCGAACACATCGCCGACCGCTGCGTCGGCGGGCACCGATATCAATGGTGCCGCTGCGCTTCAGGCATGCGAGACGATTCGCGGGCGCCTATCTTCGCTCGCCATTCGCCTGCGATCAATTCCGCAGGAATCGTGGGCGGGAAAGACTGCTGCTCTTGGAACAATGCCGGAAATCACGGTGGGATCAGGAGTCAGTCCACGTGGGACCGATGAGCAGCGCGTGGAGTTCAGCGACGGCGTGGTGACCGTGACGGATCGATCTGGATCAGTGTTCTCCGTGGGCTTCGCAGCACTTGTACGCGAGGCGTATCTCAATCGAATTTCCGTGAGCGAATACGCGCATTACCGCATCCCTGATTTGGGATTCGACAAGCTCACTGGTAAGGGCAAAGCATTCTTGTATTTCACGCAGGGCGTTGCCGCGAGTGAGGTGGAGCTTGATCGGCATACCGGCGAGGTCAAGGTGCGGCGCGTCGACATTCTGATGGACATGGGTCGGCCGGTGAACCACGCGCTTGACATGGGGCAGGTCATGGGCGGCTTCGTGCAAGGCATGGGTTGGGTGACGACGGAACACCTGGTGTATGACGACAATGGCAAGTTGCTTTCCCATTCACCCAGCACTTACAAGATTCCGAACGTGCAGGACACCCCGCGCGTCTTCAATGCGGACCTGATCTTTAACCATGGAAATACGGTGAATGTGCGCGGTTCAAAGGCGTCGGGCGAGCCTCCGCTGCTTCTATCGCTCTCAGTGTGGACCGCGGTGCGCGATGCGATCATGTCGGCGCGCAATCATTCAACAACAGAAAAAGTGCAACTTGTCCCGCTGGCAATTCCAGCCACAGCGGAGCGCGTATTGCGGGAACTCTCACCAGAATCATTTGCCATCTGGGATACGCAAGAAGCAAGTGGTGTCCATTGACAATCGGGGGCGCACAATGAGTTATTCGATGCGTGAATATCTTCAACATGCAAACGTACTCGCCGAGCGAGGCACAGTCTTTGTTACCGCCACACTTGTTGAGCCTGAAGGGCACGTTCCGCAAGATATTGGGGCGAAAGCGATTGTCACTGCGAGTGGACTTGCATGGGGAACTGTCGGCGGCGGTCGGCTTGAGGCTCGCGCAATCACCCATGGGCAAGCGATGATCGCTCGGCAGCTTGCGGGAGCAATTCCTGCTGCTGCGGTTCAGCCGGAGATTGTTCGATATGAACTTCTGCGCGATTTGAATATGGTTTGTGGCGGAGCTGCAACTTTGTTTTATGAAATCTCTGCGCTGCCGAATTGGAACATCGCACTCTTCGGTGCGGGCCATGTTGCGCAAGCGACACTTTCACTTCTTTGCACATTCGAGTGCAGTTTGACCTGCATTGATCCACGCGATGAGTGGCTGGCGAAAATTGCCTCGCAGCCCAACATGTGCAAGGTGCTTGTCGCGGAACCTGCGGAGTTTGTTTCGAAGTTGCCTGCAGGAACATTTTATCTTTGTATGTCGCAAGGTCATGCGACCGACTTGCCGATCGTGCGCGAGATTCTCCGGCGAGGTGACGCCGCATTCATCGGCGTCATCGGCAGCGAGCCAAAGTCACGAACGCTGCGAAGCACTCTTCTCAAAGAGGGATTTGCGGAATCGATGGTTGCGCGAATTCACTGCCCGATCGGACTGCCAATTGGATCAAATTCTCCTCCAGAAATCGCAGTCAGCATCGCCGCACAGCTCTTGCAGGAACGCGACGTGATCAGGAAAGGTGTCGTTTGATATGACTCACACCCGACGAGGCTCTCATTGCTGAAGACAAATCAAGATGGCAAGCTTTGGATGGTCACTCAGCCCGATCACAGCAAGATCGCTGGATTTATTGCAGCACACTGGGGAAACGCGCTCTTCACTCGACCAGGGTTTTTTTCTGCAGAAACCTTCGCTGATCCTGAGCGACTCCGCGCAGAAGTGATTCTTGCTATCGCTGAGCATGACAATGGTTGGTGGGAGTGGGAGGCGATTCCTGATCTCTCTGCGGCAGATGGTTTCCCAGCAGGTCTTGGCGAAGCACTGCAGAATCAACAAGCAGGAATTGATCGGTGGCGAAGGGGACTCACAAGATTTCCACGCCGACCGTTTGTGAATCTTCTCATCAGTTCTCATGCGTATTGGTTCTATGCAGCGCGTGCACTCCAAACTCCAGAACCTGCATTCAATCATCCGCTCTTCTGGAAGGGCGCGCCTGAAAAACTTTGTCCTGAGAGTAATGAATCGCTACTCGCATTCATGGCTGAGTTGCAGAAGAAGCAACTTGGATGGACCGAAGAACTTCGCGCAGATCCTGAAACGGCATCGTGGGTTGAGCCCGCAAGTCTCGCGCCGCTGCAGAGACTGATTCAGTTGTGTGATGGGATTTCGCTTGCGCTATGTTCTGCCTTGATCCCTTCAAAAACTGGCGCTTCTAAAGGTCTTGGTGATGATTCCTATGAACTGCACGATGTTCCGCGCCGCAATTGGATGGATCGCTGCACAATCACAGTCACCCCGCGAGGTGATCGAAGAATTGAACTGAATCCATATCCGTTTGATATCGACCCACTGCCCGTCGTAGTACCGGCGCGAATCGTTGAATTGCCAGCGGAAAGGCCAGCGCACTTTCAGTCGTGGTGGCACGCGTGCGTACCTCAGCACATCCAATTTCAGTTTGTTTCTTCGAAATGATTTAAAAGTGGGATCGTGCACGAAACAGCCGCGATTAATCCTGGTGATGGATGATTCGCCCCAATCCCGAATCTGAACCTGATCCATCTTGCCCGGCTGCATCCAGCTCTGGCCGACCATCATCTTTGACATCGCCGCGCAGCGTTTCGATCGCATGTGGAAGAATGTCTGCGATCGCCTCAAACATTTCGGTGCACCCGCGCGGCGATCCGGGCAGGGTGATCACCAGTGTGCGGTTGATTGTTCCGGCAATGCCGCGCGAAAGAAATGTGCGCGGCGTCTTCTGCAGGCAGCGCAGGCGCGAAAGATCCATGAGGCCGGCGTGCTCACGGTGTATGACCGTGCGCAGGGCTTCGGGAGTGATGTCACGCGGGGCAAGGCCGGTGCCGCCAGTGCTCAGAATCAAGTCAATCGAGTGCGATTCTTCGGACCAGTGGGTAAAGAACTGCGCCAGTGCTTCCATGTCATCCGGAAGGCATTCCGCGTGCGCGATAGTGGCGCTGAGATGCTGCACCGCCAACGCCTGTAGTTTCGGGCCTGACGTATCGACCGTCTCGCCGCGCGAGCAGCGATCGCTGACAGTCAGGATGACTACGCGAGGGGCAGTGCTCATGCGTTCGCTCGCTTGACTTGCTTTGTCGATGTGGCAGGGGCGAGAAAGTGACCGCTTCGACCGCCTACTTTCTCTAAGAGTCGAACGCCTTCAATAGTCATCGTTCGATCAATTGACTTTCCCATGTCAACCACGGTCAGCGCTGCGATTGCTACCGCTGTGAGTGCTTCCATCTCCACGCCGGTTCGTGCGTTGACCTTTGCTTCGGCCCAGAGATACACATGGTCGGTGCGCAACTCGGCGCGCACGTCAATGGAGTCGAGTGGCAACGAATGGCACAGCGGAATCAATTCATCCGTGCGCTTAGCGGCTTGTATGCCAGCAAGCCGTGCCACGGCGAGCAGATCGCCTTTGGCAAGCGTGTTGTGCGCGATCCGCTCCGCAAGCGCGGGCGAGATCTGCACGCGGGCTTCGGCCACGGCGCGCCGTTGCGTGACGGGCTTCGCACCGACATCAACCATGGAAGCACGACCGTGCGCATCCAGGTGCGATAGTGATGGTGACGAGGATCGGTACTTCGCAGTGCGCTTTGTTGATTTCTTCTTTGCCATCACGGTTCCGTTAGTGATTCAGTGCATCCATGGATAGAAGGCGTTCGCACTCGTTGCGTTTTGGTTTGGCGGTATTTCTACAAACCCTGTACTCACTGCAGCGGCAGCGATGTCGCCAGAGCTCTTGGTTGGCAGCAGTTGCAGTCGGCGGTCGCCGTCCGCCGTTACGCGCTCGCTGACGAGTCGAAACCACCACATGCCGAGTTGTGCGCCGTCATCGCCATCAATGTGCATGCGCGGCGCGGCGAATTCGCCCCGGGCGAGTCCGGCAAGTTGGCCGAGCATGGGAATTCCGAGGCGGCGTGCCGTGACCATGACGGAGACAGGATTACCCGGTAGACCAAGAATCAGCCGCGCGGCCCGCGTACCGACGCGCGGCAGGACTGCCGCGAGCATCGGTCGTCCTGGCCGCTGCGGAAGTCGGTGGAACACCGTCGTTGCGCCAAGACGCTCGACCACCTGGGGGACGTGGTCGTGATGACCCATGGAGACGCCGCCAGTCAGGATCACCGCGTCCGCTGATTCAAGCGCCGTTGCAAGCGTGGCCGCAAGCGCATCCGCATCGTCCTGGGCGTGCAGGTGTGCCACTACTTCGATCCATGCTCGCGCGCCGAGGAGTGACGCGAGCACGCTTCCGTTACTGTCGCGAATCTGCCACGGTGCGGGCGTTTGGTCAGTGCTTACTAGCTCGTCGCCGGTAGTGATGATTGCCACGCGCACGCGGCGATGGACGCGAACATTGGCCGCGCCGAACGTGGCAAGCGCACCGATCGCAGCCGCTCCGATGCGCGTTCCCGGTTGCAGAATCTCAGCACCTATCGATGCATTTTCCCCCACACGTCGGATGAACGCTCCGGATTGCACCGCGTTCGCGGCAATCTGTAGCAGTGCACATCCGTTCTCGACGCGGACATCTTCATGTCGCACTACGGCGTCTGCGCCGATCGGAATCGGCGCGCCGGTCACGATGCGGATGGCGTGACCAGCGCGCATGGAAACTGGCGCCTGGCCGATACTGGCTTCGCAATCCGCGCCCGTCGCGATCGGAAGACCGTGAGTAGAGGTCATTACGGTAAGGTCTGCAATACGCACCGCGAACCCGTCCATCGAACTCATGTCAAGCGCCGGGCTGGCGCGGTCGGCGCGTACGGCTTCAGCAAGGACTCGCCCAGATGAATGTGCCAGCGAAACCGATTCAGCATCAAGCGGAACAAGATGCGCACATACAGCCTCGATCGCCGCGCTCGGCGATTGCGGCTCGGTTGGTGTGACGATGGGATTCGATGCTGGCATGAACATGGGTCCATCGATCGCGCGTGGCAAAGTGCAGGCGGTATCGAATTGGATAGCGAGTCGCAATGTTACACTGCAAATCATGGTGTTTCGCGTGCTCATCTTTGGTCCACTTGCCCGCGAACTGACGTGTGCAAGCATTGCCGTTGATGTGCCTGACAACGCTTCTGTGCGTGATGTCAATGAGGCGCTTGCCGTGCGCTACCCTCATAAGTCCACGTTCTTTCGTGGGGCGCGGCTCGCAGTGAATCATTCGTTCCGGTCAGCAGACGCACCGCTCCGCGCTGGTGACGAGATCGCACTGATTGAACTGGTGGGCGGCGGATGAACGTGACCGTTCGAATCATCGACGGTGTGCTTGGTGATCCAGCACCGGTTCTTCCGCCCGCAGCGCAGTTCGGTGCGGCCATTGTGTTTGACGGTGTTGTCCGTTCCGATGAAGGCGGACGCGCCATCCGCGCTCTCGCCTACGAGGTGTACGAGCCGATGGCTTCGAACATGCTCGCCGAACTCGGCCGCGAAATGCTGGCAAAGCATGGGATTGTTGCAATCATGGTTGAGCACAGTCGTGGCGAAGTCCCGGTGGGGCAGCGATCGTTTCGGCTGAGCGTGCATGCGCTCCACCGTGCCGAGGCATTGGCAGCAGTCGGCGAGTTCATCGATCGTATGAAGCGTGATGTGCCGATTTGGAAGACTGCGCTGCATGGCAGCCCGCCCGCTCCGTCGTAACGCGTATGTGGGCATCGAACGCATGGCCGACATCTGAAAAAACACAACGCCCACGGGTGGAAGTTCCCGAGAGCGTTGCGTATGAACGGACAGAGAGGGATTCGAACCCACGGAAAGTGCAAGCACCTTCGGCGGTTTAGTAAACCGCTGCCTTAAACCACTCGGCCATCTGTCCAAGCGATTGCATGATACCGATCCCTGAAGTGCATCAGGGGCACGGTCCCCAGCCACCTAAGAGGATTCCGATATCCGATCCACCCACGTTGCCGTTGCGATCGAGGTCGGCACTGCACGCCGCACATGGCCCCCATTGGCTGAGCAGGTTGCCCAGATCGGCACCATCGGTGACTCGATCGATGTTGAGATCACCAGCGCATGGCAGTTGGCTGCGGTAGCGCATCACCACTCGTGCTTCGGAATAGGTGCACAGCGTGTTCACGGCTGGCGATGGAACGAGCGTAAACAGTACATAAGTGCCGTTTCCGATCGCCGCATTGAAAGTCGCTGCCGGAATGGATGTGCGACGTGAGAACACGCCACAGTCTGAGCCAGTGGAACCAATGACTACCCCAAGGCTCGTGGTGCCAATTTTCAGGGCAAGGAATTCGTCAGCTGCGCTGAGATCGCCAACCGCAGTGGTACTGATGTCCACCATGGTGCCATCAACCGCACGCGGAACAGCTGGTGCAGTAAATGTTGATATCTGACCTCCCAGTGGGCATGCCATAATCGGAGACACCACATGATCTTGCTCAACCGATTGCGCCACTGAGCATCGATAGTTCGCCATGGCGATCGCCGTTTCGTTGAGTGTCCGCGCGTTGTCGGCCTCAGGAGTTCCAGTGGGCATTCCCGCAAAGTTGACCAGCGGGCTTGAGAAGCGCGGAGTCCGGGTACCGGGCGAATACGCCATCACTGTTCGAAATTGCGTCCCGCCGGTGGTGGTGAAACGATTACCAAGGGAGTAGGCGAACACGCCCCCCGAGGTGCAGCCGCCACCGTCGCCAGTTGCGTGACAGCAACCTTGATTATGCCCAACTTCGTGCGTAAAGGTGAGTGCTCCGAGCGCGCAACTCCAGACAGTCACGTTAAATCCGTACGACGCCGCAGTGGCGGTTCCCAGGAGATACCCAACACCGCAGTAACTGGGGTTGGTGCCGGTAAGCAGACTGACTAAATCGGCGCCTGTAGCGGTTCGCTCAGCGTGCACAGCGTCCAGGATGCCGTCGTTGGTTGAACGCAGTTCGCTCAAGACAGTGGATCCAGCATCGCCTACATAGGGCTCGGTGACTCCGTAGCCGACGGCGCGCATGCGCAGATTGATGTTGCACGCCATGTAGATGTGATTGGAGATGGCTACCGATGCTTCTGCTAACGCACGAATGGCAACCTCGCCACCGGCAGCACTGGAAGCGGTGGGGGTCCACTTCACCAGAACGTCAAGGGTTCCACCATCGTCGCAGTTTCCTGCCACGCCGCCTTCATTCGGAACCACGGTTGGCACTTCAATGGCACCACCGCAATCAGGGAATGGTGCTTCCTGTTCGAACACATTGAAGGTGCCGTCGCCAAGCGGAAGCGACTGCAGCACTCGTCCGTCAGCGCCGTGTGCCACCAACACGCGACCGACATTCGTCTCAATCTGCATCAGCCACCCGCCCGCTGCAGGGTCTTGACCGTCAATTCGGCCTTCCCATACGCCCGGAGTGTGAATCGTTTCAGTGGCGCTGAGAGAGCCGTACGCGCCAAAGTCAAAGGTGCGTCGATCACCATCAGCGGCCAGCAGGTTGCCAGCGAACAGAAGCGATACCGAGCAAAATAGGGATGTCGCGTATGTCCAATGATGAGTCATATGTTTCCTGATGGTCGAAGTCGAATCAAGAGTAGTCGCTGGGTAACACGACGCCAATTGCATATTCGCAAGCATTCATAAATCAGCATATTTTTGGTGATTCCGCAGTCTGCGCGAAGGCATAAGCGGGTTACCGAACCTTGGTTTCGGCCGCCTCACGGGTCAGCAAGCTATCAATGACAGCACGGACGGATGGCTCATCCGACGCGCTCAGTCCCGCGCGTACCACCTTGCCATCTTGATCAAGCACCGCCAGGCTTGGAATGCCCACCACTCCAAAGTCCTTGTTGAAGACATCTTCCTTGGTGATAGCCACCGTCCAAGTCATGCCCATCTCTTGCATGAAGAGCAGGGTCTCTTGCTGTTCACGTTGGACATCACCAGGGCACTTCACTGGCGCGCGTTTGCGATGCGCCACCCGCCCCTGCAGGCTGGTGACACCCACAATGGCCACTTTGTCGGCGGGATACCGCGCGCGCAACAGTGCCATCTTTGGAAAGCTTGCAACGCATGGGCCGCACCAAGTCGCCCAGAAATCAATCACCACAATCTTGCCGCGCAGGTCAGACAGTTGATTCCATGGTGTTGAGCCATCGGCGTTGCGAACCCATTCACAATGAAGCTCCGGCGCAGTGCGTCCGGTGAGTTCGCCGCGTCCGGCGGCACTTTCGAGGCGACGCAAGATTCGCCGTAGACCCAAATTCGATAACTCAATGCGTGCTGACTTCTTGGCTGAGTCCTTGGCTTCCTTGCTTCCCTTGGTTTCCGTGCTCCTTACATCACGGAGCGTGGCAGCCATGGCGGTGTTCTTGGCAATGGTTGCCTTGACGCATGCCAGGGCCGCAGTATGTGCTGCCGTTGCTTCTTGCTCCGGTAGTGCAACGCGCGCAACATCGACGAGCGTGTCAAGCTTCATGATGATCGCAGTGGACGCTTTGCCATCACTCAGCGTAGCCAGCAACGCACGCACCATATCGGCATGTGGAGCAAGATCAGCAGGGCTCGCATTCGCCAGTACATCAAGCAATTCGCTGCCAACTTTCGTCTGCATTCCACTCTGCGCCGCGCTGCGCTTCAAGAGCGGCATCGGATCCATGGGCTGGTCATCGCGTTGCGAAATCAGCATCGCTTGCAGCACAGCGCACTCAAATCCTTGCACATCGTCAGGGACAGATTTTTCAGCAAGGACAGCAATGAATTGGTCGCGCACTTGGGGTGACGCTGCCGCACGTGCGCGTTGGTCGAACAGTTGCGAAGCCTTCATTGTGGCAAGATCAGGTTCAACAGCCTTCGTCTCCGCGGCCGGCGCAGTGCTTGTGGTGACCTCTGATGCGCACCCATAAAGCACGGCCGTCCATAGCAGCACGCAAGCAGTAACGGTTGTTGGATTCATCATGTGTGTTCCACTCATCAGCCACCGACGGCAGACATTGGTCGCGCTGGCTGTGTGAATGTTGGAGAGGAAATCTGGTGCCCCGACAACTTTGTCCAAGTGACATCAATCAAGAATCGCTCAATGTCTGCGTCGCTGGCCCCATTCCTGAGAAGCGGCAGAAGACCCCATTCAGTCGTACTAAACAGGCACGGGCGAACGAAGCCATCGGCAGTCAGCCGTAAGCGACTACATGCACCGCAGAACGGACTACTCACTGGAGCGATGAAGCCCACAGTGCCGAGTGCGCCGTCGGCAAATCGGTAGGTGCGCGCCGTGCTGTGCGCATCATCAGCTCCGGTCGGGAGCAGCGCGAACGACTGTTCGATCGCGGCACGCGTCTCCGCTGCTGGAACCATGAGCGTTCGATCCCACGCATGCGCAGAGTCAAGTGGCATGTATTCAATGAAGCGCATTTCAACGCCAAATCGCCGGGCAAGTTTGGCCAGATCGACTGCCTCGTCATCATTCACTCCGCGAACGAGCACGGCATTCAGTTTGAGCGGCGTAAGTCCTTCGGCGATACACGCGTCAATACCAGCCATCACATCGTCGGGCTTTGCCGTTGAACGGGTCACGCGCGCGAAACGATCAGCACGCACCGAATCGATACTGATAGTCACTCGATCGAGTCCAGCACGCTTCCAACGTGCAAGAGCGCTGCGGGTGAGCATCGATCCGTTGGTGATCATTGCGATCTCCACACGTGTTGTGCTGCGAATACCCGCAATGATCGCCTCAAGCTCCGGATGCAAGGTTGGCTCGCCGCCGGTGATCCGAATCTTTCGCACCCCAAGCCCCTCGGCGATCCCGGCCATGCGCACGATCTCGCTTGGCGTCAGTAGCCGGTCGGCAGGTTGAAACCGAACATCGGGTTCCATGCAATAGACGCATCGAAAGTTGCAGCGATCGGTGATACTGATTCGCAAGTCAAGGATGGTGCGCCCGTGCGAATCGATCATGCGCCGTCCCGCTCGGACAGCGTCGGGTGCCGCGGGTAGTGGTTGCTGCGGGTTTCGCTCCATCCCTGCACTTCCGGCGTTGATTTGCGGCAATGCGATCGCGCCCGATGATTCTGTGCCGCTCCCGGCGCGTGCGAGTACTGGCACGTTTGCGGTACCGATCGAGTGTGGCGCATCGGTTTGCAAGGCGTGGTGAGGGTAGCACACCGTGCACGGTGGACCACTCCGATTCAAGGCGCGCGCGTGGCCGGTTGGCGGGGGCGGTACCTTCTCAGGGATTGGAAACCTCAGGATCCATCGAAGCATTCGGACTGATGCTCGCAGTCCTTGCCGCGCTCTACGCAAGTGTTGGCCATGGCGGTGCATCGGGCTATTTGGCGGTGATGGCCTTGTTTGGCATCAGCGCAACAGTGATGCGTCCGACTGCCCTGATACTCAACGTATTGGTATCGCTGGTAGCCACGGTGATGTTCGCTCGCGCGGGGCAGATTCGTTGGCGGATGCTGATGCCGTTCGTTGTCGCCTCAGTTCCAATGGCATTCTTGGGAGGGACGCGCACACTGCAGGACAGCACCTTTCGGATAGCGGTTGCAGTGGTGCTGGTGTTCGTTGCTGTACGGCTCTTTATTCCTGCTGTGCAGCGACCAGCTCGCACGTTGTCCTTGCCGATCGCCCTTGCCGTCGGCGCAGTCATTGGCGCACTCTCCGGACTTGTTGGTGTGGGCGGTGGCATCTTTCTCACACCGCTCCTGATCCTGTGGGGTTGGTCAACACCACGCGAGGCTGCCGCTGTATCCGCACCGTTCATTCTTGCCAACTCACTTGCCGGTCTTGCTGGAATGATGACCCAGGGAATTCAGTATGAGCACTGGATCTGGTGGGCGTGCGCTGCCGTGGCGGTCGGTGGATGGATGGGTGCGCAGTGGAGCGTTCGCGGTGCGTCGCAGCGGACGTTGCGTGTATTGCTTGGAGTGGTGATTCTGGTGGCGGCCACGAAATTTGTGCTGGTCTAAAGCAGACTTGGCGCGTACATTTCCTGCCATGCCCCTCTTGAATCCTGGCCGGAAGGCCGCCGCTTTCTCCGCTCCCGACCAAACCGGCACGCTCCGAACGCTTGCCGAATTCAAAGGTCGATCCGTCGTGCTGTATTTCTATCCAAAGGATGACACCCCGGGCTGCACCGTGGAAGCATGCTCCTTCCGTGACGGGTGGGCGAAGTTGCGCAAGGCAGGTATCGAAGTACTCGGCGTGAGCCCGGACGGCACTGCGAGCCATGTGAAGTTCATCAAGAAATACAAGCTGCCGTTTGCGCTACTCGCCGACGAGCCCGCCGCCGGCAAGGCGCCGAAGTTGTGCACTGCCTATGGAACGTGGCAGGAAAAATCCATGTATGGCAAGAAATACATGGGTGTTGCGCGGACCACCTACCTCATTGGTCCCGATGGCAAAGTGGCGGCACGCTTTGACAAGGTCAAGCCCGAAGGTCACGCCGACGAGATCCTTGCCGCCGCCGCCGCGCTAGGCTCCGCACCATGCACGCCGTCGAAATCCGTTTCCTCCGCCTCCACCAAGGCGCGCAGCTCCCCGCCTACCAAACCGAGCACGCGGCGGGCCTCGACCTCCACGCCTGCATCGAAGCGCCGGTGACACTTGCGCCTGGTGACATCGCCATGATTCCGTGTGGATTTGCCATGGCTATTCCACATGGCTTTGAAGCGCAGGTGCGACCGCGATCCGGTTTGGCCACGAAGCACGGAATCGGCATGCCGAATTCGCCAGGTACCGTTGACAGTGATTATCGCGGCGAGATGAAGGTGCCGCTCGTGAATCTTGGTCGTGCAGCATTTACGGTGGAGCACGGGATGCGGATCGCGCAGATGGTGGTGGCGCCGGTGGCGCGCGCGACGGTCCGTGTGGTTGAGGAACTTGATGGAACATCGCGCGGCGGGGGCGGATTTGGCAGCACCGGTAACTGACCGAGTAACTGCTCAGTCTTTGGCGCATATGTTGCGGAACTGGCTTCTGGAATGTTGTCGGCCCGCACGCTGACCGGAAACGCGCTGCGCCGTATCATCTCGTAATGACCACCGCGACCGCCCGTGAAGTCACTGTCCCGCTTCTTGACCTGAAAGCGCAGTACGCCACCATCCGTGCTGAGATCGAGCCCGCAGTGCTTGCGGTCATGGAGAGCCAGTATTTCATTGGTGGCCCCAAGATCGAAGAGCTTGAGAAGGAAATTGCCGCGTATTGCCACGCCAAGCATGCGATCGGTTGCGCGAATGGTTCTGACGCCATTCTGCTTGCACTACAAGCGCTTGATATTGGGCCCGGCGACGAGGTGATTCTTCCAACCTTTACATTCTTCGCCACCGCGGGCAGTGTGCATCGCCTGGGCGCACGCCCGGTCTTTGTGGACATCGACCCGACCACCTACAACATTTGCCCAAAGTCAACCGAAGAAGCGTTTGGCTGCTGCAAGAAGGTGAAGTGCTTGATGCCCGTGCATCTCTTTGGTCAAGCTGCGGATCTGGACAGCATCATGGCGATCGCCAAGGCGCGGAACCTGACGGTTATTGAAGACTGCGCGCAAGCGATTGGTACCGAAGACGTGCACGGCCGCCGCGTTGGAAGCGTTGGCGATATTGGCACCTACAGTTTCTTCCCCTCCAAGAACCTTGGCGGCTTTGGCGACGGTGGCATCATGGCCACCAACTCCGATGTGCACGCAGCCCGCATGAAGCGCCTGCGCAATCACGGCATGGAGCCAAAGTATTTCCACCAAGAAATCGGCATGAACTCCCGTCTTGATGCGCTGCAGGCCGCGGTGCTCAGCATCAAGCTCCGACATCTTGATTCGTGGAGTAACGCGCGCCAGCGCAATGCCGCGTGGTACGACGAATTCTTCACCGCCCATGGTGCAGCCGACAGCTCAGTTCCGGTGGACGCGGGCGGGCTTCCGCTTCGATTCCCGAAGGCGCCGACTGCTGGCCGTCATATCTACAACCAGTACGTGATCCGCGTGCCGGCGCGCATCCGTGACGCGGTGCGCGATGAGCTCACCAAGCGCAAGATTGGCACCGAGATTTACTACCCTCTCTGCTTGCATATGCAAGAGTGCTTCAAATTCTTGGGATATCAGAACGGCGTGTTCCCGCATTCGGAGCGTGCCGCGCTCGAAACGATTGCCATGCCGATCTACGGCGAACTCACCGAAGCGCAGCGCCACTGGGTTGCCGAGAGCGTTGTGGAAACGGTCAAGAAGCTCGCCTAATCGCTGAAGCGCTTACGGCGATCCGTCCGACTTCGCTGCGTGCGTGCCTTTCACGCCAGTGCAGAAAGTCCAGTTATTCCAATTGGCTCGCGTGTAAAGAACGGCTCCGCGCTGGCGGTGCCGATGCGACTGCCGAAGTACGTACCGGCTGCGTCAAGCCAATCCACCACTCGTCTATTTCCCGGGTTGTCCACAAACTGGCTTCGATATGCCAACACGGCGTTGCGCTTCTGCTCACTGAAGCCCGTTGTGTCAAACACAAATGACGGCTGCGGCACAATGCGTAAGTGCGTTGCGTAGTAGTGGAACAGCCACTTCGGATAGATCGGTTCGCCAGCCAAGCCACAGTTGCTGAGCTTTGCGTCAAAGCGCGCGTCTTCCACGATGCGGGTTCCGGCAATGTGATCGGGGTGAGCGTCTTCGAAGTACGGAACAAAGATCATCTCTGCGCGGAAAGTGCGAATCACCGAAGCAACTTTGTGCCGCGCTTCGATCGAATGCGTGACGGTGCGATTCGGTAAGTCGAGCGTGATGCGCTCTGCCCCAAGGATGCGGGCGGCTTCTGCAGACTCACGTGCGCGGGTGGCCCGATCACCAAAGGGTGTCGGCTCGCCATCGGTCAGGTCCAACAACAGCACGCGATGTCCCTGCGATACCAAGCGGGCAATGGTGCCTCCCATGCCAAGTTCTTGATCGTCGGGATGCGGTCCTGCAACAAGAATATTCATGCGCAAAGCCTAGCGGCGCTTAGGGGAACCGCCGGCCGGAGTGGCGGGGCGGGCGGCAATTTCCGCTGCCAAGCGCTTGAGCGCAGCCAATCGTGCCACATCACCGTCAAGTTGCCCCGCAAACTCAGCGCAAATGACAGTGGTCAGGGTCTGCAACTCCTTGGCCACCTCGCCCTGGCGGAGCATGCGCACTCGCGTCACTTCCGTCAAACAGCGGGCGAGCTGCATGAGGACGGCACGGTCGGAAGCCAAGTACGCGTGAGTGGCCGGTGCATCTCGGATGGCTGCAAGCCGTGCACCGAGTGTGTTGCGGGTTGCCAGCCATGGCTCCAGCGTTTCCGCAAGCCGCGCCACCACAACCATGAGCGGTAGATCGGACTCCACGTTGGCAACATCCGCTTCCGTAGCGTCGTCCTGCCCGGCGAGAAATGCTTCGAGCGCGAGCGCGCTACGCGCAGCAATGGCCTTTGGGTGCGGCAACCATCCGTCCGCAGGTGCTGCAAACCCTCCCCATGCGTTGAGCTGGCGCTCCGCGCCTTCGTGCCTCTGCAGTGCTGCGGACCACTCCAAAATTTCTGCAATTCGTGAGCCTTGCAACATTCGTCGCGACACTTCTGTATTCGCCTTTCCACTCGCCCATGCACCGGCCCATGCACTTCTTCGGCGGTCGAGTTCCTGAAGCAATTCACTTGAGCGTCCCGAACAGGCATTGACAGCCGCTGGGTCTCCGCGTCTAACCATGCGTTCGAACCGACCTGCAGTCATGAGAGCTGCTTCAGCGGCGAATATGTCCATGGCATCGCGCGCGGCCTTCCCGCGAGCGGGGTCGCGCAAGGCGGTCGCCCATCCTTTGCTGACGGATTCGAATGCCGCGCGGGACGGTGCGCGCACCGCGCCGATCGTATCGATCCACCCTTGAATAGCGCCAATTCGCACAAGATCAGCAGCATCTGCCTGCAGTGATTTGACAGCCAGATCAGTGTCAGCGGCCGAACCACGGGCGAGATCAGGCAGCCCCAGTGCGACGCGAACACCGTGTGTGATGGCACGCGTTCGCAAGTCGGTTGCTACGGAACGCAGGTCCTTTTTGAGTGACGCAGGGTCAAACGTCACGCAGGTCACTTCGGCCGCAACAGCATCAGCCAATCGCTGTGCATTCTCGCGGTTGAATGCGCTAGCCAGTGCGCGCAGGCCTTGGCACACGGCGTTCGTTGTCCATCCATCGGGTTGATTTGCCAAGGCCGTCCCGGCTTCGATCGCTCGCGTGCATTCAGTGATGGCCTGCATGCTGGAAGCGTCGCGCGCGCCTCGAGCACGCTGAAACGCCGCCGTAATTGCCTGGCGTGTCTCGGGATCAATCCAAGTGGCAGCAGCGAATGCTGCATTTGGATCGTGTTCGATGCCCGCGGTACTCGCGGTGCCGAGCGTCAAATCAATGCGTACCGGCCAAGCCGTGAGCGATGGAGTAGGGGCGCGAGATTCCAACATCGCAACCGCCTGCTCTAGTGGCAAGAGGATTGACGCCAGTGTCACTTCAGGATGATCGGGCGCGGGTAGCGGATCAAGCCCGTTGGCACTCGCTTGAACAAAGCGCAGCAGTGCTTCATCCACCGCCTTGCGATCAACTCCCTTGCGATCAACTTCCGTGGCAAGTGGATTGTTGAGCGTCTGATCAAGTTCCGCACGCACGGCCAACATGCGCAGTCCGGCAATCACCATCGCTTGCGAATCAAACGGAGCGGCCGCACCGTGAAACAGCAGATCGAAAGCAACCCGGCGAAAGTTCACTCGCGCATCACGCGTGAGGCCAGCAGTTTGCGTTGCCAGCGCGTCCATCTCTGTTCGCAAGGTGCGCGCCGCATCAAGTGCGGCGTTGCTATCCGTCAGGGAACGCGGTAACTCAAGCGCAGCAGCACCCAACAACAGCGACGCCGTTCGTGCCGAAACGCTCGTAGTCAGTTGCAGCATTCCGAGCGCACACAGCAGTGCACAAGTAGCGCGAACGGCCCGCATCATCCGTCGGCCTCAGCGGTGGGCAGCACGCCGTATCGAGCCCATTCCAGTCGAAGACCATGTGGCGGCATGGTTGGACCGGTGGCCGTGCGGTTGCACGTAACGAGTGCTTCGCGCACATGCGCAACATCAATCTTCCCACGGCCAACTTCAACGAGTGTGCCGGCGATGATTCGCACCATGTTGTAAAGAAATCCGTTGCCAGCTACTTCAATGGTGATGCGCCCAGGCTGCGGTGAGATTACCGTGCATCCATAGATCGATCGCACCGTTGTCTCGCGGCCGTGACTCGCCTGTGCAAACGCTGCAAAGTCATGCGTGCCCACCAGCACTGCCGCCGCGGCGGCCATGCGCGTGTGATCAAGGGGGTGCCTGGTACTCCACACGTACCGTTTCTCAAAGAGCAGATTTCCGTCAGTGCCCAAGTCGCCATGTGCAATCGAGTAGCGGTAGCACTTACTCACGCAATCAGAAATCGGATTAAAGTGTGGGTCAGCCACTTCCGCGGAACGGACACGGACATCGCGCGGCAGCCGCGCATTGATCGCCAGCGCCATGCGCTCGACCGGAATGCGCGTCTCAGCGGTGAAGGCCGCCACTTGTCCAAATCCGTGCACTCCCGAATCGGTGCGGCTTGCGCCCATCACGATCACTCGGCGCTTCACGGCGGTGGCAACAGCAGCCTCCAGCACGCCCTGCACTGTGCGCAATGACGGCATGCCGGGTGGATCTTGGCGCTGCCAACCGTGGAAATGGGTGCCGTCGTAGGCGACGACCAGTCGGAAACGCGGCATCGTGTCAGGATAGGGGGGATGCGACCGTGCTGCAGTTATCGGCGGAAACGCCGGTTGCATTGGAGGGAGTTGGCGCGTTCAGCTGCATGGACGGCAGGAAATGTGGCATCAAGCCGTCAGAATTTGAATCGTTCACGAACTTAGGTTGGACAAATTGCGTGTTGCCTCTACATTCATTGATGCGCGGGCGAGGTGCCCGAGCAGATTCCATACTCAGCACCCGATTTAGCGGATGCGTGCACTCAGGCAGGAGCTACACCACATATGAAGAACTACCACTTTGTTGCATCTTCCGCGCTGGTGCTCAGCGCATCCGCCTTCGCTCAGATCGCCGTCGATGGCACTGCCGAGTCGGCCTATGGACCAGCCGCGGTCGTTCAGTCAGTGGGCACAGGCTTCGGTAACAGCACCGACGGCCTCAAGGGCACCTGCAACGGCAGCGAACTTGATGGCGCCTTTGCCAGCCTCGATGCGGTGGGCGGCTACCTGTATTTAACGTTTGCCGGCAACTTGGAGAGCAATTTCAATAAGTTCGAACTCTTCATCGACTGCAAGGCGGGTGCTGGTCAGAATCAGCTTCGCAGTGACAACGTTGATGTTGACTACAACGGTCTGAACCGTATGGGTGCCGACGCCGTCAACGCGCTCCCCGGTCTGAAGTTTGACGCCGGATTTGACGCAGACTTCTACTTCACTTGCACCGGCGGAAACGATCCGTACACCCTGTATGCAAACTTTGCGCAGGTGCTGACCAAGGGCGGCGGTATCGGCGCATACATCGGTCAAAGCGTGACCGATCCCACCACTGGGGTCATTCGTATTGATGACGTGACTTATGGCATCCAGGCGGCCATCGACAACAGCAACATCCTTGGCGTGGATGGCGATCCAGCCGGTACCTCGACCGGAGCTGGCGTCGCTACCGGTATCGAACTCCGCATTCCGATCTCTGTGCTCGGCTGGGACGGTTCCAGTCCAATCAAGGTCTGCGCGTTCATCAACGGTGGCGGGCATGATTACGCATCCAACCAGTTCATCTCTCCGCTGCCTGCTGGGTACGGAAACATGGGCGAACCGCGCGTGCTTGATCTATCCGTGATCCCTGGCGATCAGTTCTTCATCTTGGGCGGCGGCACCCCTCCGAATCCTTGCCCATCTGACCTTGACGGCGACCACGCCGTCACGGGCTCAGATCTTGGACAGATGCTTGGCGCGTGGGGACCATGCGCGGCGCCGTGCCCATCTGATCTTGACGGCGACAACGCCGTCACCGGCTCGGACCTTGGACAGATGCTTGGCGCTTGGGGACCGTGCCCCGGTTGATGCTTGATGCCTTCTGGCGCCATCGCCAGTACAGGTGATAGCTGATGCATGAAACATCCGCGGGTCCGGCCGTTGTGCCGGACCCGCGGTACTACTTTTGTCATGCAACGTCATGCAACGTCATGCAACGTCATGCAACGTCATGCGCATCGGCGAGCCGCGCTCCATCTTCACCACTCGCAAAGAGATGTGCGGCGCCAAGACCAATGTGAACCAATACGGAGCCGCCCTCCACCAGGCGATCATCATTCTCAATGCGCGCAGTCAGCCGCGTGCCGCCAATCATGACAGCAACGTCCATACGGTCTCCGAGTCGCTCGATGGCACGCACGGTGGCGGGCACCGAAGTTCCATCGGCGGCGGTGCTTCCCGCGCCCGCATCTGTGCTGTGCAGGACGCGCAACTGGTCGGGTCGCACACCCAATGTTGCCGGACCAGCGGGCATGCGTGGCCAGCGCGCGGCAGGCAAAGTCACGCGCAGGTCAGCAGAAACGAACACGCCGCCGTCAACGCGGCCTTCAACGAAGTTCATGACTGGCGTACCTACAAATCCAGCCACAAATCGGTTTGCTGGTCGCGCATAGCACTCACCGGGCGTCCCAAACTGCTGGACCACGCCATATTTCATGACCACCATCCGGTCCGCAAGCGTCATCGCCTCTTCTTGGTCATGCGTCACATACACCATGCTGGCTTTGGTGCGCCGGTGCAGTTCCCGGATCTCCGCGCGCATTTCAATCCGCAGTCGTGCGTCAAGATTTGAGAGCGGCTCGTCGAAGAGGAACACTTGCGGCTCGCGCACCAACGCGCGCCCAAGCGCCACGCGTTGTCGCTGACCACCGGAGAGCGCGCGCGGCAAACGTGCCAGTAGCGGCTCAATACCCAGTGTGCGAGCAGTATCAAGCACCTTTTGATCAATGGCAGCAAGCTCTGCGCGTCGCTCCGCGGCATGGAACAGCAGACCAGAAAGGCCGCTGTGTTTACGGCGGCGCAGCAGTCCAAACGCCATGTTCTTCTCGACCGTCATGTGTGGATACAACGCATAGTTCTGGAACACCATGGCTACATCGCGATCCTTCGGTGGCAAGTCATTCACTACGCGACCGCCGATCGCTACTGTTCCGCCCGTGATCGCCTCAAGACCAGCAATCATCCGCAGCAGCGTGCTCTTGCCGCATCCGGATGGTCCAACAAGCACAATGAACTCGCCGTCTCGGAAGGCAAGCGTTGCTTCACTGACAGCGCGGACATCGCCGGAGTAGGTCTTTGAGACGTGATTCAGTTCGATGGTTGCCATGTGTTTCCTTCGTAAATCGCCATCATGCCGTCCACGCTTCCGCGCGTCAGCCCTTCACCGCACCCTTACCGAGACCTTCAATAAATTGCTTCTGCGCAGCCAAGAACAGCAAGATGCACGGCAGCATGGTGGTCAGGCTGGCGGCCATCAGTAGGTTCACTTTGGTGATGCCGCCGTACTGATTACGGAACGAGTTCAAGGCGACGCTCAGCGTTGCCTGGTCGTCGCTCTGTAGATAGATGAGCGGTGCCAAGAAGTCGTTCCACGTGAAGATGAAGGTGAAGACCGCAGTGATGGCGGTCACTGGCCGAGTCAGCGGCAGAATCACGTGCCACCAGATTCCAAACCAACCTTGTCCATCAAGGCGCGCGGCTTCAAGGAGCGCTTCCGGAATCTGCGCAATGAACTGCCGATACATGAAGATGAAGAACGCGTTTCCAAAGAACGCCGGCACCACCAGCGGCAGGAATGTGTCAATCCATCCCAAGTTGCGGAACAAGATGAACAGCGGAATCATGGTGACTTGCGCAGGCAACATCATGGTGCCCAACATCACCAAGAACATCGGTCGACTGCCTCGGAATCGCATCCGCGCAAACGCCATGCCCACCAGGCTTGAACTCAGTGCCGTTCCTGCGGTGGCCACCACGGTCACCACGACGCTGTTGGCGAGCGCATCCAGAAATCCAGTCCAACGCACGCTTCCCATCTGCATCAATGCATCCGGGTAGTTGTGCCACTGCGGATCAGTTGGAACGAGCGCCGTCAATCCGCCGCGCACCGTGGCTGCCTGCGCCGCTTCTGGCGTCATCAGGCTGACCGCCACCATCCACCACAATGGGAACAAGAACGTCACTGTTCCAGCGATGAGCAGCGCGTAAATCAGAGATTTTCCTGTGCGACTGCGCATGATTATTTCTTGAGCGCCTCGTAGTAGATGTGTCGCGCACTCGAGCGCAGGATCACCACGGTGACCACCAGCACGACCGCAAGAAGTATCCACGCCATCGCAGATGCGTAGCCCATTTCGTAGTACTCGAAGCCCTGGTTGTAGAGGTAGAGCACATAGAAACGAGTCAGGTCGCCGGGCTCCCCGCCAGTCATCACGAACGCCTGCGTAAACACTTGGAAGCTGCCGATCACCGCCATCAGCACATTGAACAGAATCACCGGCCCAAGCATTGGCAGCGTGATTCCTACAAAGCGACGCACCCGGCCAACGCCATCCACTTCGGCGGCTTCGTTGAGTTCATCCGGAATGCCTTGTAACCCTGCCAGGTAGATCATCATGGATCCACCAACAAACCATGCACTCATGATGGCAAACGCGGGTGCCCCCCAGATCTTGGCGTCCGCTCCAAACCAATGCGGCGGCGCGAGCCCGAACGGCGAGAGGATCGGCGCGAGTACGGAATTCATCAAGCCGGCATCGGAATCGAACACCCAGCGCCACAACACCGCAACGCCGACACCCGCCAGCACGCTTGGCAAGTACCACGCTGCGCGGAAGAACGGAATACCGCGCACCTTCTGGTTCATGAGAAGGGCAGCGCCCAGCGCCAGCAATTGTCCAAGTGGCACTGCAACCAGAACGTAATAGAGCGTCACTGCCACGCTGGTCTTGAAGCGCGAATCTTCAAGCAGTAATTGCTGATAGTTGCCAACCCCCACCCACTTCGCTTCGGAAAGCGTGGCGAGTCCGCGCCAGCTGGTGAATGACAGGAGCAGTGAGAGCACGACCGGGAATGCCATAAACACCACAAAGCCAATGATCCATGGCGACGCAAACAGGAACCCCGCGCGTTCCTCCCGCGCTTCATGACGGGGCAGGGGGCGCTTCCGAAACCACAGCACGACGGCGGCTACACCAGCAGCGGTGATGGCAATGATGATGGTGGTCAGCATGCGCCATGGCATAGCGGGAAAGCCACCGCGCCCAAGTGGACTGTCTCGCTCTTGTTTCCAGAGCGTTTCAAAGGCAGCCACCGCCTCGGGGAGCGGCTTGTTGCCCGTCTTCAGCCCCTCATCAAGATTGGTTCCCAGCAGTTGCTCAAACTTTGCATTGGGTGGCCAGTTGATGACCTTTGACGTTGGGATCGCATCAAGAAAGCCGCGGTCATTTGCTGGCTTGGCCTGATCGATGAATGCATCGCTCTCGGCCGCCGCGCGATTGGATGGAATGGCCAACCCAAGTCGTGCCTGCGCCTTCTGACCTTCGACGTTCGTCAGCCAGCGCACCAACTTCCACGCGTCATCCTTGTGCTTCGATTGCGCGGAAATGCTCCACGAAACCGTCAAGATGATGTTGGCTCGTTCGCTGCCGCGTGGTAGCGGAGCAAAGTCCCAGTCAAAGGCCTGAATGCGACGGTATTCAGGCACAACCCAACGCCCGAACGGCCCCGCCATTCCAACGCGACCAGTGCTAAAAACCGCAGATCCCGTGGCGATTTTGCTTCGACCACTCGTGAGCGCATGTTCCTCATCATGGCGCCACGCGCGCAGTCGTTCCAGTGCGGTCATGGCCTGTGGGTCGGTGATGGTCACATCATCGAACGTCCCGCCCACCACATCGCGCCCTTCAGTGAACAGATAGGCACGCACCATGGCTGGCCACGTCACAAATTCAGCGCCAGTGAAATGCTCGCCGGCATCGTCCTTCGCAGCACCGATGGCGCGGGCGGTGGCGATGAAGTCATCCCATGTCCAATCTGCTTTCGGAAGCGGTACGCCCGCCTTTCGAAACAGGTCCTTGTTGTAATAGAAACCAACCGTTGTGAAGTCTTTGGGAATTCCCCACAGCGTGCCGCGCCCGGCAGTGAGGCCGTCATAGCGGAATGCATCCACCACTTGCGGATAGAGGTCAGCGATCTTCAGTGCACCTGGCTCTGTTGACGCCGTATCTGCAGCAACGAAGCGATCCAGCGGCTCCATCAGTCCAAGTGCTGCAAAGCTGGGGATTCGCTCATTGCCAACGTAGAAGATGTCCGGCGGTTCGCCCGCGGCCATCATGGTTTGTAATTTCGTATAAAAACTACCGGCGTCGCCCGGATTGATCCGCTTGACGTGCAGCCCCGGGTTGGCAGCCTCAAAGGCGCGCAGGCTCGACTCCACAATGTCGTCCTCTTCCGGTCCACCTTCGCCCGACCAATGCAACACGGTCAATGTGGTGCCGCCCGCATCGGCCCGCGATCGTCCCAGTTCGCGCCAGCCAACGCGCGCAAACGCCCAAACAACCAGTGCAACGGCGGCCACTCCGAGCGTCCAGCGCACGGTGTTTGCAACTATCCTTGACAGATTCACCGCGATGCCGTCACGCGCCATGAAGCAAAGAATAGCAACCACACGATCAGCACCCGTCACGCGCGCAGCACTGCTCCGGGCACTGTTGGCATGCACCGTGACGGGCATTGCGGGTGGCGCACGTGCAGCCGAGGACGTATTTCCCCCGGCATTTCCGACCGCCGCAGCGTCGGGCAATCAAGCGGACATCCGCATTCCACCCAACATGCGTGCCGAACCGCTTGCAGACGGTCGTTGGCGAGTGACGTTCACGCTCTCTGCCGCGCACGCGGTCAACGCGCAGTCAGCGGCCGTTGCTGGTGACTTCACCGGTTGGCAGGGGCAAGCAGCGGCCATGCAGCGCGCCTCTGACGGCAGCTTTTCGGCAGTCATCGTTATTCCGGCCGGAACTCGCCGCTACAAGTTCATCTTGGATGGCACTCGTTGGATTGCCGATCCCGCGAATCCGCGCGGCACAGACGATGGCAACAGCGGAAAGAACTCCGTCATCGATCTCGGGGCGGAAGTGGCGCTCGATCCGTCGCTCGCTCGTCTCGGAGACGGCGCCGTAGAAGGTGCCGCGTTCCGCCACAGTCCTCATCTCCCTTCCGACCGTGAGCCTGTGGCCGACGCATGGCATGTGCGCGCCCGAACGCTCCGCGGTGATGTCGAGCACGTGGACTTGTATTGGCAATCGCCAGCAACGCCAGCCGCGCCCTCGACACCAAGAACGCCCGCGACACTAAGAACGCCCGCAACACCGGCAGCGCCCGCCGGCACCACTAACCCCGCCGCCGCCACCACTACCCCCGTTGCCACCACCGGCCACCTCCCCATGGCGCACGTCGGCACCCGCGGGCCGTTCGATATCTGGGATGCGGTACTACCCCTGACGGGCAACCGCACAATCGCGTACACGTTCGTAGCAAAGGATGGTCAATTGTCTGTGAGTGATCCCAACATTTATTCCCTCGATACCACGTCCGCCTCGCCTCTCCGCACTCCGGCATGGGCCAAGGATGCGGTCTGGTACCAAGTCATGGTGGACCGATTTCGTAACGGTGATTCCAGCAACGATCCCAAAGGCACCATTCCGTGGACACACGATTGGTACAAACCATTCGGCGCCGAAGGCAATGACGGCCAGACCTTCTACAAGCACTTTATCTTCGGTCGATTCGGCGGCGGCGATATCGCCGGTCTGCGCGCCCAGCTTCCATACCTCCGATCGCTTGGTGTGAATGCGCTGTATCTGATGCCGATGTTTCAAGCCAGCACTCCACATAAATACAACACCGCGAATTACATTCACGTCGACGAACACTTTGGCACCAAGGGCGATTACGCGCCAGCCGTTGCCAAGGAAGACATCCTTGATCTGGCGACGTGGACGTTCACGCCCACCGACAAAGCATTCTTAGACTTCATTCGCGAAGCCAAAGGAATGGGATTTCGCATCATCATCGACGGCGTGTTCAATCATTGCGGAACAGATCATCCGGCATTCCAAGATGTGAAGCGCAACGGCAAGGACAGCAAATTTGCCAGTTGGTTTGACATCACCAGTTGGGATCCATTCAAGTATGACGCGTGGTGGGGATTCAGCGAATTGCCCGTGTTTCGTAAGGATCCGGAGCATGGACTCGCCGCCGAATCCGTCCGCAAGCATCTCTTTGAAATCACTCGGCGCTGGATGGACCCGGATGGGGATGGCGATCCGAGTGATGGCGTGGATGGTTGGCGTCTTGATGTTCCCAACGAAGTTCCGCTTCCATTCTGGCACGAGTGGTGCAAGCACGTTCGGAGCATCAATCCGGATGCGTACATCGCCGGTGAAATCTGGGAGCGCGCCGACCAATGGCTGGACGGCAAAGCATTCGATGCCGTTATGAACTACGAATTTGCAAAGCCGCTGGTGCACTGGGTCATCGATCGCGCCAACAAGATCACGCCTACCGCGTTGGACCGTTCACTTGCGGAATTGCGCTTGGCGTACCCCGCGGAATGCACCTACGCCATGATGAACTTAGTGGACAGTCATGACACCGACCGCGTGTCGAGCATGGCAAAGAATCCCGATCGCATCTACAACCAGAAGAATCGCGAGCAGGAAGGCGATCCGTACGACGCCAGCAAACCCGGTCCCGCTGACTATGCAAAGCAGCGCTTGATGGCGCTTGTCCAGATGACCTACGTTGGTGCGCCAATGATTTACTCTGGTGATGAAGTTGGCATGTGGGGATCCAACGACCCAAACAACCGCAAGCCAATGGTGTGGGATGACCTTGGCGTCTATCAAGATCCGCAACAATCAGTTGATAGTGCGATCTTGGACCATTACCGAACCGTGATCGCTTTGCGTAACGCGCATCCCGCATTGCGCACGGGTACGTTCCGCACGGTCCGCACCGACGACGCGCAAGACGTCTGGGCCTTTGTGCGCGCCGGGCATGGCGAAGAGCTGTTGGTTGCATTGAACGCCTCCGATCGACCCGCCACCGTTTCGTTTGCAGACCTCGGTGACGGTTGGCAGGACGTCTATGGAACGCCAGGAATCGTCGACAATGGAATGGTCTCCACCACTATTCCGGCGGTCGGCGGCCGTGTCTGGCACCGACGCATCAAGTGAGTATTTCAGCATGAAGCCGCGCACGAGTCATTCCACCATTCCCGCCATCTTCGCGCGGCGCCGCGCCGGCACGCTCCTGCATCTTTCATCGCTGCCGGCGCCGCATGGAGTTGGCGACCTTGGACCAGCGGCACATGAGTTTGCACGTTGGTGCGCAGCAGCGGGGCAGTCGGTGTGGCAAATGCTTCCGGTGGGTCCAGTCGGTGCGGGCAACTCGCCGTACGCCAGCACATCCAGTTTCGCGGGCGAGCCTCTCTTCATCAGCCTGGATCTTCTAGTAGAGGAAGGCCTTCTCTCGCGGGCATCGCTGCGCCCACGCCGCGGAGAACCCATCGTGAGCGCCGATGGCCCAGTGAATTGGACAGCCGCGCGACGCTTCAAGGAACCGCGATTACGCGCTGCCTACCAAGTACAACGCCGGAAGACCCGTGGCGTACCGACCGCACTGCGCGCCTTCGAACGCCAACATTCCTCGTGGCTCCCAGGTTGGTGCCGCTTTGCCATGTCGCAGCGCGGCGCATCGCCGGACCCCACGTATCACATCTGGGTGCAATGGGAATTTCAGCGGCAGTGGAACCTTCTTCGTGCGCGCTGTGCGGCATTGAATGTGCTGCTCTTGGGCGATGTCCCGATCTTTGTGCCACTTGATTCCGCAGACGTGCAAGACAATCCGCGCCTGTTCCGCCTCGACCGCAGCGGTCACCCCGAAGTGGTGACCGGAGTTCCGCCCGACTGTTTCAGCAGCACCGGCCAACTGTGGGGTCATCCGCACTACCGATGGAGCGAGCATCGTCGCACCGGATTCGCGTGGTGGATTGCGCGCATTGCAGCCAGTCTCGCTCGCTTTGACGCGCTGCGCATTGATCACTTTGTCGGTTTCGTGCACGCCTATGAAATCTCCGGCACGGCACGCACCGCGCGTCGTGGTACGTGGCGTCCAACGCCCGGCGCGGAACTGCTCACGGCCCTTGAACTTGCGTGCGGTCGACTGCCGCTGGTGGCTGAGGACCTTGGCGCCGTGACCCCGGCCGTCACTGCGCTACGCGAACGGTTCGGTCTGCCAGGCATGAAGCTTGTTCACAACGCCTTCTACGGACCGGCAAGTACCGACCTTCCGTGCCTGCATCCGCTCGACTGCGTGGCGTACCCCGGCACGCACGACAATGACACCACGGTCGGCTGGTGGCGATCGCTCCCCGCGGCTGCCCGGGCCCGTTACGCCGCCTACGTGGGCGCTGCGTCGCCCCTTGAAGCGAGCCGGACGCTGCCCCATTCCATGGTGCAAGCCACGCTGCAGAGCCCGGCACGCACGGCGATCGTGGCCATGCAGGACCACCTGGGGCTGGACCGTTCCGCCCGCATGAACGTGCCCGGAAAGGGCACCAAGCAGTGGTGCTGGCGCATGGCCCCGGATGCACTCCGTGGGCTCGATACCACTACGATGCGCCATTCGGCGTTTGCGACCGCCCGCGTGTGACGCTGGCGCCGCGCGCCTGACGCTGGACCCTACTTATGTCACCACGCCGTGCCACGCCGCGCATCTCTGATCCGTTCGGGACCCTCGACTCCCTCAATGTTCTGGCGCATGACTGCTGGTTCAGTTGGAACGAGATTGGCCAGCGTCCGTTCGCTGCGCTCGACCCGGTGATGTGGGAGTCGTGCAAGCATTCGCCGAGCGGCGTCTTGACGGGCATCGACCCCTCCATTCTGGAGGCCAAGATCGCTGACGAGCGCTTCCGTGCGCTCGTCTCCGATGCAGTGGATGCGCGCCGGAGTTACTACGAGACCGCATCGTGGTACGAGCAAACCTACGCGGCTGAAACACCCGGGATGCGGATCGCTTACTTCTCAAGCGAGTTTGCCATTCACGAAAGCATGCAGCAGTACGCCGGCGGACTCGGCGTCTTGGCGGGCGACCATCTGAAGAGCGCATCGGATTTGGGTATCCCACTTGTGGGCGTTGGTCTTCTCTATCGGCAGGGCTATTACCTGCAGGAATTCCGCGGCGATGGCAGTACCCGCGTACTGCACCCAAACTACGACTTTGACCGTTGGCCGATCATTGATACGCGCGCACACGTTGACGTTCCGATTGGCCCCAATCTGGTGCGCGCCAAAATTTGGAAACTGCAGGTGGGTCGCGTTCCGCTCTATCTGCTTGACACAGACATTCCAGAGAATCGCAAGCGTGATCGTCTGCTGACCAACGCGCTGTATCAGGGTGAACCTGAACTCCGTATGCGTCAGCAGGTACTGCTTGGCGTCGGTGGCATCTTGGCGTTGGCAAAGATGAAGGAGAAGACCACGGTCTTCCATCTCAACGAGGGTCACGCTGCATTTGCCGGCTTGAAGCGCCTTTCGCAATTGGTTTCACGAGGCATGACTCTTGATGCCGCGGTACAGCGCGTTCGCCAATCCACTGTATTCACCACGCATACCCCAGTGCCAGCCGGCCACGATC
>JBIKZY010000011.1:0-36972 GCA_044354475.1 Phycisphaerales bacterium
AGCCGGGCGAACAGATCACCGTGGAGTTGATTGATTCCAAGGGCGCGGTGCTTCGTAGTGGTAAAGCGACCGCTGGTCAGGGTGGGCGGTTCGTTGTGGAATTGGCGCCGATGGCTGGCAGTGATGATCCACTCACGCTTGATGTGAAGGGTGCCAACACCATCAGTGTCAAGGATGTTGTGGTTGGTGACATCTGGGTGGCGGGTGGGCAGAGCAATATGGAATGGACCCTGGGCGGCACCGGCGAGCAGACCGCCGCTGGCGTTGCTATTGCCAATGAGCCATCCATTCGCTTCCTTCGAGCACCGCACGCCACAGCAAATCGCGCTGCTTTCACCGTGGCCGCCGCATGGAGAACCTTGACGCCCGCCAGTGCTCCAGACATGGGGGCTGTGGACTTCTGGTTTGCGCAACAATTGCGTAAAACAAACGGTGTGCCGATTGGTATTTTAGAAATCAACTGGGGTGGAACACGCGCAGAGCCGTGGACTGATTTGGCAACGCTTGGTGCTGACCCCCTCTACACCGCTCGGGTCACTGAACTACGACGCTCGATCGATACCTGGAACTCACTTTCCGCCGGCGAACGCGAAGCTGCATATCAGGCTGAGCGAAAGCTCTTTCAGGAGGCTGGTACTGCGTGGTGGAGCGCGATCAATGCCACTGACCCGGGAGCAAAGGGGAAGTGGTATTCAAAGGAAACGCCTGAAGAAGCGAGTGCATGGAAACCCGTCATGCTGCCGATCCGTTGGAACGCCGATCCAGTGCGTAAGAATGCTGATGGAATCGAGTGGTATCGCCGAACGATCGAAATTCCAGCGGAATGGGACGGAAAAGAGTGTGTCGTGGAACTTGGTGCCATTGATGATGCTGACGTTCTCTTTGTCAATGGGAAGCCCATCGCCAACACCATTTCTGACATAGGAACCGCACGTAAGTACCGCGTACCGTCGGCACTGATGAAGGCCGGGCCATGCACCATCGCTATTGAACTCCTTGATCTGCAGGGCGAGGGTGGCTTCAGTGGCCCCCCGGACGCCATGCGGATTTCCTGCGCTGCCGCCAACAATGCTTCTCTTCCACTCGCAGGGGAGTGGTTAGCCCGTATGGGTCGATCGGCTTCCGGATTGCCTCAGCCACCATCACGTCCATCGCAGGAGGTTGCTCCCGGAACTGGATACGGCGACCCCGCATCAATGTTCAATGCCATGATTGCTCCATTTGCTGGAGTCGAAATCAAGGGGGCTATTTGGTATCAGGGTGAGTCCAACGCTGGATCCATCGCTGATGCCGAGGCGTACCGATCCTTGTTGCCACTCACTATTCGTAGTTGGCGTGCGGCATTCCAACAGCCAGACATGCCATTTGGGATTGTTAGCTTGGCATCCCACCATGCTCATCAAGAAAACGAGGCGATTGCTGGCGTTTGGCCACTGCTGCGTGATGCACAACTTGCCACTGAGCGTTCATCACCCAACGCCGGTGTGATCACCACAATTGATGTTGGTGACGCCGATGACATCCACCCACGCGACAAGCGCACGGTTGGCGAACGGCTCGCGCAATGGGCAATGGCGACCTCGTATGGACAGCCAGATACCGCGTGGCGTGGACCGCGAACCAAGAGTGTTCGTCGCGACACCGATGGCATCATCATTGACTTTGACGTGGAGCGTGGACGCCTGGTAACACGTGATGGAAAGGCGCCGGCCAGCTTTGCAATTGCTGGTGCCGATGGAAAGTTTGTGAAGGCGGATGCGGAATTGCGCCCACCCAACGCGATCAAGATTCGGAGTTCTGCTGTGCCATTGCCAGTAGAGGTTCGCTACGCGTGGCAAGACAATCCCGCAGATGCCAATGTGGTCGATGAGATGTCCAAGTTGCCCGCCCACCCATTCCGTGTTCGTGTTGAAGCGGATCCAATACAGACACAACCTGCAAATTCGCCATGAATAGCCCGCCAATTCCACTTGGTCGTTCCATTCTTGGAATGTTCGCTGGTTATGTCTTGTCGGTCGTGTTGCTCCAGTTGTTGGTTGCTCTGTGTGCCATCGAACTTGAATCAGAAGGCGTGTTTGTCGCCAACTCATACCGTGTCACATCGCTCTTTGAGAATCTCAAGCTGGCGTGTGGATGTGTCGCCGCCATTGCGGCGGGTTGGCTAGCAGTTCGGATCGGTGGAATGCGTGCCGCTGTGATGTTGGCGGTGCTCATGGCTGTCACGGGCCTTGTGAATGGCTCAATCGCATGGAACAAACAAGAGTCGCGTCAAGAGCCTTGGCTTGAACGAGCACCTGGCCCCGTCAACTTCACGCTGGCTGGTGAGAACACGCAAAATAGCGCGATGTATATATTTTCCTTGCCCTTTGTTGGACTCGCTGGATCACTCGCCGGCGGAGCCGTGTGTGCCGCCCTTCGGCGCACGCGTTAAGCGTTTGTTGGCCGCACCTGTATCACGGCGGTCCACTTTCCGGGCTTCATCCAGCCACGTGCAGCGATGAATGCTGCCAGTGTTCCCAGCGATGCAACTGCATATCCAATGGCGTACGAGTGGGCCACCGTGGTCTGCATGGATTCAAGATGCGGACTCGCTGCTGCTTCTGTATGAGCGCCTGCATCGCCAGAGCGCATCATCATTCGTAGTTCAGCCACCTGTTCGCGCGGAGCGGTACCGTCAGCAGCACCGAACCATCCGATTGCCAGTGAGACCGTCGCTGCAACCACCGCCACGCCGACACTTCCACCGATCTGCCGAAATGTCTGCACTAGCCCAGAGACCTGACCGCGTTCCGAGTGAGGGACGCGACCAAGTGCGTCAGTATTGGTCGGGCTCATGGTGAAGGCAATGCCAATGCCAAGCACAAACATCCCCGCGGCCATGACTGGGTAACTCTGAGTCCAAGCACCCACCGCTTGTATCACCATGCCGACTGTTGCTGCCGCGGTCCCCCACGAAGCGGGCGCACGAACACCTGATCGGTCATACCAACGTCCTGCTACATGGACAATGAGAATGACCGGCGCCAATAATGGAAGTAGGGATAAACCCGCTTGAAACGGCGTAAACCCAAGCACTTCTTGCGCATAGACCGAACCGGCAATCACTAGCCCAGTCATGGCAAACTGCATGCTTGCAATCACCAACGCATCGGCAAGAAGCGCTCGGTCGGTAAACAAACGTAGACGCAACAATGGGTGTGGGTGCCGAAGTTGCCGCAACACAAATACCACCAATACCGCTGCGCCGCCACCGAGCAAGCTCAATGTTATTGGGTCTGTCCACGCCATCGTCCCGTTTGCCCCAACAGTGCCAAGTTGCTGCAAGCCGAACACGAACGATGGAAGTCCAATGATCAACAGCGCGCCGCCGATCCAGTCGATGGTTCGGTCCACGCTTCGAGCGTCGCGCGGGCGGGCCACCGCCGTCAGTGCGACAGCACCAACCGCCACAGGAACATTCAGCCAGAACACCCATGGCCATCCCATGTTCTCAACAATGAATCCACCAAGCGCTGGCCCGATCGCCATGAAAACCAGCGGAATTCCCACATAGACCGCCATGGCTTTGCCACGCTCACCTGGTGCAAATGCGCCAATGACAAGTGCGCCCGATGCCGGCTGCATCAAGCACGCCGCCACTCCTTGCAATATTCGTCCAACAATCAGTTGTGTTCCATCGTGCGCAGAAGCACACACAATGCTGGCGAGTGCGAAACCAATGACACCCGATATAAATGTGGGAACCTTGCCAATCAAATCGCCGATGCGGCCACCAAGCGCCATGAGTGAAGCCAATGTGATCAGGTAACTGGTGATGATCCAAGCCTGATCAACATCACTCATTGAAAGCGCAGAGCCCATGCGTGGTAGCGCCACGCCAACCACCGTCATGTCCACAAAAATCATCGCAAGGCTTCCGGTCATTGCCAGCAATACCAGCCACCGTCGCTGTTGTACGCCGTCAGCAGCAAGGTGCCCGTGGTGTCCATGGGGAACCGGTGGGCCGTGGTGAGGTGGTGTATTGCTGCGGTCCATCGCGAGGGTGCCCCTTGTGTGGTTCGATCGAAAATAAACTTCCGGGCAACGTCAGCGGGTGATATCTGGCGCGGTGGGTCGAAGTGGTTCAGCACTAAACCGACCGGATTGTGACAGGAATCGTTGTGGGTTTCCAAACGTCACTTGTCGGACCAAGCTTTCCAAGTGGCCACGGCGGCGCATTTCCATCTGTGCCTTGGGAACCGCTATCGGATCGCTGTGACCCCAGTCGCCGGCGGAATTCATCCAAATGCGCTCGCTTCCATACGTTTCAATGATGTCAACGGCGCGTTGTGGCGTGCATTTTGTGTCTGGGTAGAGCGTCATGCCACACCAGAAACCTTGATCAAGCACGTGCTTGGCGGTGTGCTCTTCGACGTGGTCGATCAACACCCGTCCGGGATCGAGTTTGGGAAAGCGACGAATTGCGTCCAAAATCAGCAGGGTGCCCTTGAGTTTGTCTTCTAAATGTGGCGTATGCACAAGTACCAAGAGGTTGTGGTCGCTGGCAAGTTGTAAGTGCGCCTCCAATATCTCCATCTCGTTGCGGCTGTTCTTGTTGAGCCCGATCTCGCCAATACCAAGAACGTTTTCCTTCTTCAAGAATTCTGGGATGAGTGCTATAACTTCTCGAGCAAACACAGGATCTTCGGACTCTTTGGGATTAATGCACAGCCACGTGTGATGGCGAATTCCATACTGCGCCGCGCGCCGTGGTTCTGATTCCGTGAGTTGACGGAAATAGTCAAAGAAGCCCTGTGGACTTGATCGGTCATATCCCGCCCAAAATGCAGGCTCAGTGATCGCCACACAACCCGCTCGTGCCATGTGCACATAGTCGTCCGTGCTGCGACTCACCATGTGAACGTGTGGATCGATGTACATGGTCAGTGCGCCTTTCCGATCGGATCATGGGCGCCTGTTGCGCCTTTGACATGCGCGGCGGCAATTGGCGTTGTGCTTGGGTCGCTGAAGTGTTCCAAGATGCGACGAGTGCGTTCTGGCTTCCCATCCAACAACAGCACGATTGCGTTGCGGTATGCGTTCATCCGAAAGTCATCTACGCCTGGCCCAGCCCGATCAATGCGGTCAAGAAATGCTGCCACATCAAGTAGTCGAGCGCGGTGCTCCATGAAATACGCATCGACGACCTGTGCACGCGTCATGGAATGATGGTTCAGATTGGGCGTTGCTTCGCTCATGTCTGAAGTCTAGGGGTACGGCGCACTGGCGATTGAACCGCAGGTTGCCGCCCTTATGAACCCCGAGAAGCGAGCGCAATCGCCGCACCAAGAATGGTTGGATCAATGGAATGAACGTCTATTGGATCGCCAATTCCCCGTAGCAAAGTGATGGTGAGTTGCCCCCCGAGGTGCTCACGGAATTCAGCCAGTCCCGCAACAATTCCATCAAGATTAGCGAGTAGGGGATGTGTCACTGGTAAGTCAAGCGCGCGAAGCACGGCAATCACCCGGCGCGCTTCTGGGGTTGGCAGCAGTCCCGCACATTCTGAATAGAGCGTGTCTATTGCAACACCAATCGCTACTGCTTGACCGTGTGGCAACGTGCCATTTGTCATCCCCTCAAGCCGGTGTGCCAACCAGTGGCCGAAATCCAATGGACGAGCGCTGTGTGTCTCAAACGGATCACCACCCGACATAATGTGGCGGTAATGAAGTTCCGCACTCCGAATGATCACCGGTAGAGCGGCGTCCATTGATCGGTGCGCAATGGCTACTGCATCTCGCTCAATACGATTGAACAGCTCGGGATCACGAAGCAGAGCAATCTTCACCGCCTCGCTAAATCCACCACACCATGACCGGTCGGGTGTTGACTGCAGAAAGTTCGTGTCGCAAATCACTGCGTGGGGGAGCGTGAAACTTCCGATGAAGTTCTTCTTGGAACCAAGGTTTATGCCGTTCTTTACGGCCATTCCAGCGTCGTCTTGCGCAAGGGTGGTTGTTGGTAAGCGCAGCAGCCGCACGCCACGGTGGGCAATTGATGCGCCAAATCCAACCGCGTCCAGCACTGCACCACCACCAATCGCCATCACAAAACTCTGGCGATCAATGCCATGTTCGTCAACAACGCGCACCACACGGTCAACAACACTCATGGACTGCTTTGCTTGCTCGCCACCAGGAACAGCCTCGACAAGTGTGAGTTCAGGAAATGAACCCTTGCTAGTGGATTGCGTCTGGGTTGCGTTGGCAGAAACTGCCATGTAATTCCGAATGTCGTCAGGAAGCGATGGGTGCGCGTCCAACACATTGCTGTCAACAAACGCCACCATTCGGCGGGTTGCTGGTTCGGCGGTGGCACCTCGTGTGGGTGAATCCAACACAGAGCGCAATGTGGGGTTTGTCACCGAGAACACCCCGCGCGTGAATGTCACCCGGTGCCGAAATTGCACCAATAGTGGCGTATCAAGTGTGGCGGTTCGATTGCTATGCGTCATGGCGGTCGAGCATGGTAGGCAAAGACACTGCTGAACCACGTAAGGGACTATGGCGTGATGTGCTGCATCACGGCGCCGCGCGAACCACATGTTTGGATGCATCACCAAGTGTGGCGGTGAGGGACATCACAGTGCCGGCACGAATGACCTCGATCGGCACCGCAACACCTGGCGCGCACAAGCGAACCGCCCGCATCACCCGCTGGGGATTGATGGTCTCTTCGCCGTTCACTTTGACAACAATGTCGCCAACCTGCACTCCAGCGTTTGCGGCTGCGCCACCTGGAACGACCTGGTTTACAAGTACCCCTTGACCGTTGAACCCAACCTGTGCCGCCGTGCGCACATCGAGTGGCTGCATCTGAATTCCCAAGAATCCCCGCGACGGCGCGCTTCCGGCAATGATTGACTCGACCACACTTTTCGCCATATTTGAAGGGATCGCAAAGCTGATTCCATCGGAACCGCCACTTCGACTTTCGATGGCAGTGTTGATACCAACCACACGACCATCCATATCAACAAGTGGTCCACCGGAGTTACCTGGGTTAATAGTGGCGTCGGTCTGCAGGTAGCTCTCTAACGGGCTCAAACCAACCTCGCGGCCACGAGCACTGATGATGCCGGCGGTGACGCTGTCTTTCAATCCAAACGGTGATCCAAGTGCAATCACCCAATCGCCAACCTCCGCCGCGTCGCTATCGCCAAATTCAATTGGGGACAAACCACCAACATCAATCTTCAGTACTGCAATGTCCGTTTCTTGATCAGAACCAACCAACGCCGCGTTGGCGACCCGTCCATCGTTCAGCCGCACCTTGAACGCGCCACCCGAGCGAATGACGTGATTGTTAGTGACCACATACCCCTCTTCCGCCACAATGAATCCCGTGCCAACACCCATCGGGGCGCCGTGTGGAACCATTCCTTGCGGGGCCATTCCTTGTGGGCCCATGCGACCACTTTGGCGGCGCACGATGGTTTGCTCAGGGGTGACCTCGATCGAAACCACCGAAGGCCCGGCTAGTTTGGATATCGCCCGAAATGCCCGGGAAATGCTCTTGGCATGCCCGATCGCCGCTTGATCCTCGGTTGACAACGTTGCGACAGGCCCTTGCCGCTCGCCCCCTCCGACTGGGATAGGGGGGTCCGCCGCCACTGGCATGGCAGGGATCATTGCGAGCGCGCCCAATACGACCGCTGACGAAATGATGTTTCGCATGGGCTCGTTACGCGCCCCGATCAGCACTGTTCGCGCAAATGGCGGATTCGTAAGTGAAAATCGGATTATCACACACTAGCGGGGTGGGACACAGCGAACCATGACAGACCCAGCAGACCAAGAAACATCTGCTCGGTACGCCTCACTGTTCAGTCAGGCGTGAAAGAAATACGCCCGCCGCGACCCCAACGTTCAGTGAATCAACCCCATTCGCCATGGGAATTTTCACCCGCGCTGTGCACGCTGCAAGGGTGTCATTACATAAGCCGGTGAATTCCGCACCCATGATCACTGCAATCCTGCGGGGTTGCGCCTGTAAGTGCGTCAGTTGCTCAGCCATTTCTCGGAGTGTGTGTTCGCCGCCACCGGTCGCGCCAAGCAGGGTGAACCCTTGATCGTCGCGGAGGTATTGAAGATCGATGTTCCACGCATCACTACGCGCGTAAGGCACACGCAACACACAACCACAACTCACACGAAGGCTTTTTCGATACAACGGATCGTGGCAACCAGGTGAAAGAATCACCGCGCTACAACCAAACGCCGCTGCGTTTCGAAACAACTGACCAATGTTGTCAATGTTGTTGATCTCTTCCACCACAAGAAGTAACGCGTCTTGGCCCTGAGCGGGAACGACTTGGCGAACAGTGTGTTGCGTTGGACGCCTTCCCACCGCAAGAAATCCACGGTGAATGTTGAAACCAACCGTGGCATCAAGGAGGTCATCTGCAACAAGTAAAACCTCGGGGTCATGCAGGTTGTGCCGAAACTCGCGCGCTTCATCAACCATCGCCACCGCGCGCTGTGCATGCCGATCACTGGTCAGGATGCTCAACATATCAACACCAGCGCGCAACATCGCTCCGATCACCACCGGGCTCTCACCGATGAACAAACCTGGCCTGCCATCCGGTCCAAGCGCATCGCGATCGCGTACCTGTTGATACGGGGCAAGATACGGATGGTTGGTGTCTGAGATGTGATGAACAGCCATTGGGTAGTTTCCTAAAGTACGCCAACCGACCAAGGGTGGTCGCTGCCGTCAAACTAGACCATGAGAACAGAACTGCTGGTACCGGTGCCTGGACAGCGAGCGCCCTTGGTCTAAGGGGGCTTTGTTGTTCAATTGACCAGAAAAAACCTTAAATCACCACCAAATCGCTGGGTTGTGCAACAACTTCCGTTGCGCTCCACCGTTGTAAATGGTTGGGCTTGGACCAAACGGTGCATAGAGCGGTACCTTGCCCTGATGACTTACTTCATAGTGATTGCTGCAGTTGCGACGGTGTTGGCCGGAGGACCGCCAGCGCGTTTAGTTCCACCCGCGCCGCCTGAAGACATTGCGGCTGTGCTTGCCGCTGATCCAGCAAAGGACGAGGCAATGGCCAAGCGGATGCTCATGGAGAATGGGGTCCCAGCAGAACTCCGAATGCGGGCTGCAAAGTCGCTTGGGGCATCACCAGCTCTGGTACTTCTTGACGCGATCGCACAGTGTGGTGGTACTTGTGGTGCCACCCGTGATCTTGCTGGCGTATTGGTTTCGCTCGCTGCAGAGGCTGCGAACGACCCCGCGGTGCTTGAGCGCCTCACAAAATGTGCACAGAATCCAGAGAACCCCGCCTATAGCGCCGCACTTCGCACAATTGCTGCGATGCCCGCCGAGCAACGGCCAGAGGTGCTCAAGGGAGTCACCGTGCGACAGGTTGCCATCGGAACTATTCCTGGTGTCATGAAATACGACATCGAGGAAATCAAGGCTAAGCCAGGTGAGATCCTAGAAATCACTCTTAAAAACACGGACACCATGCAGCACAACTTGCTGATCGTGATGCCTGGCAAGATGACGGAGGTTGGTGTCGCTGCAGACAATATGGGTGAGACACCTGAAGGCAAGGCGTGTCAATTTGTGCCCGACATGCCATCTGTACTGGCAGTCATGGGTTTGATTGATCCGGGTATGTCTGGATCGCTCTTCTATGTGGTTCCACAGAAGCCTGGTGCTTACCATTATGTCTGCACAGTTCCTGGACACTGGCGGATGATGAAGGGCAAACTAAAGGTCGCCCTGTGAGTGATCAGGGTGCGCGATCACACCAAATGCGGGGGCCCGGATCAACTGTGGCAATCTCTGTAGTTACGCCGATGCACAACGAAGATTCGTGTGTTGCTGAGTTTGTCCGTCGAACCAATGCGGCTCTGTTGGCGATCGGTCGAACGTATGAAATCATCATTGTGAGTGATGGTTCTACTGACCGTACCGAAGCAATGATTGGTGACTTGTGCCTGGAATTTCCAGCGCTCCGTGGCGTCTTCCTTGCGCGTAATGGTGGCCAGTGCACTGCGATGTACGCGGGAATCCAAGAAAGTTGTGGCGATGTAGTGGTGGTGATGGATGGCGACCTTCAACACGCCCCAGAGGAAATCCACCGCTTGGTTGAGGCTATGGGTCGCGGTAACGCACTTGTTTCTGGAAGTCGCCAAGGGCGGACTGAGAGTCTCATGCTGCGCCGTGCGCCGAGCAGGTTGGCAAACTGGATGCTGCGCCGTGTCTCTGGATGCAACGTACGTGATATGGGTGGCTTCAAAGCTATCCAGGGCGATCTTGCGCGCAGTTTGCGCCTCCGTCCTGGGCACCACCGCCTACTGCCCGCAATCGTTTGGATGCGCGGTGGAGCTGTTGAAGAAGTATTTGTCAGTGCGCCGCCGCGATTTGCTGGCCGGAGCCATTACGGAATCGGTCGTTCACTTGATGTTCTGTTTGATGTGTTGATGTTGTGGTTCCAAGGCGCAACACACAGCCGGCCGATGTACCTCTTTGGACGCATTGGCATGGCGGTCCTGGTTGTTGATGTTGCGGCCGGATCTTGGCTGTTGTGGCAACGAGTATTTCAAGCAGAACCACTCACTGAACGTCCGATGTTCTTTGTGGTGGTCATGTTGTTCTTTGCAGCACTGTTCATGCTTGCGATGGGGTTTGTGCTTGAGTTACTGAGTGATGCCGTCAGTGGCATCGGTGGGGTGCGCCCATATGTGATTCGAAAGTGTGTTACTGGCACTCCGCCGGTCGTCTGATTACTCATCTATTGCTGGGCGACCTACACTGCTTCCAAGCCTTCTACGCTGTTTCGAAGCCTTCTACACTGTCTTGTCCACATGAACGCCAACGATCATCCTCCTCTACAGGGTCAACTTCCGTCGGGCGCTTCGCCCGAAGCGGTTGCTCGCACCCTGGCGCGACACCCGCGCCCGCTCGGTGGGGATACAGCGCGCAATGTGGGGCCAGCACTGGTGAGCCTGACAGGCATGGTGTTAAACAACAACAGCACGCCACAACAAAGCATCATTGGTCGCAAACCAGATTGGTTGCGCGCGCGTGTTCCGGGCGGCGCTGGCTATGAGCGGCTCAAAGGAATCATTAGTGAGCACCGATTGCACACTGTTTGCCAAGAGGCGAGTTGCCCAAACATGGGCGAGTGCTGGAGTCGTGGCACAGCAACCATCATGATTTTGGGGGATACCTGCACGCGTTCGTGTGGCTTCTGTAATGTGAAGACCGGACGCCCAGACGCTGTCGATACTGATGAGCCGCGACGGGTTGCCGAGAGTTTGGCTCTCATGAAACTGAAGCATGTAGTGATCACAAGCGTGAATCGTGATGAATTGCCTGATGGTGGTGCTGCGATTTGGGCGGAAACAATTCGTGCTGTGCATCGCGCTTGCCCAGGCATGAGTGTTGAGTGTTTAGTTGGTGACTTTCTAGGAGATGAGCGCGCCATTCAGGTGGTGTGTGATGCTCGCCCTGAAATTCTTTCGCACAACATGGAGACGGTGTATCGCATGCACCCGGCAGTGCGGCCACAAGCGAAATATCAACGAAGCCTTGCGGTTTTAGCGCAGTTCAAAGCGAGTGGTTTGGTAACCAAGACTGGGGTAATGGTTGGTATTGGTGAGCGTGATGAAGAGGTGCTGACGCTCATGGATGACATCCGCACCGCGAGCAAGGCGGACATTCTGACGATTGGTCAATACTTACAACCAACGCGCAATCACCTGCCGATTGACCGTTGGGTTCACCCCGACCAGTTTGCAATGTTTAAGCGTGAGGCTTTGCTGCGTGGTTTCTCTGTGTGTGAGAGTGGACCACTGGTTCGCTCGAGTTACCACGCCGAAGAACAGGCCGACCAACTTAGCCGTGTAGTGTGATTGAAACTCAAATGAAGCGGAGACCGGCTTCGTGGTGGGTTATATTTCCATCAGGGTCACGAATGCTTCGTGACCAAACCACCATTACAGTCCGCTCAATCTGTTCGTCACAAGACTTAGCTGTCATGGCCACCCCAGTCATCCCCTCGGGGAGTGGGCTATTAGTGCGCAATCGCGCGCCTGTGTTACTGAGATCCAACGTCACGTACCGGCACATGTCGGCTGGGTCATGATGCCAGAACATCACAAATTCACTTAAATTATTGCGTCGACCCATATCTCGACGGTCGATTGATTCCAAGAAAGCGCTGTCGTGGCGGACATGTGAGCGATGGCGTGGATTGTCCATGCGGAGAGTCTCCTTTTGAAATCGCACTTGTTCAAAGGTTCAACGGGACAAACTGAAGAATTGTTCGGTCTGTGCGGGCTGTAATGTCTCAAAACCACCCGCATATCAGTGGTTCGGGGTGCTAAATGTGCCGAGGAGGTGTGGAGACCAGCAAATTAGCCCTAGACTCCTTACTTATGGCTTTTGAATTTCGGCACACAGTGCTCGACAATGGTTTGACGATAATTGCTGAAACCAGCCCTGAGTCGCACACCGCGGCGGTGGGTTTCTTTGTGAAAACTGGCGCCCGTGATGAGCCGCGGGAGCTGATGGGTGTTAGTCACTTCCTTGAGCACATGGTGTTCAAGGGGACCGAACGCCGAACCGCCGACGATGTCAATCGTGATTTCGACCGAATTGGTTCTAGTCACAACGCTTTCACCACTGGGGAGTTGACGGCGTTTCACGCTCATGTCCTCCCTGAGAAACTGATGGAGGCCACTGCCATCATTGCGGACATCCTCCGTCCGGCATTGCGACAGACCGACTTTGACGAAGAGAAAGGCGTGATCCTTGAAGAGATCGCCATGTATGACGACAATCCGTTTTGGCGACTATGGGAACACGCTAACGAGCGATTCTTTGGTGCGCACCCCTTGGGACATCGTGTGCTTGGAACCCGTGAAACTGTAACTGCGCTTACCCGCGAGCAAATGCAGTCGTATTTCGATCGTCGTTACTGTGCGTCAAATACGGTGGTGTGTGCCGCGGGTGCTCTGGACTTTGACAAGTTGGTTGAACAGGTCCAAGCTTGCTGTGGGTCATGGCAACGCGGCGAGGTTTCCCGAATCCATCCGCCGTTCCAAACCCATGAAGAGCGTGTGATGGTTCCGATGAAACAGGCGAATCGGGCTTACTTGGCTTGGCTTTGCCCAGCCCCTTCCGTGCAAGATCCACGCCGCTACGCCGCGGCAATGTTGGCGCAAATCCTTGGCGATTCAGAGGGTTCGCGTTTGTATTGGGCGTTGGTGGAGACAGGGATTGCCGAAGAGGCACAGGCGCAATTTGATGGCCATGACGGTATTGGTGAATACGTGGTTTATGTGGCGTGTAGCCCTGACAACGTCGCCCGGGTTGATGAAATTGTTCGTACTGAACTTGAGCGTGTGTGCACGGCTATCTCTAAGAAAGAACTAGCCAATGCACGCGCAAAGATCGCGACTGCTGTGGCGATTGCTGGTGAGCGACCCGATGGGCGCATGCGCCGGCTGGGTTCCGTGTGGTTGTATCGAGGCGCCTACGCGTCATTGGAAGAGGAGTTAGCGCAGATAGAGAGTTTGACAGTTGAAGATTTGCTGTCAGTGGCGCGCGACTTCCCACTACGTCCGACCTTACGAGCGCAAGTTGTTCCAACGACGGCTGTTTGTTCAGCTTGATGCTTTACTGAAGACCGCCCGCATGGTGGCTGGTTCGGTTCCCAAGATGTGGCACGTGTACGCGGCGAGCAACCGATTAGCGCGATCAATAGTCACTGACGGTGTGCGATGCTCGGGGAATGCGCCAATCGTGGTTAAACACTCAAGCGTGGTGCGGCGGACTTTCCACCGTGGTCCATCGGTGGTTTCGCCAGGTTGGAGCACACCGCCCGAAGTGGGCGCAAACTCCAACACATCGCCTGTCGTGCTGCTGGTTAGTGTTGGTTTATAGCCCGTTTCACTCAATAAAGTCCATTGAAACACCAAGAGTGAACCAGCACCGTCTGGTGGTGGTTCTTCGGGTGAGCGGGCCGCGCCGATAGTCCTAAGAGATTCAACAAAGCAGTCAAACAGCAATGGGTGTGGATCTTCTGGTTGCAGCATTCTGCCCACCAGATCCGCCATGTAGAACGCTGCTTGATTGGCTATGAGATCTGTTCGTAAGCGCGGGAACACCTCCAAGAGGTCCCACTCAGTCAGTATTGCTAAATCTCGATTTGGTTTGATAATGGCACCAAATTCACCCCGAGACAACAAGTCCACTCCGCCGTCAAATGCACCACGCTCCCGGCGTGCCCCTTTTGCAAGTCCTCGAACAACACCGAGCGATCGCCCGAACAAACTGACTGTTTGGCTTGTTTCACTGAAATCCCACTGGCGAATACAGACACCCTGATCATGCACGGTACCCATGGTGTTAACCCGGAAGGTGCATGGCCACTGCGGCTTCTACTCGATTACGCCCATTTACCTTTGCCCGATACAGCGCTGCGTCTGCTGTGGAAATAAAGTCTTCTGTGGTGGGGGTGCCAGGAAGTACAAAGACGTCCGCAACGCCAAAACTGGCGGTGATCACCATTCCTGGCACGCTTGGCCAAACCTCTTGTTCGATCGCCCGCCGGTATCGATCCGCTACCTCAATAGCCTCTGAACCGACGGTATTTGGAAGAATGATGCCGAACTCTTCGCCACCATAACGGCAGGCAATATCACTGCCGCGCCCAGTTTGAAGAATTCGAGCGAGTCGCTCCAGCACCTTGTCACCAAACGGGTGGCCGCGCTCGTCGTTGAGTTTCTTAAATCCATCCACGTCACACATCACCAGCGACAAAGAGCGATTGTGACGGATGGCCTCCCCCACCTCTTGTGTAAGACGTCGGTCAAAGTAGGTACGGTTCCAAAGCCCCGTGAGACCATCGACTTGTGCCTTCTGTGCCAACATCTTTACAAGATGCTGCACACGCAGTGCGCTGCGAACACGTGCTTGCAACTCCACAATTTCGAATGGTTTGGCGACAAAGTCGCTGGCTCCCATATCAAGTGCGCGCACCCGTTCTTCCATCGTTGCGGTGGCGGAAATGAAGATCACCGACACGTCTTGAAGGTCTGGATCTCCTTTAAACACCTGTAGAACGCCAAATCCATCCATGCCTTGATTCTTCAGATCAAGCTCGATGTCAAGGAGTACGACATCAGGGCGCAATTCACGCGCCATCTTGATACCCACATCGGCGCTCGTGGCGCCAAACAATTGAATCTGTTCGTGTTGAAGCCGGACCTGAAGCAACCGGTGAATCAACACCGAGTCGTCGATCGCAAGAACTTTTGGAAGGGTTGACGGGAGCGCGGTCATGGGGGGATAATCACAATCGAAGTTACTCGACATTTGTCGAATAGGTGCACATCACTTATGGTGTTCATCAAGGTCGAATCCGAGCTGCTACCGCCGCCAGCATCCCCACGCGGCTACGGATGACATTGTCGTCATTGCCAACCCTCACAGCCTGATCGACAAGGGCTGCAGCCTCCCCTAATTTAGGGAACCCATAACCCCCAGCGGCCCCCTTGAGTTGGTGCGCCAACATGCGGAGTTGCTCACGATCTGCCGCGGCAATTGCCACGTGCATAGCCGCCAAACGCTGTGGTAACTCATGAATGAATAACGCAACAATCCCAACCATATCGGGGTCGTCGGCAAACTCACTGCGAAGTGTCGTTTGATCGTTGGATAGGCGCATATTGACCGACACTGACTGTTGAATTTAAATCGCCTAATCAAACGAGCTGTTTGTGAGATTAGACAAATTTTTCATATTGGGCTTCATCTTCAAGGAAATCGGACCAATACTCCTTAGGATTGTCGTTTCGCACTTTCACCCTGCCGCGCGAAAGCGCTGCGAGAGGAGATTCCCGCATGATTCCACGTATGCCTCCACAGGAGGCTCGACTTGGCTTTGTCTACTCCGCTCCATTTCGCATCCAAGGCGTATCCGTCGCCGGGGAGCAGGCGGTTGTTCACGTGCCTGAGTTGGATTTGGTCTTTGATATTGGACTTTGCCCCCGGCCGGTGTTGGCCTCGCCCATTGTGGCCTTGAGTCACACACACATGGACCATGTTGCTGGCTTGCCTTACTGGTTTAGCCAGCGGGCGTTCCAAAAGATGCCTGGCACCGCACGATGCTTAGTACATCCCAAGATGGTGGAGCCTGTTCGAAGAATGATGGCTTCGTGGGTTGATCTTGAACGGCAGCAAACGCCTCATGAGATCATTCCAATCGAACCAGATTCTGAATATCAATTGCGCCCCAACATGTTTATCCGCGCCATTGAGGTGAGTCACACCACCCCGGCGTTGGCGTTTGTGGTGATTGAGCGCAGAAGCAAACTGCGTGACGAATTCCATGGTGTTTCTCAAGAGCGCCTGCGTGAATTGCGTGGTCAAGGGGTTGAAATCACCAAGACCATCGAGATTCCATTGGTTGCCTACACGGGCGATACTGAAATTGGTGAATTCCTGTTTCGTGAGGAATTCCGTCAGGCACAGGTGGTGATCACTGAATGCACATTCTTTGAAGATGAACATCGCGATCGTGCCAAGGTAGGCAAACACATCCATGTTGAAGATTTGCGGCCACTGCTAGAGGCGTGGACTGCGCGTGACATCATCATTGGGCATGTTTCACGTCGCACATTGATCCCGTTCGCGCGCGAGCGCATTGAGGCTATTGCTGGACCAGATCGAGCACAGAGCGTGCACTTGTTGATGGATCACCGATCGAATCGCACGCGCCACGAAAATCAAGTAGCTGCGTTTGAAAATAGTGCAGGAAATTTGAAGGGTCAAAAGGGTGAATTATCGAGCGGAACACAAGAGGGTTCTGCTCTTGACATGCCCACCTCAACCTTAGAAATGACTGTTGATGGAATTGATGGGCATTTGTGATTCGGCGTGATTGACGGTCGCGCATTTGTGCTCTACAGTCCCGATGTTTGAAAGCGCGGCGTGGTGGGCAATCTCTCCGCGCGCAACAATATGGTGTTGGTTGACTTTTGATTCATGTGGGGTTGTTGCGTTTGCGCGCACACCGATCATGAATACTGGGTTTGGTTTGAAACTTCGCGTTGCACCGTCATGGTGTCAACGAGTTATGTACGCGCCTTTGTGTGTGGTGCTTCTTTGGGAGATTGACTGGTCATGGCTGTGCGAACCACTACACACGAATCATCTTCTCGCTCAACACATCTTGCGAATGCGGAAATTCGCGATCGCTTGTTTGAGCACTTGCGCACCCATCATGGTGAGTTACAGCGCCACTGGTTTGATCAGATCGAGGTGGTGGCTGTTGATGGCGCGAATCTCTCGCTGTTGGTTACTGAGCCGGTGCGATTGTCGTATTTGCAGCGTTGTTGCGTTCCACAGTTCACAGAAGCCGCGTGTGTGGCAACTGGTCGCCTTATTGGTGTGCAGTTTGTTGGTGATCGAGTGGCGCTTGCTACTCACCCAACAACTTCGTTGGCGTCAAACGCCGTTGGCGCGGGCGCCACTGGCGAGGCGCTCTTTGACGAACAAATCCTCTTGTCTCCGGACTATGTGTTTGAAACATTTGTAGTTGGTCCAAACAACCGCCTTGGTCACGCTGCCGCCCAGGCCGTGGCGCTCAAGCCTGGCCGTGCTTACAACCCATTCTTTGTGCATGGTGGTATTGGAATGGGAAAGACACACCTGCTTCAAGCTGTATGTCAAGAGATGTTGCGACGCGACCCAACCACCCGAATTGTCTATATCTCATGCAGCACATTCATGGATGTGTTCCACGAAGCGGTCCGCGCGGGACGAATGATGGAGTTTCGGCACCGGTTTCGGAATGTAGACATGCTGGTGATCGATGACATTCACTTTCTATCCAAGCACGAACAAACACAGGAAGAGTTCTTCCACACATTTAATGCCCTGTACCAGGGTGGTCGGCAGATTGTGTTGAGTTCTGATGCTGCGCCTTCGGAAATTCCCGACCTTGAGGAGCGCTTGGTAAGTCGATTCAACTGTGGCTTGGTGGCGCGAATTGATCGACCGCCATACGAGACCCGTGTCGAGATTCTGAAGTCGAAGGCTGCGCTTCATGGCATACAACTGCCTGATGATGTTCCTGCTTATATTGCGGCTCGCCTTGATTCCAACATTCGTGAGCTTGAGGGTGCGCTGACGCGCCTTCGTGGCCTTTCGATGGCGAATGGCGTTCCAATCACGCTTGAATTGGCTAAGCAAGCCCTGGCAGATGGTCGTCCGACCGATACCACTAGTGGTTCATCGCAGCCAACTATTCAGCAGATTATTGATGCGGTTACTCGGTACTACGACATTAAACTGAGTGAACTGATGTCCAAGCGTCGGCACAAGAGTGTGGCGCTTCCAAGACAGGTGTGCATGTGGCTCGCGCGCAAGCACACCCGCTTCTCGCTTGAGGAAATTGGTGGTTACTTTGGTGGTCGCGATCACACAACAGTGATGCACGCAGTACGAACCGTTGGCGCCAAGACCCAGACCGACACAGCGTTATCTGGCGACGTCACTCGTATTGAGCAGTCCCTTGAACGGCACAATAACGTGGTTTAAGGGGTTGTCCACCCGCGTGGGCTGTCGGTGTGGTACCTGACGATTAGTGACGAGTGTCCGAAACCATCTCGGGTTAATAACCACCTGGTTTCGCGTGGGCGTTGTGGGTGACGATTTGTGTTGGCCACCCATCCACACACACGCTTTGCTAATAGGCGCCTGGTGAACGCTAATGACGAAGAGTTGACAACTCAACCACAACGAGACTTCTGCTATATGTCAATGTGTAGCAATGGTTTATGGGTTTATATTCTGGGTTGTCCACCAACCGTCAGGGCTCTTTACTAGGAGGAGGAATATATAAGAGTTCATTCCTTCTGAACCCTGTCGCGCCAAGACGCACATCACTTTCGATCAGAAGCGCGCATGCTCTTCACGCCGGTCTGACACGATCGACACCAGACGGTCGTACGACCACCCAGACGTGTTTCGTGAAGTGATTGGCCACAAGACCGGCACGGTTCGCCCCCCCGCCCATAAACGGCGTGGAGAGCTTGTGCCGTGCCGGCCGCACCAAGACCTGATCGATAGTCACGCAACGTGCTTCCGCCATGTTTGATGGCGCGGTTCAAGATGGTTCTGATGGCAAGCGCTAGAGCTGTGACACGTTGGGGTGACAGCTGGTCACACCGCATGCGAGGATCAATGCCTGCGACATGAAGCGACTCATCGGCATAGATGTTGCCGACACCAGCGACAATCGTTTGATCGAGCAGGGCGACCTTCACGGCACGTGCCCCGGTCATTGCGGCGCGAAGAGCTTGCGCCTGAATTGTCAGTGCATCTGGGCCAAGTTCGGCATTCCAAGATTCATAGAGTGAAGCGGTATCTCCATACGCCGTCAATCCGCCGAAGCGGCGCGGGTCGCGAAAAATCAACGGGATTGACGCGGGCGGATTGATGCCCCGTCCGCGAGCCGGGTTCGTTACAAGCCAGGTGACGTGTTGATGTGAATCGTTGAAATCGCAGCCAGCAATCAATTGTCCACTCATTCCAAGCTGCACGACCAAACAACGTCCATCAGTCGCAATGATTGCTAAACGCTTCCCGTGACGGGCAATCGAGTGGACGGTCGCCCCATCCAACAATTCGGACGGGGCCATCCAGGTGCGCTTGGTTCGGTGACCTTCACCCCGGCCACAACCGCGCGCGCGCATGTCATGTGGACCGATAGCGACCAATCGGAGCGAACGCCCAATCAAGGCAGGCGCGATCGTGCGGCGCAAAGATTCGATTTCTGCGAGTTCCGGCAAGGTGCACAACTATACTTCCGCCATGCAAGAATCCGCCCCATCGACGGTCATTCACACCCCCGCCGATGCAAAGGCGGCCACCGAGCGATTGCGTACCGCGGTGCACTCGGTCATTGTTGGACAAGACCGGGTAATTGATGAAGTCATGATCGCGCTCGCTTGCGGCGGGCACGCGCTGATTGAGGGCGTCCCTGGCCTCGCTAAGACGTTGTTGGTTTCAACCCTTGCGAGGAGCATGTCTCTTGGATTTTCGCGCATCCAATTCACGCCAGACTTAATGCCAAGCGATATGACCGGCACCGAGGTGATTGAAGAGGATCGATCAACCGGAACGCGACGTCTTCGATTTGTTCCAGGACCAATCTTCTCCAACGTCATTCTGGCGGACGAAATCAACCGCACGCCTCCCAAGACCCAAAGCGCGCTCTTGGAGTCAATGCAAGAGCGGCAAGTAACGGTCGGCGGTGTCAATCACCCACTGCCTGAACCGTTCTTTGTGCTGGCGACCCAGAATCCCATTGAACAAGAAGGTACTTATCCACTGCCCGAAGCGCAGCTTGATCGATTCATGCTGCAGATTCTGATTGGATACCCAACTGCTGACGAGGAGGCAGAAATCGTTCGGCGCACCACTGGTGCTGCACCAAAGCCAACTGAGCGAGTGCTCAGTGGCGAAGACGTGCGTGCTATTCAGGCCCTAGTTCGTGAAGTTCCAGTTGCAGATCACGTGGTGCGTTATGCGCTTCGATTGGTTCGCGCCACGCGTCAAGCGCAAGACGCAGCATCACCCAACGCGGCACCGAGTGGTCCAAAATTACGAGTCATGGACTATGTGAGTTGGGGTGCCGGGCCCCGCGCAAGTCAATTCTTGGTGCTTGCCGCAAAGGCTCGCGCGCTGCTTGCTGGCGCACCCACCGCGACACCTGATGACGTTCGAGCGGTAGCGAAGCCAATTCTTCGGCACCGGTTGCAACTGAATTTCAATGCACAAGCCGATCGTGTTGGTCCAGATCAGGTGATCGATGAGTTACTGCGCGAGATTCGCGTTGAAGACACCGGCGCAGCCGGCGCCAAGGAACTAGAACGCCTCGTGAAGCCCGCGGGCGCCTGAACGGAGTTCTGTGCGCGCAGAGCAGTACCTGGCACCAGAGACACTCGCCCAATTGGGACCATTCGAGTTGCGCGCGAAGCGCATCGCGGAGGGTGTCATGAGCGGAATGCACCGTTCGCCATACCAAGGCCTTGCGGTGGAGTTTGCGGAGCATCGGCAATACGTTGCCGGCGACCCCGTGCGTCACATTGACTGGAAGGTCTTTGGGCGCAGCGATAAGTTGTACCTCAAGCGATTTCAACAAGAGACCAACCTCGATATCCACATCATGGTGGATGCATCTGGAAGCATGCGCTTTGGAACACTCGGCAGCAAAGATGGCTGGGGTGGCACACAGACGGGACGACAATCAAACTGGACAAAATTTGATCACGCCACCGCAGCGGCTGCGGCCATGGCATTTCTTGGACTTGCGCAACGCGACCGCGTTTCTACGGAAATGTTTGGGCCAACACTCATCGCGGCGACACGTTGCTCTAATTCACAAGGGCACTGGCGCGCCATTGTTCAGTGCTTAGCAACCCATGCCGTTGATGGGCGCGCCGATCTGCCGCGCGCTGTTGATGAATTGCTTTCACGAGGAACTCACCGATCACTGGTAGTGATTGTCAGTGACTTTCTCATGCCAAAACAACAGGTTAAAGACGCGCTTGCTCGGCTGCGACACCGTGGCCACGACGTCATCTTGGTGCGTGTCCTCGATAGGGCGGAGTTACGATTTGATCTTGACGAGAACGCCCCATTCGAAGGCCTTGAGGGCGAAGCGACGCTGGAAGTGGACACACGCAGTATTCGCCAAGCGTATTTAGATGTATTGGCGGAAGACGAGCGCGAACTGGAAAGGCTTGCGCGCGGCTTTGGATTTGACATGATTCGCCTGGATACACACGAATCGGTTGGACCAGCACTCGCCGCGTTGTTGGCGCGTCGTGAGACGTTTCTACGCGGGGGTGGGCGATGAGTCTATTGACCTTTGCATCACCAGGATTGGCTATCGCCGCGGGTATGGCTGTGGCTGTTCCTGTGGCAATCCATCTATTGATGCGACGAAGGCGTAAGCCAGTAGAGTGGGCCGCTATGGAATTGTTGCGTGAGGCACTTCGTCGTGTCGAGCGCAAGCGACGCGTAGAGCGATGGCTACTTCTTGCGGTCCGTTGTCTCTTGGTCATCTGTGCTGGTTTGGCAATTGCGGCTCCGTTTATTGGATCAACCATTGCGACTACGCGCGTTGTTCGAACATTGGTGGTGATCATTGATGATTCAGCATCCGCCAACGAGCGGCTTGGTACTGGTACAGCCTTTGATCGATCGATAGCAATGGCACGATCAGAGATAGAGCAACTACTTCCGGGTGATCGTGTGGCGGTTGTGCTCACCTCGCGTGCCAACATCTCTAGTCGGGAGGCAGCATCGTTGGACCATCGCGGTGCTGTGCAGCGCCTGACTGGGCTTGCAGCAACAGAATTAGCAAGTGACCTCAGTGCAGCACTTACCGCCGCCGCTGCGATACTTGCACACGAAGAGTCCGCCGGAACACAGCGGGAAATCTTGATTTGTAGCGCCTTTCGGGCTGGATTTGTTGGTGGGCTAACGCCACTTCAGAAGCTTGGAAATGATGACACGCCGGTGCTTATTCGTGCAACAACAGAACCCGCGCCTGATGGAAGCAATCTTCGCATTACCTCTATTGAGCTTGATCGTGTGGCTGGAACTGGGCCAGGGGCACCGGTTGTGTTGCGGGTGATGGTGGCCCGTGACCGTGGTGATGGAGTTCTTCACACCACCGTTCGCATCACCGGACCGACTTTGACTTCCCCCGTGGAGCGACCGGTTGAACTGAGCGCTGGGGAACGTGAGCATGCGGTCACAGTGATGCTTTCGGAGCGAGCTGGCGATCCAGCATTGGCCTTACGTCGGGCAGTGGTGGCGTCTATCTCCGCTGATGCACAGCCTGTTGATGACTCACGCGCGACAATTTTGGCGCCCACCGATCGGTTGCGCGTAGTGGTTGTTGATCGACGCACATTTGAGACCAGTGGCGCGATTGATCGGCTCCCCGCGGGTGAATGGGTGTCTCGAGCGCTCGCCCCTGGGGACGCGGCCGCTATCGATGTGACCATGACTGATCCGGCTGCACTTGACTCACGCACCCTGGCCGCGACTGACACGATCGTTATTGCGCAACCACAGTTACTCAATACGCAGCAATGGGGCTTATTGACGTCTTTTGTGACCCGTGGTGGTGTGGTGGTGGTTCTTCCAGCAGCCGGTGAGTTGGTCCAGGCTTGGACAAGTCAATTCACCAGTACATTTTCTTTACCATGGAAACTGGCGCTTGAAGCTCGGGACTTTCCGAATCCAGTTGCGCTTGCAGCAGAACAACCAAACACTTCGTATCTCGCAACACTTGGGGCTGAACTACCACAGTTGTCGCCAGCGGTTGAGGTGTTTCGCACGCTCACTGTTGATGTTTCAATGGACCCGACTGCTACACAACTAGCACTGCAAGATGGGAGTCCATTTCTGTTGTCGTGGCGTCCATTGAATGCACGCGGAATGGTGGTGCTCTTTACCAGTGCGATTGATTTGTCCTGGACCACGTTGCCATTGAAGCCACTCATGGTGCCACTGTGGCAAGAGTTGATAGCCGAAGGCCGGCGGCACGTATCGGCCGCACAGGTTGTGGTGGTCGGGGCACAGCCCGACATTGATCGCGCAGGTGTTGTTGAGCTTCGTCCAATCGCGCCAGATGGCGGTGCTTTACCGGGCGCCCGATCGATTGCTGTAGGCGCTGGTGGGCGTGCCACTAGCCCAATCGAGCGCGGCGGCATGTTTGAAATGCTTGATAGTTCAGGCCGAGTACAAGGGGTGATGGCTGCTGTTGTTGATGATCGGGCAACTTCGGTGGCACTTGTTGAACACGAACAACTGAACAAATGGCTCAGCGCGTCCGGTGAAGTCAATTGGATTGGGGGTGGAAATAATGGCGCGCAACGCAATGGCACCCAACCAATGTCGCCGCGGCAAACAAGTGGCCTTGCGCCGCCGCTCTTTGTGATCGCCGTGTTGTTGGCAGCGCTCGAAGCATTCCTTGCGCGTCGATTTTCATACGCCACTGGCATTCGCCCGGCGACCACCCGACAAGCAAATGGTCAACAGGTAGTCAGTGAGGGCGCCCGATGATGAACAACGCACTGGTGCGATGGATGCTTGGCCTTCAATCGCTCCCTGTTGATGCAATAGGGGTGCGTTTTGCGTGGGAACGCGCCATTCCAACATCTGCGTGGTTGTTGGTGTGGGTCGTTGCGCTACTGGTTGCATGGGGCTCATACAGAAACATCGCCATATCAACAGTGCGGCGTCGGTGTTTGGTTTCGTTGCGAACACTCACAATCATCTTTCTTATCGCTCTGTTTCTTGGGCCACTTTTAGAGGTTCCACAAGAGTCGGTAGAGCCTGATTCGGTGATCATTTTGGCAGACAGAAGCCGCTCAATGGAGGTAGCGGACCTGAGTAACTCACTCAATGAGCCCAAGTCGCGCGACGCGGCACTCCAGGAGCTTGTCGGTAGTGACTCGCCGTTCACACTCATTGGCAATGAGCATCGAGTGGAGTGGTATGGGTTTTCCGATGCACTGTCACCACTCACTCGCGCGAATGACGGAAGTATCAGTGTTGGTGACGCGACTGGTGATCAATCACTTCTTTCTCGTGCTATTGAGCAGGCGCTTTCGCGTTCCTCAGGGCGGCAAGTCAGTGCCGTGGTGTTGTTGACCGACGGTCGCACGACTGATCCGCCCGATCGAAATTTGATTCGTCGACTGCAGACGGAAGGTGTGACGGTCTCCTCGGTTATGTTGGGGGCAGATGTCGCGGTGGGCGACACCGCGATCACAGTTGTTCAGGCGCCAAGGCGTGCTTTTTCTAAAGATATTGTTCCTGTTGAAGCAACGATCGAACGGCGTGGACCAGCGCGCACCCGGGCTTCGCGTCTTGAGTTGGTTGATACTGCTACAGGCACAGTATTGGACTTCGCTGAACTTCCAGCAGGAACCAATGTTGCTGACGAGGTTGCGCCACAACGCGACACAGTGCAGTTAGTAGCGAGCCCCTCAACCACAGGCGACGCCCGCTGGGAAGTCCGGGTTTCTGACTCACTGGTAGCGAATACGCCAAATGATCAACAAACAACACGCGATTTACTACCTGTAAACAATCGACGCGCAGTGCCGATCACATTGGTGGATCGACCAATGCGAGTGCTTTACATCGACGGGTATCCGCGCTGGGAGTATCGCTATCTCAAGAATCTGTTGCAGAGAGAACAAACTATTGAGAGTTCTGTCATGTTGCTCTCTGCAGACCGGGACTTTGCGCAGGAGGGCAATACGCCAATCGCGCGGCTGCCGCGGACCCGCGAGGAGTTTGAGCGATTCGACCTCATTGTGATAGGCGACATTCCTGCCACGTTCTTCACCGGCGAGCAATTGATGGAAATGAAGCGTGCGGTGGCAGAGCGCGGTACTGGGCTAGCGTGGATCGGTGGATCACGGAGTACTCCCCGAACCTGGCATGGCACAACAGCGGAGGAGTTACTTCCGTTTACTGGGCCATATGAACTGGAACGCTTGTCTGTGCCAGTCAATTTGTCACCCACACCGCTTGCCGCGCGCCTTGGTGTGTTGCGGTTGGCGGATGATCCAAAGTCGGCATTCCCGGCGGAGTTACTTTCAGCAGACGAGGGCTGGGCCCAATTGGAGTGGGCGCAACGCATTCCAATTCAATCTCTCAAACCAGCAAGCGAAATCCTCGCGGAGTCGGCACAGGAGATAGAGGGTGGTCATGCACCACTGGTGGTTGGGATGCGCTACGGAGCTGGAAATGTGTTGTATGTGGCGACCGATGAGATTTGGCGTTGGCGGAATGGTCGCGGCGAAACCTATCCAGAGCGATTTTGGGTGCAGTTACTCCGTTCATTGGCTCGTCCATCCTTGGGTGTTGGGCGTGAGGAAGTACGTATTGCTATCGAGCCAGGTCGCTCGGTTGTGGGCGACACAGTGCGAATAGAAGTTGAGCTCCCCGCTGGTCCACCACCCACTACAGTCGCGCTTGAAGCAATTCCTGAGGACTCCCGTGGCTCGGCGGTGGATATCGTTGCAACGCCCGGTTCCAGTGGATTGTTTGTAGCAGTGTGGTCTCCAGAGCGGGAGGGCCGTTGGAAGGTACGCCCGCGCGATCCATCACTTGCAGCACGGGCTGGGGACGGTGCAATTCTTGAAGTCACCCGGAGTGACCGAGAGTTGCGCGATGCGGAGGCAGACCGACCACTGCTTGAGTCACTTGCTCGCGAGACGGGTGGCAGGGTGGTTGTGCCGGCCGATGTTGCAACACTGGTCCACTCGCTTCCAAATCGATCAATTCGTACAGAGAACCCACTCCGTGATCCCATTTGGAATAGCCCACTGGCACTTGCAATACTGATGTCACTATTGGCTTCTGAATGGATTGTTCGGCGAAGCGCGCGGCTGATTTAAATGACGATGAACGATACGCACCCAACTTCAGAGACCACCACCACCGATGGGGTGTTGGTTGCGATTGGAAACACCCGATCAGCGGTTCGCCGAGCCTTAGTGATCGAGCGCCTGTCGCAAGCAATTGCGTTTGGACTGCTTGCTGTTGTTGTGGCAGTGGTACTTGATCGACTGCTTCGGTTACCGCCGTTCATTCGTGTTGTTGAATTGGCAATGCTTGTCGGGGGTGGCGCCGCGTGGTTTGTAATAAAGGTGTTGCCCGCATTCCGGTTCTCACCATCGCTGGTTGAGGTTGCACTGTGGCTTGAACGTGGGAGCGCGGCAGCGCGCGGAAAACTGGCGGCGGGTGCGGATTTGGCACAGTCGCAGGCTGCACAAGGGCCCACCGCCAATCCATTGACCTCCATGGTGATTGATGATGCACGGGCCATTTCTCAGACGGCAACGCATCAACGTGTGAATCAACAGCCTGCAAAGCGCGCTGCAACTGCGGCAAGTATGGCGATCGCCACACTGGTGTTGTTGTTGGTCTTTGCGCCCGAGACATCAAAGACAGCGCTACTGCGCTTACTGACGCCATTTGCCGATATTCAATGGCCAGCCCGCACGATGGTTGAGCCAGCCATGGCTTCGTTGGTTCATCCGCGTGGTGTTGCACTTTCGTTGCGCGCGCAATCAGTGCGTGGAGACGCTGCAGATATGCGTGTGGAGGCGGAGTACCGGCTGTTGCGCGATGGCAACGGGGAGTGGCGCAAAGTGCTTCTCTCTGCGCAGCCAGATGGTGCATTTGAGCGCCTAGTGGAGACCGACGGTGAGTCGATTGAGGTGCTCTTTCGTACAGAAGATATGGAGACCCTGCCGATCGTTATTCGGCTTGTTCCACCACCAGTGGTGGAGTCGGCCCGCGCCATTGTGACACCGCCGCCCTACTTGAGCGGCAAGGTAGATGTTCGAACCATTGAGCTTGGAACTGGAACTGACCGGCGCGCCACGGTGTCGCCGCCGGTACTTACTGGATCAACCATCACTATCGACGCCGACATGCGCGGCACAAGCTCGGTACCAACAGAGCCATCCGCGCGTGCGTTGTGGCTTGCAGAAACCATCTCTATTGTCGGAGTGGATGGTGCACAGATCACGCCACAGTTCACGGTCGATGGAAGCAATCAGACACACTGGAGCATGAGTTGGATTGCAAATGGCCGTGGTGTGCTTGAGTTGAAACCACGTGGCGTCGATGGCATTCTTCCCTCAGAGCGAATTGCATTTGAGATACCAGCAATTGATGACGCGCCCCCAACAATCACCATTGTTGAACCGACCGCTGATGAAACCGTGACACCAGCTGCTACCCCACTCGTTGTTGCAGAGGGTCGAGATGACTTTGGTGTGAAGCGATCGTGGCTTGATGTGTCGGTGACTCGCAATGACACACCATCACGGCGTGTTGCAACAGTCGAAGGGACACAAGGAATGAGCGCGCGTGTTGAAACAACACTGTTGCTTTCAGATTTTTCTGTAGAACCTGGTGACCGGGTGGTCTGTGTTGGAAACATCACCGATGCATTTGAAAGCAATGGATCGCCACGACCAGCAGTGGTGAGTTCACCCCGCGTGTTTCGGGTGATTTCCGCGAGTGAACTTTCCGCGCAGGTGCGTTCGCGTCTTGGGCAGATGCGCGAGGCCGCCAGCCGATTACGCGAGGAGCAGGCTGGTATTGCCGACGCAATGAAGGATGTTGTCGAGCGAACCAAGGCGAACGGCGCTGCAGCAACCGAGGCGGAGCGAGCACAGATCGCTGGATCTGAGGGCCGAATGGCTGATCGAATCGCCTCGTTCGAGCGCTCGTTGGCGGAACTTGCTTCCAAACTTGAGCGCAACAAGACCGATGGCGAGGGGCTTTCGGAAACGATTCAAGAGGCTAGTGAGTTAGCGCGCACCGCATCACAACGTTCTCAAGAGGGTGCAACGGCGCTACCAGACGCTTCGCTTATTACCGAAGCGGCGGAGCGAGCAAGCGAGTCAGAAAGCGCACTCGCAGACCTTGAAACAGCGCTGCAGCGCGATCGGGAGACAGCAGAACTGACTCGTCGCATCGACAAACTTGCGGAGCGCATAGACACAGCAAGCAAGGACACCCGCGCGGCTGCAGAGAAGTCTGTTGGAAAGCAGCGCAACCAACTTTCAGAAGAGACGAAGGCATTGATGGATCGATCCGCGCAGGCACAGCGCGAAGCAGCAGCAGAGGCGCGAGCCCTTGCGGAAGACCTCGGTAAACGCGCTGAGGAAATTCAAACACAAGAGAAGCCTGACCAAGGTGCAGTGGAAGCGATGCGTGAGGCGCAACGCGAGGCGGACGACCGTGGTTTAGCTCGGCAACTTGAACAGGCCGCACAGCAGACTGAGCAAAATCAGATGCAGAGTGCGCAACAATCACAGCAGCAGGCACAGCAAGCTGTTCAAGCTATGCAGCAGGCGATGAAGAATCAAAGCAAGCGTCGCACCGAAGAACTCGAGCGGCGGATCACTGACGTGGTTGACGCTTTGCGATCACTCTTGGGGGCGATTGAGACCAACACACTCACTATGCAGAAGTTGACTGCTACTGATGTTGCGGAGGTTTCTCGTCTCGCCAAACTCATGCTGCAACTATCTCGGAATGCCTCAGGAATCGCCGAGAACGCCGCGGCTGCTGGGCAGCCAATGCGTCGGGCTGCCACATTGATCATTCGTGGGGCGGAGCAACTTGATGCTGTAGCAGCGTCTCTGCGAAAGGAAGTGGCTGATGTGGGACCAGCGCGGGAGTCGCTTGATGCGGCGCGCAACTCCATTCAAGAGGCACTTGCTTCCGCGCAGAAGGCTAAGAATGACGCTGAAAAAGACGCGGAGAACCTACGCCGTGAAGAACTTCGCGGTGTGTATGAGCAAGTCTTGGAGCGGCAACGGAGTGCTCGCAGTGGCGCAGAGGCGATTGTTCCAGCACCTGGAAAGACCCTTGACCGGCGTGGATTTGTTGAAAGCAAGCGCATCGCAGCCGAACAAGCAACCGTGACTGGGTTACTTACCACCATTGGCGCTCGTGGGGATGTGTCAGGAAGCGAGCTGTACGCCACAAGTAATCAAGAGATGATTTCAGCCAGCACACTGGCTGGGCAAGACCTCTCCGCATCAGCACTTTCACAACGAACCATATTGGTGCAGCGAGAGGTAGAAGCAGCGTTGGCCTCACTTATTGAGGCGCTCGCTGACCCACCAGAGGCAGATGATCCATTCGCGGAGGCACCGAAAGATGCTGGTGGTCAACAACCACCAGGTGGCGGATCAATGGCTGGCGCGCCACGCGTTCCACCGATGGCTGAGCTTCGCCTATTGCGCACGATGGCGCAGCGTGTTCTTGACGACACCAAGAGCGCGAGTGAGTTGCCCGAGGCTGATCGGGCTGCATACTTAACCCGAATCGCTATGCGACAGAAGCGCCTGACAGAACTCGGCGAGCGATGGGTAAAGGCGATGGAAGACCAGTCACGTGGTCCAGATGTAAATGTGGAGCCACCAAATTCACCGAACAACGGTGAGGTTCCGACTACGGGTGATTCTGATTCAGGAGCGAAACCATGATGAATCTGTGCATGTATGTGCTGAGTATGTCTGTTGTGGCGGCACCACCATCAGTTCCGAATGTGCCTCCGGCACCGGCTATGGCCGACAAACCACCGTCGCTTGATGAAGCGCTTGGACTGGGTGATGGTGGGAAACAATCAGACACCACCACCGATACTTCTGAACTACAGCGCAGTCTGGATGGTGCAAAGCCACGCGACATTTTGAACTCCGCTATTGACGACATGAAGCACAGCGCGCAACTGTTAGAAGCGAACGATTCTGGAATTTCAACACGTCGCGTTCAAGAGTCGGTGGTTCGAAAGCTTGACGAACTCATCGCCACTGCGCAACGGATGAAGCAACAACAATCACAGCAAGGCCAACAGTCACAAGGCCAACAATCACAAGGGCAAAGCGGCAAAGGCAAGAATCAGGGTAAAGATCAAGGCGCCAAGGATGGCAAAGACGGTCAGGATGGCAAGAAGCCTGAACCGGGCGAGAATGGTCAACCACGGGGTGGCCGCGATGGCAAGCAAGACCAAGATGGTGCTAATGGAAAGCGTCGCAAGGATGGTGACGCCACTTCAAATGAACCGCCTGAACAAGCTGATCCAACCATGAATAGCGCGCAGTTTGACGAGGCGCGCGCGGAGTGGGGGCGTCTACCACCACGTGTTCGTGAGGCTGTCCGCCAAGGGTTGCGCGATCCAATGAGCGCTGCATACCGACAGTTGACTCAGGACTATTACCGGCGCCTCGCAGAGGAGCCGAAGCGATGATGTATCCACTCGTAGCATCTATGGCGGCGCTGATATTGGTTCTGCAGCAACCAGTTGCATCTCCAGCATCTCCCGCATCTCCTTCGTTTCCTGCGTTACCCGCGTCATCAGTGACATCAGTGTCACCCGTGCCCACTTCACCCACTTCGACAACCACAGCAGTGGTACCGCCGACGTCAGTCGCTCCAGAAAAATCAACCCCCAGTGACGCCGCGGAACCAGAGGTGAAGCGGCCTGTTGATGCTGGTGTCTCAGCACAGAACTCACCAAGTCAGAATGAAACAAACCCACAATGGCGAGACTCGGTCGAGCGCGGATTGGAGTGGCTCGCACAGTCACAAAACCCTGACGGGAGCTTTGGCAAAGGTCGAATGAGTGGCAATGCTGGCATTGTTTCACTGTGTGCACTTGCATTGATGGGCGACGGGAACTTGCCAGGACGTGGTCGCTACGGCGCGGCGGTGGCACGAGCATTGGAATACGTGCTGCAGCATGTCTCCGAGAGTGGTCTTGTATCAAGTGAGAACATGAATGGTCCGATGTATGGACACGGGTTTGCAGCGCTATTTCTGGGAGAAATCTATGGAATGTCCTCCGATGACGCCCGTGTCCGCGATGCGCTCACTCGAGCGATTCGTCTCATTGAAAACAGCCAAAACGACGAAGGTGGCTGGCGCTACAACCCTGTTCCCGACGATGCGGACGTAAGTGTCACCATCTGCCAAGTGATGGCGCTGCGAAGTGCTCGCAATGCGGGAATCCGTATTCCCAAGCAGGTGATTGACAATGCGGTTCGCTATGTTCGTGAGTGCCAAAATCCAGATGGCGGGTTTCGATATATGCGCACATCCGGGGCGAGTGGTTGGCCCCGCACAGCGGCGGGCGTAGCCACCTTGTTCTATGCCGGCGTGTACGACGATGATTCCATTCCACGGGGATTGGCCTATGTTCGCCGCGCAGCCACACCTGATGGAGCGGGTCCAGCAGTTCAGGCGTATTACTTTTATGGCCACTACTACGCCGCACAAGCCATGTATCTGGCGGGCGGCGATTGGTGGAAGATGTGGTGGCCACGGATCCAATCTGAGTTGATTCAACACCAAAACCCTGACGGCAGTTGGTCTGATCCACAATGGGGCCAGCCATTGGGAACGTCGATGGCGCTGATCATCATGCAGATGCCAAAGCGTTACCTCCCAATCTTTCAAAAATGAATATCAATCACCAAGCTCGTTTGAAGCAGCAGGCACTGGGTGTGGCATTGGCGCTGTGGTGCTCGCCTGGATTGTGCAACACGAGCGGCGGAAGTGCGCAGGCGCAGGTTCCAGTAGAAATTCCCGACAAGATTGTGGTTCCAACACTGTCTAGTCAACCGCAACAACGGGTTGTAACAGATGACACCATTACTCAAGACTTGACGTATTTGGTGGTTGGCACCGACGCTGTTGTTGGGCTTGTTTCACCAGATCAAACGCCTGGCGATTCAGCTTCAATGTCGGCGCTGCTGGCGAATACATCACTTGCAACCACAAACAACAGCGCACAACTGGTGTTGGTTGATGGCCAGCGAATTCCTGGCAAACTTGAGAATCGTCAAGGGGTAGCAACTTGGGTTTCATTGTGGTGTGCGCCACGCGTACTTGTTACCGACGAGATTCGATCGCTTGTCTTTGGTCGAAACACGCCACCAGCAGCAACAGATACGGACGTCATTCAGCTAAAGAATGGCGATCGCGTCGCTGGATTCATCAGCGCGATAAACCCACAGGCAGTCACCGTTGATGTTGGATCTGGAACAACAACCACCCTCACGGTAGCCATGGACACCATCGCAGCACTCAGTCTGGTTGGACCAAACAAGCCTCACACTGGAGCTCGTGTATGGCTCACCGATGGAACGGTGCTCGATGGACCATCAGTGAGTTGGATGAGTGCTAATTACCTGCGAATTATGGGTATTGCGGGCGCGAAGACACCAGTTGTCACAGTGCCGCGCGACCGCGTATTAGCAGTGCAATCAACGCCAAATTCAGCAACGCCACTGGCAACACTCATGCCAGTGGCCTCTGTTCCTCAAGGTTGCGATGGCTTTCGGTTTACAACTTCTGTACCGACTGTGGCACCAGGGACGTGGGCACTTGACGCCGCACCACTTGAACTTGATGGCCCTGTTCTAATCACCTACCCAGCACAAGTGGTGAACACGCGGCTGGTGGCAGTGGCATATCGCATCCCAACGGCGCGGCTCGCCGGTAGTGTTGATATGGTCATTCGATCAGGTGGAAATGAATTGTTTCGGGAGCGGTTTGAATCAAATCGAGCACGTGTGGAAATCCGGGTTGATCTACCGGTTGCGCCGTTTGAAATAGAGTTGCAGCCCGCCGATGGCAATGCTGTGGGTGACACAGTGACGCTGGAGCGCGCGGTCTTGTTTCCGCGTTGATTGCAAGGGGCTTGCGTCATTTCCAACCACGAATGGTCCACAGTTGCAAGTGCAACCTGCGGGAGTCATCAACAATCGTTCGTACCGCACAGTCGTTTGGTGCCGTGGTAGTGAGCAATTGCGCGCGTGCAGCGAGCTTTGGGTCGCCACACACCACTACAGAATTCACTCTTGGCAACCAATCTTGATGCCGAATTTCAACCATAAGACCACCGTTGTCATGTCGGGCCGTGGGGTTTGGTGGTGGCACAATTGCCTTCATGGACATGTTGCCAAGCTCGATCAACTGCTTGTCGACCATAGAAAATATCGGGATGTTTCGCTCGGATATGGCATCAAGTACATCAGTCGGGAATCCATCACGCGCACCGCGAAACGCAGCGAGGCAGCGGGTGTCCATCACTACAGCGCCAACCTTGAATGCCAGAAGTACTTCAGGGACACCAGAGACCTCCGCCAGTGATCGCGATCCAATGACTAATCGATCAATGCGGCGAACACCAAGCGCAGCAAGCGCTGGCACCATCCGCCGTGAGCCAGCACTGGAGTCACCAGAAGTTCCAGCATCTACTAGGACAGTGATGGTGTCGGTACGAATCAAGTGGCACGCGCCACCTCCAACAGCGATCGATTCAACAAACACTTCACCACAACCGGGCGATTGTGCAAATGGACGAAATGTCCCAAACCACAAACCAACAATCAAAGATGTTGTCACAAACCAACCAAGAATTCTGGATGTCTGGCGGGTGGCAATCCATGCGGATACACACGCAATCAAGGCGACAACAGTCCACCACACTTCCGGTCGACCAGTGCACCATGTTCCACCAGGAGCCGAAGCAGCCATGGTTGCCGTGGCACCCAGGGTTGTGGCGCAGGTTGTTGCCGCCGCACCACACAAGTGACCAATCGGTGGTGCAAGATCCATAGTGAGAATCGCAGCAACACCAGCAATGGTGGTGATGGCTGCTGCTGGCATCGTTATGACACTGAGTGGAGCAGCCCAACCATTCATGGAACCGGCATGCCATACGGCGATCGGTGTACTGACCGTCCACGCCACCAACGCGGCGATAAGCGCTTCAATTATTGACGATCGCACAATCGACGCAGCCTCACTGCTCGCAACACTCTTGAACGGAATATGAAGCCACCAACGGTGCGTTCGTTCATCCCAGCGCCGATGGACACGTGGGGTAATCACTAACAACGCAATGACCACCCCGTAACTCAACTGAAATCCAGCACCAGCAACGGCATTGATGTCAAGGAGCATGGTCACCAGGGCCACTAGACCAAGTGTTCCAAGACCGCGGGCCTGACCGCCTCGGATTGATGCAATTGCAGCAAGACCAGCACCCAAACCGGCGCGCAGGACACTTGTGTCTGGCTCAGTAACAGCCAAGAACGCGACCGCCACCATCATGGCAATGATGGCGCGCCAACGTGATGAAGCGCGCAGTAACTTTGCGGCACCAGCACAGGCTGCAATGAGCACCGCAACGTTAAATCCACTAATTGCAAGCACATGACTCATACCGGCTGCGCGAAATTCTGCCGATGGTCGCGATAATCCAGGCAGTCGAACACCGGTTGTCATGGCAGCCACGAGTGCCCGACTCTCTGGCGACGCCCACTCCGGCATGGCGTTGGAAAGTGCTCGGTGAGTTGCGGTTCGAATACGAATCATCAGTGAATCAACCACACCGACATCCATAGGGGTAACCAGCGTTGTGCTAGTTGTGGAAATGCTTCCGGTAGCACGGCGGGCTTTGGATCCGGGATTCATGGTTGTTGACGTGGGCTCGTACCAACCACGCACACAGACGCGCATGCCACGCGCGGGGAGGGGGGCAAGCCCGGAAACACGAACCAGGATTTCACAGTCGATTTCCCCGGGAATATCCACTCCAACCACAGAATTAACTCGCAACACGAACGATTGTGCGGCCGACCGGATGGCGTACTTTGAAAACTGGTCAGTACCACCGTCATCCATACGTGCAGCAGAAGCGACGACACCAATCACAGTCACTGGTCGCTCACGCATTGAGTCAAAAGGAGATGTCCGAACAGACGACACTGTTGCAAGTGCGCATCCAACAGCGGTCACTGTGAGTATCGTCAAGGCGTCTCGTAACCACGGCGGTTTGACAAGTAGCGCCATAGCGGACGCCACGCATGCAACAACAACCGCAAGGGCAACGGTAACGGTCGCATAGCCCCATGACGAAACATCAATAATGGTTGGTTCGTCCGGGAGGCGATCGATAATGCTCCGCGTGTTCCACACGATCGCCGCACCACTCGCCATGGCGATGGCACAACGAAAGGCGAGTGGCCACTTTTCTTGTGGCGCCGGTTCATCACCCTTGACATCCATCACTGAACGCTACGGATGTATTCCGACTCACCCGAAATAATGGCTGAATTTCAGGTGTGATTTCAGAGAAATCAGCGACCAGACCATTTAGTGACGTGAAGCAATCCGCAGTCGCCCCAGGGTCTGCGCGGCGCCACCAGAGTCAATCGCTGCTTCGGCAAGTTGAATACCAATAGACACATTCTCAGCAAGCCCAGCAGCCATGATGGCAAGACCAGCATTGGCCATCGCCACGTGACGTCGCGGACCACGTTCGCTACCAGTGAGAATTGCTGACAACAATTGCGCGGCACCCGCAAGATCACTAGCAGCAAGGTCGGCGTGTGTGGCAACCGGAAATCCAAGTTCGTCGGTGCAAAGTAGTCGTTCGGTCACAACACCGTTCTGCACATCAGCAATCATGGTTGGCGAGGTGATGGAGCATTCATCAAGACCATCGGTTCCATGGACCACTACTGCGCGCACGGCGCCAAGGATTGCCAACGCGTCAGCCACCGGTCTGACAAACTGTGGCGCATACACACCAACAATCTGCCGCTTAGCACCAGCAGGATTTGTTAGGGGCCCAAGGAGATTGAAGATGGTTGGAATGCCAAGTGCCTTTCGTACAGGCATGACATGGCGCGTGGCTGGGTGATGGTGAATGGCAAAGCAGAAGCAGATACCAGCTTCATCCATGCACCGGCGCTGAGTTTCACGGCCTGCGTCAACATGGACTCCCAACTCCATCAACACCTCAGCACTGCCGCGACCGGTTCGGCTTCGGTTGCCATGCTTGGCGACCTTTGCACCTGCTGCAGCCGCAATGATGGCCGCGGCAGTGGAGACGTTGAACAGCTTTGTGGTGCCACCGGTACCCGCAGTATCCAAGAGCGCGTCCGCTGCAACGCCAGTATCAACAGGGTCAACATGGGCGCGCATGACCGTTGCGGCACCGGCGAGTTCATCAGCGGTGGGCACACGTGTGGCTAACAGTGCAAGTAACGCACCAATCTCTGCTTGGTGGCACTCACCAGACATGAGACATTCAAAGGCGGCTTGCGACTCACCGCGCAGGAGTGTTCGACCACCTACAAGTGCAGCGATGAACGGCGTCAAGTCACCACTGGTTGGCGCTCGGGCAAATTCAGGTAATCCGTTGGCATTCGTCGGAGTAGGCACGGCACGATGGTACGCCCCGTAGACTCCGCAGCGTGTACATCATTGCTGAGAGCATCGTCCATTCGATGGGGCCATTTGCGCTTC
>JBIKZY010000078.1:0-9310 GCA_044354475.1 Phycisphaerales bacterium
CGCTGTCCGGCGGCCAGCGGCAGCGCCTTGCGATTGCGCGTGCCGTGTTGCGTGATCCGCGCATTCTGATTCTTGATGAGGCCACTAGCCAGGTAGACGCCGAAAGCGAAGATCTCATCAACACCGCCATCGCCGAGTTTGGTGCCGGACGCACCACGTTGGTCATTGCGCATCGGCTATCAACGGTGCTTGCTGCCGATCGCATTGTGGTCATGGATGCGGGCCGCATCGTGGCCACTGGACGTCATGAAGAATTGCTGGCATCGTGCGCTGCCTATCAGCGGATTGCACGTACGCAGCTCAACATGGCGTGATATGACTATTCGGATTCGGACGCGCATTCATGCGTTCACGTGGTGATCCACGCATGTACCAACTCAACGCCCCTCAGCGCGGAACCGTCGCCCCGCCAGTTGCTGGAATTGCGCTGCCCGTCGTGGGCTCCGGTGCGCCGCCAAGCGCAGGCATGGCGCTGCCTTCCGGTGCAGTAACGGCGGGTAATCCACCAGATGGCGAAATGATCTCCAGCCCATCGCCAGTCACCGGAGCTGTGGCCGGCGAGGTGATTGGTGCTGCTGGCATCGGCAGCATCGCGGCAGGCGATCGCGCCGATTCCAAGGCGATCCACGCCAGAATCACGCCGCCCACCAATGTCATGCAGGAAATGATTGCAACAAAGAGCATCCAATTTTGCAGCGAAGTGTGCAACTTTTGTACGCCGGCATCGCGCTCCGTGGTCTTCTCAAGAAGCCCTTGCAGTGCAGCGGAACTTCGATCGGTGGTTGACTGCAACTGCACTACTGCATTGGCAAGGGTGGTCACGCCATCGGCAACCTTCATGGCGCTCTCGTGATTGAGGTCAAGTTGCTGCTGCACCAAACTCATCACATCGCGCTGCTGCTCAACGCCCTGAGTGATGCGGGCCAGCGTCTTCTCAACATGGTCATCGCGCTGTCGCGTCAGCATGAGTTGTTGCGCAACCAAGTCCGCCAAGCGAGTCTGCTGTCGAACAAGCTCCGGAAGCGAACCCATGCTCTGCGGGAGTGCGGCAACCACGCGGGCAAGTTCCTGCTGACGCTGATCCTGCATATCAAGGAACATCCGAAACTCGCGTGCCATGGTCACAATTTCCTGCGAGTCTGCAGGAACGGGCATGGTGCCAACCGCATCAATCCGGTCGGCGCCAGAACGGCGGACCGGGGCAGGCGCATCATCGCTGCCAAGGAAGAGGGTTCGGAGCGTGGCAAGGAAACCGGGCATCGGGGCGTAAGGTTAACGGGGAACCGGGTGGCTTGGGCGGAAGAAATGCCCGTAGCCGCGGCGTACGATCGACCTTGTGCCCGCGCGGACTTTCATCATCCATCCGATTGCATGCTTGTTTCTTCTTGCCTTTACGGCGGCATGCGATCGGCCCGCACCGATCAGCCCCAGTGCCCACGCGGGTGCGCGGATCGTTTCCCTGAGTCCAGCGCTCACTCGAACCGTCACGGAACTTGGCGGCGGGGCGGCCATCGTGGGGCGAACCCCGTGGTGCGAAACGCCCCAAGCCGCCGAAGCGCGCATTGTTGGTTCGCATGAGGACCGCGATCTTGAAGCGATCGCCGCGCTGCATCCCACCCTGATCCTTCGCCAGTCCAGTGTCGCTGACCCCGCGCTCGAAATGGTGGCTCGATCCGTCGGGGCGGAAGTCCACACCTGGCACTTTGATCGTGTGGCCGACGTGCAAGCCAGCGTGGTACCCATTGCCAACCTCCTTGTCGAAGCTGGAATCACCAGTGCGCCGGAAACTGCCGCGCGCATCACTGCATTGCATCACGAAGCCGTGTCCGTGCCGGTTCGCACCACCGGTCCAGTCCTCTTTCTGTTCGCGGTCGATCCACCGATGGCGTTCGGCACTGGCACTTATGTAGACGACCTCTGGACCGCCATGGGAGGCAGCAACGCCATGCGCCGTCCCGGGTATCCAGCGATCACGGCGGAAGACGTGGTTCGCCTTGCACCGGCGGCCATCGTTTCCATTGGTCGAAGCGAAATCCCAGCATGGATGGCCGATGCAAGCGGCGCGCTCGTGGCGATCGATGCGCCTGATTTACTTGAGCCAAGCGCGCGGATGTTGGTGCAGGGTCCCGCCTCACTGCGCCGCGCCGATGATGCGATTGTGGCGATGACTGATGCTGAGCCGGGAGTCAGCAAGTGACCGCGCGGAGACCGATGATTGGCCTCGCCATGGTCTCCGCGGCAACGCTGATCGTTGTTGCAGCGCGGCTCCTGGTTGTTCGAACGCTTGATGGCACCTTCGTGGTTGGCTGGCCCAGCGCGGTCCTTGGTCAATTTCGCATCGATGCCGTGCTTGCCGCTGCCGCCGCTGGTGCTGCGCTGGGTGTTTCCGGCGCCATCATGCAGACGTTGTTGCGCAATCCGCTCGCTTCGCCGTTTGTGTTGGGCGTCACCAGCGGCGCGGGTGCCGGCGTGGCCCTTGCATCACTCGCTGCGGCGTGGGCGGGCGTTGCAGCTCCAGTCGGCGCGGCGCTCGGGGTCCCAGCGCTGATTGGTGCAGTCACGGCGCTTGGAGTGGTGCTACTTCTGGCACGACGGGGCGGATCGATCGACCCAGTGACGCTCATCCTCAGCGGCGTCATTGTGGGTGCGATTGCAAGCGCGCTGAGCACTGTGGCAGAATCACTGTTACCACCTGAAAGACGTGGGCTGCTTGCCGGCTGGCTCTTTGGGCGGATTCCTGACGTTCCGGATCCGGGCGCTCTCGCCGCCTGTGCAATTGCCGCGTGCGGGCTGACGGCGTTGGCTGCAACATGGGGCTCGCGCCTGGACGCCGCGGCACTCTCCGATGACGAAGCGCGATCCGTGGGCGTCCCGCTTGCGCCCATGCGCACCGCCATGTTCCTTGGCTGCGGCATCGCCACCGCCGCGAGCGTTGCGTTGTGCGGTCCAATTGCATTCGTTGGATTGTTAGCGCCGCATTGCGCCCGTGCCTTGGTCGGTCCGCGCAACCGAATATTGGTGGTCGGCTCTGCGGTCGCGGGCGCCGGACTCCTCATTGGCGCAGACGCACTTCGACAGTGGATCGATATCGGCGGCGGTCGACTGCCACTGGGCGCAGTGACTGCGGTCGCTGGCGGTGTGGCATTTCTTGTGTTGCTCCGCAAGACCACGGGGGCCTGGCCACGATGAGAACCCTGGACTTTCAATCGCCAACGCTGCGCCGCGGAGCATTTCAGTTGGCCATCGGAGCCATTGCACCGCGTCCCGGTCGAATCACCGTGCTGATCGGCCCGAACGGCGGAGGAAAGACCACGGCGCTGCGCCTTGCCGCCGGGCTGTTGACGCCCGATACGGGATCGGTACTCATTGATGGCGAACCAGTCCATGCGCTCAGTGCACCGCAACGTGCCGCTCGGATTGCACTGGTGACGCAGCGGCCTGATGTTGGCGCGCCTTTCAGTGTTCGTGAAGTGGCTGCGCTCGGTCGCATTGCTCGGCCGACGGATGCACAGCGCGTAGAACGAGCACTGCAGCGCGTTGGGCTGGCGGCGTTGGCTGATCGACCGTACCACTCGCTTTCTGGTGGTCAGCAGCAACGCGTGGCAGTGGCACGCGCCTTGGCGCAACACGAGCCGGGCGGGGTACTGCTGCTTGATGAGGCATTCGCGGCCGTCGATCCACCGGAAGCAGCTGCGATTGTGCGTGCGGTGCGCGAAGAGGCTGCCGCTGGTGCCACGGTCTTGGCAGCTACCCACGACATGGCAGTGGCCTCTGCCATTGCCGACGACGTCTGGTGCATTGTCGCCGGGCAAACCCGAGCATTTGGCCCGGCATCCGCTCTACTGACAGCGGGCGCCTTGCCGGCATTGCTTGAGGTGGCGATCGCCGAGGCCAATGGTGCCAACGGCCGGATTGCCGTTGTCGATTACCGCGCTATCCTTCCCACACAGGCGCCATGAAGCAAACCGAAATCATCATCTTTGTAGTGATCATGGTGATCAACGCCGTGTTTGCCATTGTGAAGAAGTACAAGGAGCGCCAAGCACGGATCGCCGCCGCGGCGCTCGAGCGAGCCATCACAAACAATGCGCCCGCCGCGCGTGCCACCACCGCAGCCCGCACGACCCCTGCGATGCGCGCGACACCTGCGCTGCGTAATACGCCTGGAAATACGCCTCCGGTGATGCGTCCGACGCCAACGAACACCGGTGCGACGACAGCGTCAACGCGTGCGACGACCGCGTCAACGCGCGCGACGACAGCCACACGCGCAACGCCCGCCTCCACACGTTCTGGCGGCGCTCCATCGATTGACGCGCGCGGCTCGGTACGGCGCGAAATCCGAGACACCGAATTGCAAGCAGCCGCCGCGCGTCGCCGTCAAGCAGAGGCGCGCCTCTTTGAGCAGCAGGTTGCTGCGGAGAAGGCTCGCATCGCTGCGCAACAACGCCCGACTCCTCCAGTGATTCAACCGGCAGCCATGCAGGTCCTGCAGGCGGCGCTAGCGCGGTCAAAGTCTGCGGTGCACCCTTCGATCGCCGCATCCCGGATCACCGGCAACAGCATCGGAGCCCCCCGGGTGGTGGAGCCAGTGCGAGCCAAACTCCTGATTGGCGACCGAGTGGGCCTGCGCCGCGCGCTCATCCTCCGAGAGGTCCTTGGACCGCCGCGCTGCATGGCCCCGTACGGTGGTACTCAGTAGGGGAACAGGGCGGCGGGCACGATCTACCCATGATCTCCCCATGATCGTGGCAATATCTGCCCACGATCGCCCCACAATCGACCCAGACTGCATTACAATTCCTCCCCCATGATCGACATTCGCAAGTTGAAAGAACTCGTTCGCCTCATGACCACGAGCGACCTCACCGAGCTCGACCTCCGCGACAAGGAGGAGCAGGTCACTATCCGGCGTGCCACCGCCCAGGCAGCTCCTCAGGTCATCCAGCACGCAGCGCCGGTGGCTCAGCACGTCGCCGCAGCGCCAGGGGCAGCCGCTCCCGTGGCAGCCGCTGCGGCCCCTGCGCCCGCCGCAAACGAAGACGCCGGGCTGGTCGCCATCGAGAGCCCCATGGTCGGCACCTTCTACGCATCACCAAGTCCAGACAAGCCATCGTTCGTTTCCGTGGGTGGCGACGTCGGCCCGAATTCGGTGGTGTGCCTGGTGGAAGCAATGAAGATCTTCAACGAAATCAAGGCCGAGCGCTCGGGCACCATTGCCAAGGTGCTCGTCAAGAGCGGACAAGCCGTTGAATTCGGCCAGCCGCTGTACATGATCAAGCCAAGCTGAACCCGCCCCCATCACGGCGTGCGTGCGCCCGTGCGCCGCACCTGCCTTCAGGATCTCACCAGCCATGTTCAAGCGTGTACTCATCGCCAATCGCGGCGAAATCGCCCTCCGCATCATCCGCGCGTGTCGCGAACTCGGCATTGAGGCCGTGTGCGTCTATTCATCAGCAGACAAGGGCGGACCCTGGCTTGAGCAGGCGGACCGAACCATCTGCATCGGACCGGGCCCGTCCAAGGAGTCGTACCTGAAGATTGAGCGCATCATCGCAGCGGCTGAAGTGAGCCATGCGGAAGCCATTCATCCGGGTTACGGATTTCTGAGTGAGAACGCGCACTTTGCAGAAGTGTGCCGAGCGTCCGGCTTTGAATTCATCGGCCCAAGTCCAGAAGCAATGAACGCGCTTGGTGACAAGGTCAACTGCAAGCGCCTCGCTCGCAAGACCGGCACGCCCGTATTCCCAGGCACCGAAGACGCCATTGAAGATATTGAAGAAGCCGTCAAAGTCGCTGCTGAGATTCAGTATCCAGTGATTGTGAAAGCGCGCGCCGGTGGCGGTGGACGCGGCATGCGTATCGCCCGCGATGAAGCTGAATTGCGCACCGGAATTGAAGCGGCTCGGCAAGAAGCGGCGGCTGCCTTTGGTGACGGTGGCGTGTACGTTGAGAAGTTCTTGGAGAACGCCCGACACTTTGAAGTGCAGACCATTGGTGACAAGCACGGCCACGCCGTTCATCTCTATGAACGCGATTGTTCCAGCCAGCGCCGCCACCAGAAACTCATTGAAGAGGCTCCGGCTCCTGGCGTTGACCCCAAGAAGCGTGATCGCGTCTGCGAAAGCGCGGCAACACTCATTCGTGAAGCCAAGTATTCCGGCGCCGCCACCGTGGAATTCTTGATGGATCGCCATCAGAACTTCTACATGCTGGAAGTGAATACCCGCGTGCAAGTAGAGCACCCAGTGACGGAAATGATCACTGGAGTAGACATCGTGAAGACCGGCATTCGCGTTGCCGCAGGTGAAGAGCTGCCATTCACGCAGAAGGACATTCACATCAATGGTCACGCCATTGAAGTGCGTATCAACGCCGAGGATCCGGACCGTGGATTCATGCCGCAAGCGGGCCTGATTGAAACCTACGCAGCACCTGGCGGCCCGGGCGTTCGACTTGATAGCCATGCGCGCGCTGGGTACCGCATCCCGCCAAACTATGACTCCATGATCGGCAAGCTGATCGTGCACGCGCCCGACCGCGCCACCTGCATTGAGCGCCTCAAGGGAGCCTTGCGCGAGTTCAAGATTGGTCCAGTAAAGACCACCATTCCTCTGCACCTCAAGTTGCTTGATCACCCCGATTTCCGCGCCGGCAGCCACGACATTCACTACGTCGAGCGTTGGTTGAAGGAAACTGCGGTTACCGCCAAGGCGTAATCGTTGCCGCAGCATCCAGTAGCACTCTGCCAGCGAAGCCGCTTCATATGAACAGCGGCTCCCTCATCCTTGTCACTGGCGCCACTGGATACGTTGGCGGTCGCCTGGTGCCGCGGCTGTTGGCTGCAAACCACCGAGTTCGATGCCTGGTGCGCGATCCTTCGCGCCTTGAAGGTCGCGTGTGGCAGAAGGACGTCGAAGTAGTGCAGGGCGACGTGCTGGCGCCGGAGACGCTGGCCGCCGCAATGAAAGACGTGAGTGTTGTCTATTACCTGGTGCACAGCCTCGCAAGTGGCAGCAATTTCTCTGAGCGTGACAATCGCGCCGCGCGCAACTGCGCCAACGCCGCGCGAGCAGCGGGTGTGCAACGCATCATTTACCTGGGCGGACTTGGCGAAGAGAGCCCCGATCTTTCGCCGCACCTGGTGTCGCGACATGAAACCGGCAACGCCCTCCGCGAGGCCGGCGTGCCCGTCACTGAATTCCGCGCCGCGGTGGTGGTTGGATCTGGCAGTCTGTCCTTTGAGATGATTCGCTATCTGACCGAACGCGTCCCGGTGATGATCTGCCCACGCTGGATATTCACCCGAACGCAACCAATCTGCATTCGAAACGTCTTGGATTACCTGGTGGCTGCGCTTGATTGTCCGGCCAGCGTCGGGCAGATCGTTGAGATTGGTGGCCGCGACGTAGTCAACTACGCGGAGATGATGACCGGCTACGCACGGGCACGCGGGCTCACGCGCCGCTTGATTGCGGTGCCGATACTGACTCCGCGACTCTCTTCGTACTGGGTTCACCTAGTGACCCCGATTCCTGCTGAGATCGCACAGCCGCTCATCAAAGGACTTGGCAATGAGGTGATCGTTCGCAACCCGTCCGCGCTCACCATGTTCCCAAACATCAAGCCCATGGACTACGAAAGTGCGCTGCGGCTCGCTCTGGGAAAGATCGACAGCAACGAAGTCGAAACCGTGTGGAGCGATGCCCTGGTTTCCAGTCAAGGCGACCGGACGCCGGTCGCCCTGATCAGTACCCAAGGCATGATCCTGGAACGGCGCCGCTTGATGGTGGATGCGCCCACCGCAGCCGTGTACCGCAGTTTTGCAGGTCTCGGTGGTAAGCGCGGCTGGCTGTATATGGATTGGGCGTGGCAGATTCGCGGCCAGCTTGATCGACTCCTTGGTGGCGTCGGTATGCGCCGCGGTCGCCGCGACCCCGATGATTTACGTGTGGGCGACACACTCGACTTCTGGCGCGTTGAGCAAGTGGAGCCCGGTCGACTGATTCGACTCCGTGCGGAGATGAAGGTCCCCGGACGCGCATGGCTGCAACTTGAATCCCGACCGGCTGAAGGTGGTCAGACCGAACTACTACAAACGGCAATCTTCGAACCGAAGGGGCTGTTTGGATTCCTGTACTGGTACGTCTTGTATCCAATGCACGCGCTGATCTTCAGCGGAATGAGCCGCAAGATCGCCGAGGGTGCCAAGTAATCGAGCGTCGTTAGTCTTGGTGTCCGCGCTTGGCGGGCATCAGATTCACAGCGATCACCGCCGCGGCTGCAATGGCCATCAGCGCGTATCCGCCCACGGGGCTGTAGAGATTCAGACCCTTGTCTGGCTGGGGCGGAATGGTTGGATCAGCGGCTTGCATTGCGTACGTGGCTCCGCAGGTGATGCTGGCCAGGATGACGGCTGCGCCGATGTTCCAACGCATTGAGCGTCCGCAGAGCGGCATGGCGCGCGCCTTGCGAGCGGCACCGTCAATCGACGCGGTTTGGGGCATGTTGATCATGTTGGTCTTCAATCCTTGTCCTTGGGCGCGGTGAGAGTGATGGTGTTCACCAGGCGATCTTCCGTGCTAGTGACCAGGACCAGTCCCTTCAGGACTGTCGAAGAAGGCAATCGGAAGTGCAGCATGAGTTTCTTACCGCTGCCGAGCGGCTGAATCGGAATGTCCTTGAGGGTGAGCGGCTTGCCGCCCATACTTCGCACCAGTACCCAGTCGCCATCGTCCTCAACCATGCCCACTGCAAAGTACTTGGCGCCGTTGGCATCAATGACTGCGACGCGCGCAGATTGCGCATCAGTGCCTGCCGTTCGAACCCACTCATTCAGGTCGGGGAAGATACGAACGCCATCAGCCTTCGCGGACGCGTCCATGCGAAGCAGTCGCTGTCCCGCGGTGACTTGGAAGCCACGAACGCGCAAGTCCGCAGACACCATGGCACTGCCGTTGCGCGGGAACTTCTGTTCGCCACCAACGATGTAGTTGCTGCCGTCCAAGACCAGGGCGCCCTTGTCGTTGGAGTTGATGGTCACTCCGCCGATCGCGTACTTCGGATCGGGGAACTCAATCAGGGAATCAATGTTGGTGGCCGCGCCGTCATCAACAGCCTTGCTGCTGCCGCTCTCAATGGCCCCGCCGCCCGCAAAGTCCGGCGCCGCAATTGGACGCGGCGCCAAGAAACGCACGCCCTTCAGTTCAAAGTACTTGGGCGCTTGCGTTCCAAGGTCAGCCTTGGGGAAGAACAGATAGAAAGTGCCTTCGCCTTGCGCAGAAACCGAGGTCAGCACGTTGGACGGGGA
>JBIKZY010000257.1:0-2600 GCA_044354475.1 Phycisphaerales bacterium
TTTGGCATGCTCTTTACAGCGGCAATCCTCGTCTGCCCCATCTTCAGCGGCGATCACATGATGCGACTTGCGCTGATGGTGCCCGTACCACTGGCATGCATAGCGGCGTACTTACTTTGTACGAGCAGGCGACCGGCAATCCGAATCCTGCAGTGGTCCGTATCAACCATCGCAGCAGTATTCCTTGCAGTCAGTGCCACTAGCCACATGAATGGACGGCTCATGGAAACCATAAGTGATGAGGGCTACGCGGACCTACGTTCGTGGCGCACAGAACTGATCCCCGGTGATCAAGCGGTCGTTGCAGCTCGGCATGGATTGGAATTCTGGGCGGCGTTTGCGATGGACACACACGCACGCTGGGGAACACTCAAGGACTCGGACTTCGATCAATACGAGCGCCTCTATGTCTTAGAAACACGGCGCGGACCCAACGGACCACGTGGTGGTCCTGGCCCGAGGCCTGGTGCTGGCACTGATCGTGGGCCCGGCCCTGGTCGTGGTCCTGGCTCAGGTCGTGGCCCTGGTCCTGGCCCCGGTCGCGGACGAAACCCAATGGCCGATCCGGTCATTCCGGCGGAAGCACTCATCGTGAAACAGTCCGATCAGTTCACGCTGTGGGAAGTTCCAAAGTCAGCGCGCGATTCATTCAGCGCCAGTCCAGACAGCATGGGCCGTACTCGCCCCGTAGAGCAGTAAATCACCTGTTTCACTCGGCGTTTGTGACTTACTCTCAATCCGTATGCCACAAGCGGAACTGTCGCTCCGCCTGCTTTGTGAACATGACCCAGCCGTCAACCGTGCGCGCGCCGCAGGAACGCGCATGAATGAGGAGCGGCGTCTCAAGCGGTGCATACACGGTATCCATGACCGTAACGGTTTCATCCAGATGAACATCGCCAGCAAGTGGATTTCCCTGCGGGTCCGGTCCACCTTGCATCCCCACCGGCGTGCAATTGACAATCGCATGAAAGCTGCCGCTGCCGAGTTCTGCAGTTCGCCCTGCCATGATCGACCCTGCTACCGCGTCGCCATTGCCAAGCGCGCCCGCCGCGCTGCGCGCCTGCGCAGCAAACTCTTGCAACTGCGCGCACATACGACCCGCACGATCTTCATTGCGGTTAAAGACCACCACATGCGCGCCGTCATCTGCTAACCCAACAGCAACCGCACGTGCAACCCCACCAGCGCCAAGTACGGCGATGCGTTTCCCGCGCAGCCCAGCGCGTTCGATCCCCATGCCGTGCGTCAGTGCGTCCACTGCAGCAGGCGCGTCAGTATTGGCGCAATGCAGCGCACCTGCAGCATTCAGATACAGCGTGTTTGCCGCACCGATACGTGCCGCAAGCGACTCGACGTGACCGCCCTGCTCAGTCACAAAGCGCAGCAGGTGCTCCTTGTGGGGAATCGTCACACAGGCACCACGGAAGTCCAGCGGCGCAAATGCCAACAACTCGGCAACCGTCGCCTTGAAATGTTCGTACTCCGGCGGAATTGGCATCGGAAGCAGCACTGCATTACGCCCAGCCTCCCGAAACCATTGGTTGTGCACATGCGGGCTCCGCGAATGACCGACTGGCCAACCGATCACACCGAAGACACGCGTCGCAGAATCAATGCTCCGAAACCCGTACAGATTGACCATGTCATGAACCGAAACTTGTCCCGGCGCTGTTCCAGCTGCATTTGCTGCGGCGCGCTGTGCATCGGAATCATTGCCGGCATGTGCAAATGTAAGAAATGCGCCAAACTTCGGCGCAAGAACGCGACTCATCAGCCCGGGTTCGCCCATACACAACACCACTGCTGGCTTCACGCGTGTGGCAAGCAATTCAAATGCTTCAATGTTGTCACGAACGCTGCGCGCACGCCATGCGACCTTTGCCACAGCGCACGCATCAGCCTCGGCCATCGCCGTCCACTGCCGGAGAAGTGTCGCTGGCCGGCCCTCAAAGTCATGCGCGCTCAAGATCAATCGCGTGCCCACCGTACGCACTTGCCCAGGGTGTTCGACACAGAGCTCCAATTTCTGTCGCACATTTGCGCTGCGTTGCATATCCGCAAGTTCAAAGTCAATGTAGGTCGGCTCCACTTCGCCGCTCGCGGTGCAAAGTGCTTCTAAAAAACTGACTCGATCAGTTTCATCGCCCCGCCATTCGCCGCCTTCACGTGCGCCGCGGATAGTCACGATGCACGGTACAGGTGACTCACGCACCAAGGCCCGCACATGACGCAACGCATCCTCACATTCTGCCAACGCGTCGACGCGCCATTCCACCATGTCAGCACCGTGCTCCACTGCTCGCCGCGCATCGGCAAGCGCAAGGTGGATCTCATCGGGGGCTTCAACGGAAATAGACACGCAAAGGTGAGTCACGGACAGAATCCTACGGCGTGCGGCGCTGGCAGTTACGATTCCACCCAATGACCGACGAGATTGCCGACGAGGCCTACCAGTTCATGCGCGCGCACCTACACGGGAAGATTCGCTTCGGCGAGGACCGCGTAGATATTCGCGTGGCACCAACCGCCAGTGGCCACTTAGTGGCTTCAGTGATGGTGGCCATGTTGCGTTCGGTAGACACCGTGTTGGAACTGCC
>JBIKZY010000258.1:0-2575 GCA_044354475.1 Phycisphaerales bacterium
GGCCATGGTGCTCATTGATGTTGGAAACGGTGTGTGGTGCGCGTTCAATCCGCGCACTGCTTCGTATGACGTCGTCTGGCGCGGCGATGTGGAGTGGCGCGGGAAGGTGCATGATTTCAGCCAAGACACGTCGCGTCCGCGCGGTGAAATTCTGCGCGACCGAACGCAGCCCGTGGCGACTGCTCCTGATGCAGTCCTGCAACCAGGCCAAACAATTACCATGCGAACTGCGAGTGGCGCGCGCATGCCACTCTGGCATGCACTGCTCATTGCGTTTGATGAACAGGGACGCACGCCGGTGACTGTGCGCGCTGTTGAGAGTGACGGTCGCGAGCGATTGCACTTTCAAAGTTGCACGCACGTCACCAGTGATTTGGAGTGGCAGTGGAACTTCAAGATCATGAATGGGCACGCACGCCCGGCATCTATTGAATGGACAAACACGGGGACCTCGCCAAAGCCTCTGCGCGCCATGCGACTCGAAGGCGAAGAAGTCACCTGGATAGACGGCGGCGGGTACGCACTCACAGTGAATTGGAAGGGATACGAACTCACTCCCGATGCAGTGCTGTTGCGCTTTGACCTCGTTTCAAAGGATGGAACGCGCGTCGAGGCGTCGCAGCGAGTGACCGCCAAGGGTAAAGGGGTGCGCATTGAAACCAGCGGTATTCCAGAGGATTACATCTGGTTTACGACGCTGAGCGAAACGCGCGCGGTTGCTGAAATTGGCGTTGAAGATGGAGACGAGAAGTGATGCGCGCAATCGCGGTTTCACTCATGTTGTGCACCACCATGGCACGTGCGCAAAACACGCCGCCTACAAACACCATCCCGGGCCTCACACTCTGGGCGTGGCGGCTTGAAGGCGATCTCCCGCGCTGGCCGCGCGTGGATGATGGCCAGACTCCTAACGCATACCGGGTGGTTGAAAGTGTTGCAGCGATCCGCGACCCAATAGCCGCGGACGACGGTCCACTCGTCGATCACTTCGCGGGCGAACTGCGCGGATGGATCAAGATTGACACTGCCGGTCGCTACATGTTTCGACTCGTCGGTGATGACGGTGCGCGTCTCCTGATCGACGGACGCGAGCTCTATGACACCGAGCGCCTTGCTGGATTCGTTGGCGAAGATGGACTTGAACTCACTGCCGGTCTGCATGCGATTCGCATTCCGTTCTACGAAGACACCGGGAAATTCCTGGTGAGTTTGCAGTGGAGCGTGCCAGGCGCGGTTGGCTATACGAATATCCCCACTGACAATCTCCGCACCGAAGCTGGTCAAACATTTGCTACTTCTCCCGGCGTCAAGCGCTGGCGGTTTGCTGGCGATGCCCGGCGCCCCGGTGATGGCACGGCGCTTGCGGCCCCGCATCCGGCGTACCGCTTGGAGAAGGTTCGAACCCCTGATTTCAAGCCGCAAGTGGGCGCTTTGTGCTTCTTACCCGATGGTCGCTTGGCGCTTGCTGAGTGGCAGCACGATGGCAAAGTGTGGTTACTTTCAAACCTGAACGCCGCACAACCAACGCTTCTCGCTGAGGGACTCTCCGAGCCACTCGGTCTTGCATGGGTCAACGGTGCGCTGGTCGTCACGCAGCGCGGCGAGATCACGCGTTTAGTTGACACCAGTGCCGACGGCATCTACGACCACGCCGATCGCTATGAGTGCCTTGCAAGCGGATGGCCGCAGAGTGCCAACTACCACGAATTCACCTTCAACATGGTGCCCTACAAGGATCGCCTGTGGTTTAGTACCAGCGTTCCATTGCGCGGCGGTCTCACCAATTACGTACCCGGAACGGACGGTGACTTCACCACGCCGAACGGTCCGGGCAGCGTGTGGAGCATCGCGCGCAATGGCGGTGACTTGCAGCGCGAGGCTCGCGGATTCCGCACGCCCAACGGCATGGGCCGCGGCATCGCTGGCGATCTCTTTGTGTGTGACAACCAAGGCAGTTGGATGCCTGCCAGTCGCATGAATCACCTGGAAATACGCAGTTCGCGCGATCAGCCGCTGCCTTTCTACGGTCATCAAGAGACCCGCATCGGTACGGAAACCGCCGAGCCGCCGGTGGTGTGGTTTCCACACGGCGAGATTGGAAATTCGCCCAGCGAACCCGTACTGGTGCATGACGGACCGCATCGCGGGCAGATGTATGTGGGCGATGTCACGTACGGCGGAGTGACGCGCGTCTATGCGGAACGCATCACGGATTCCGATGGAATCGCGCGTTACCAGGGCGCCGTGTTCCCCATGAGCCAAGGCATCGAAGCGGGCGTCAACCGCATGGCGTGGGGTCCTCAAGACGGCGCCCTGTACTTGGGTGGTGTTGGTAGCAATGGAAATTGGAATCACCAAGGACACACCTTTGGACTTGAGCGGCTCGCTCCCGCGTGGGACTCCCATGCAGGCCCGGACGCTGCACGCGCTGCGACCTTTGAAATGCTGCGCGTGCAGAGTGCACCCAAGGGGTTCATGATCACGTTCACCCAGCCAGTCAATGCTGCGATGCTTGCAGACCCAGCACATTACGAAGTGAAAAGTTGGCGATACGAACCAACCGAGCAGTACGGCG
>JBIKZY010000259.1:0-2556 GCA_044354475.1 Phycisphaerales bacterium
CGGGTAATCAAACCAACTGCCGTCACGGTTCTGGTCGATCGCCATCTGTTCAGCAAGCCAGCGCACTAAGAGATCACGGCGTGGACCGGCGGGTGCCACTTGCAGCACCCGAGCGCAGTAATAATGTCCAAAGAAATAGTAGTAGCCAGAGTTTCGATAGAACGCCTCATGCGGCATAACCCGACCGCGGGCAATCTCAATATAGAAGTGCCGTTCGCGCAGTAACTCCACGCCACGCAGAAGCGTCTCGCCATCGGTTCCCTTGGCATCATTACGAAAGAGCGCCAGATTGCAGACTTGTAACCGTCCGCTTGCTCCGGAAACCTTGTTGTAGTCGCCAGCAACATTCAATTCGGCGTAGGTTCCGTATGCAAAGGAGCCACTCGGAATCCGCATCCGCTCCATGCAGGTCAACGCGTCCGCGATGGTTCCGGCCGGAATGTCTGCGCCCTGGGTACGCGCGTTGATCAGTGCTTCAATCATGGCGCCAGTATTGAAACTGGTGCTCTCATGGCCACTGGGATTTTGTCCCACATGATTGAAGTCGTAGTAAGCCCAGCCGCCCTCAACACTCTGCTCACGACGGGCCACCTGCACTTCACGCTCCAAGATGGCGCGCCACGCTTGATGTTCCGCGGTGCGGGCCGGGTCAGCAAGAATGGCAGACGCCAACTCCAAGAGATAGGTGTGCGCCCAAATGCTGTAGAAGGTGTTTCCAGAGGCGCGCCCCACTTCCCCCTGCGCTTCAAGCCACGTCAATCCACGGAGGAGCGCAGCACTGCATGCAGGATCGGTGCGCGCAGGCACCACCAGCGACCAACACACTAACGCCGTGGTAGCGGTATGGAATGCCCGGTGACTCGCTTGTGTGTCCAGGTAAATCTCTCTCGCTCGCGGGCTTTCAAACGTTCCAAAGCTTCCGTCCGGACGCTGATTCGCCAAGGTCCAGGCGCGCCCACGCGCCTGCGCCGCACGAGTGCGCGTGAATGAAAGCTGCGGGTCCGGCACTGGCCGAAGCGCGGGCGGCGTGGCGGTGGTTGCCTGTTGTGGCGTGGGTGCCGTGACAACGGCTGCGTCCGGCTGCGTCCGGTCCACGACTGCGGACGGCGCGGTAGCCGTTCCCGCATCGGATGGTGCGGCGGGCATTGCCGCGTGCTGCGCGCATCCGGCGATCGCCGTGATGAAAGCGATCGCTGTGGCATCGCGCAGCTGGGTCAGCAAAGCGATCACGGTGCGCGGCGTATTCATGGATCTACGGACTCCCGACTCATGCATCCGGCATCACCACCTGTTCGCCCGCCTGCAGCCCAGAAACAACTTCGGTCTTGGTGCCGTCAGACGCACCAACGCGAACCTCGCGCTCGGCTTGCGCTTCGCCAACGAGCACCTTGACGGTGAATCGCCCCTTCTCCTGCTTGATGGCTTTGTTGGGCACAAGGACGCGATCGGCCAGGGTTCCGCGAATCACCAAACGCGCCTCAATGCCCGGGAACACACTTCCATCAACCGTGCGCAGCGTTGCAACAAATGGGAAGGCCGCGCCATCACCCTCTGGTGCACCAACAACTACCAGCTCATCAACAACTGCCTCTCCGCGAAGCTCGGGGCGCGATGGGAACCAAACAGCGGCCACATCGCCCTGCTTGATCACGCGCAGCGCGTCAGCGTTCATGGTGCCGCGCACGCGCAACTTCGATAGATCGACCACTTGCGCCAGTTCTTGGCGTGGCTGCACTTGATCGCCCACATCTTTGACGCGCACCACTACGTAGCCATCGGCAGGTGCTTTCACATTCAAGCGCGCAGAATCGCCTTCCATTTTTTCCAAGCGGCGGTCAATATCACGCAGCGCACGTGCGGAGGATGCAATATCCAATTCGGCACGAATCTCACCTAAACGCTGCTGTAATTGCGCGCCCTCCAGGTCTAGCTTGGAATACTTCGCTTGGTCTTCAACTCGACGAGCATCATTCGGTGCGCGGATCGCCTTGAAGATTTCATTGTCGCGACGTGCAAACTTTGCGTAGGTCTCGCCACGCTCCACACCGCGGCGCGCGCGCTCAAGAACAATGTCCTTGGTCTCACTCTGCAGCGATGTGCCGGCGTACATCTTCTCTAACTGCGTCAGCTCATCCTGGTTGTCGCGCAATCCGTCAAGGCTGCCCTTCAGCCCCAAGTCTGCCATTTCCAGGCCCTTCTTTGATTCATAGTCACGGTACAACTCCAAAGCCTGCTGCGCCAAATCCGAAGCAAGGGTGGCCCGCTCCAGTGCTGCAATGGATTGGCGAACCTGCATGGCCCGTTCTTCCTTCTGCATGACCAAGCGCCGCCGCGTCTCCGCGGCCTGTACGCGAAGGTCCTCAAGACCCTTCTCAAACTCCTTCCCTTCCAACATCACCAATGCGTCGCCAGCCTTCACAGCACCATTGCGACGAACAATGTCCTTCACAGTGACGGGGCCACTGAACGCTTCCAACTCCAGGCGCACTTCTTCGCTGCGCGATGATTCAACGCGGCCTGGTCGCTCAATGACCAATTCCAGCGCGCCCCGCTCAA
>JBIKZY010000260.1:0-2555 GCA_044354475.1 Phycisphaerales bacterium
GGCGTGCTTCGCGCTCGGAGACCGTAAATGCGCCGGAGAGCAGGAGTATCAACTCACCCTGCTCGATGCGGAACGTGCGGCGGATCTACGCAAGCTCATATCCGAGGAATGACTGGATGATCGTCCTGCATGTGATCTCAGGGCCAGACAGCGGGAAGCAGCACGTGCTGCCCGACACCGAGCCACAACTGATCGGCCGCAGCACGGAAGCCCTTGGTTCCACTGACTTCAGTGTGAGTAGGCGCCACGCGGAACTCACACCGTCGACCGGCGAGTGGCACCTCCGCGATCTACGGAGCACGCACGGCACATGGGTGAACGGACAACGCATTGAGTCTCGCGTGCAACTGCGGGCCGGAGATGTGATTCGCTGCGGCGATACAGAGATGCGTGTTCAAGCGCTGAATCCAGGCGCAGTAGCAACACCGGTGCCGGAGTCAGACCCCGCGCGACTGCAGGCTATGGGTGAGACCGTTGCCACCATCAGCCACAGTGTGAAGAACATTCTGCAAGGCCTCCGCGGCGGAGCCGATGCCGTGGAATTGGCACTGCGCCGTGGCGATTTGGAAATGGCGCGCGAAGGCTGGCCAATCGTTGCACGCAACCTTGATCGCATCTCTTGGCTGGTGATGAACATGCTTGCGTATGCCAAGGAGCGACCTCTGGAGATTGAGGAGTCAGATATTGGAGCGGTGGTAATGGAAGCATGTGAGTTGATGAAATCCACCGCGGACCGCCGCGGCGTTCAATTGCTCACGCACGTCGATCCTTCTTTGCCGCCCGCGCCGATCGATGCAAACGCTGTTCATCAGGTGCTTCTCAATTTGCTTGCCAATGCAGTGGAGGCGGCGCCGGAACGGAGTGGCCGGGTCGCGGTGCGATGTGCGTTCGATCCGCCACGCGGAGTGTTCGTCATTGATGTGAGCGACAATGGCGCAGGGGTCCCGATTGAGCAGCAACCCCGCCTGTTTGAGGCATTTTCCAGCACTAAAGGACAGCGCGGCACCGGGCTCGGGCTCGCGGTGGCGCGCGCACTGGTTGAGCGACACGGCGGAACCCTGACGTTCGCAGCGCTCGCGCCGCATGGAACGCAGATGCGCGCGGAATTCCCAGCAGACCGCGGCGATCCAGACTCGGATCGAACCCGCGGACCAGTGCCGAGCCATGAGCCGGACACCGAGTGGGACACCGTCATTCAGTAAGCGATTGCAACACTGGGACAAATGCACTGACAACGCTCAGAGACCGGCGATGACCTCACCGAGTTGCGAAGTCGGCAGCCGCGGTGGGCACCGTCTCCAAGATGTTCTTGACAATCTCATCCGCGCCGCGGCCCTCAGCCTCGGCTTCAAAGTTGAGCAACACGCGATGCCGCAGCGCTGGAAGCGCCACTGCCTTGATGTCTTCCACGGAAACGGTGGCGCGACCAGCGAGCAGTGCTTTGACCTTGGCGCCAAGCACCATGGTCTGCGCTGCGCGAGGGCTCGCTCCAAAGCGCAGAAATTGATTCACCAGCGGTGTGGCAAACTGCCCACGCGGATGAGTCGCCAAGACCACGCGTACTGCGTAATCCTGCACGGCGTCTGAGATTCGCACCGCCCGCACTAGTTTTTGGTGGCGAATGATGGTTTCTGCGTCAATGACCTTCTGCGGTTCGTCAATCGTTCCGGCAGTGGTACGCGCCAGAATCTCGCGTAAATCAGCCCGCGTTGAATAGCCAACCTCAAGTTTAAAGAAGAAGCGATCCAATTGCGCTTCTGGCAATGGATAGGTGCCCTCTTGCTCAATCGGGTTCTGTGTTGCCATCACAAAGAATGGCTTATCAAGTTGATGCGTCGTGCCACCAACGGTCACGCTGCGCTCTTGCATGGCTTCAAGCATGGCGCTCTGCGTCTTCGGCGTTGCTCGATTGATTTCGTCAGCAAGCACAATCTGCGCAAAGAGCGGACCCTTGCGAAACTGAAAGTCGCGACCGGATGGCGTTTCCACCACGATGGTGGTGCCGGTCACATCAGCCGGCATGAGATCCGGTGTGAACTGGATGCGCCCAAATTTCAACTGCAGCGCTTGCGCCAGACTGCGAATCAACAAGGTCTTGCCAAGCCCCGGCACTCCCTCCAAGAGCGCATGGCCACCAGCGAAGAGGCACACCAAGATGCCGTCGATGATTTCTTCGTGACCAACGACCGCCTTCTGCACCTCTTTTTTGACGCGATCATGGTCGGCGCGGAAAGTGGCAATGAGAGCTTCGGTTTGTTGTGGGTCGGCCATAGGTTTCTCTCCAGCGTGTGCATCGTAAGCCGCACCGGGCTTCCGCGGATCTTTCGCTGAATTTGTAGGTAAATCGCGAATAGCCGGCTGCCATGCAACTACGATCTCCGCCAAGCCGCTCCGTGCGCGGCCCGTTGGACTTCGGAGGAATGCGGTCAAAATCCGCAGCGAATGCGTCACCGTAGGCCGTACCCGCGTGGGTACGTGCGAGCCGGGTCGACCGAAGTCCAAGGTAACCATCGATTTCCTGCGCACATCAGGAATGAGGATCTCGCATGCTCGCT
>JBIKZY010000079.1:0-9107 GCA_044354475.1 Phycisphaerales bacterium
GTCAGGCGCGACGGCGACGGCCGCCCGCAAGACCAGCAAGGCCGAGCAGCGCGAGTGCGCCAGGGGCGGGAACGGCACCCGCCGCAATGCCCTGATTGACCACGGTGTTGTAGCCCCACTGGCTCATCTCGAATCCAGGCGCGCCGTAGCCAGAGCCGCCGGTTCCGAACGCCCAGCCGTAGTTCCAGTCCGTGCCGCCATCGGTGGAGAACCGGAACCCGAAGTAGCCGGACTGGCCGTAGAACTGACCGCCGGTGTAGGTACCGGCAGCATAGGTCGTGCTGCCGACCGTGAAGGGGTTAGCTGAGTTGCGGTAGAACGTAAACCCCAGATTCAAGGTCGAGCTCGTTGCCGCCCAGCCACTGGAACCGGCGCTGGCCAGCGCTCCCAGCGATCCATCGATCGCGAAGCCCGATGCGACCTTGTTGACGGTGTTCGTCTGAGTACTGAAGCGGTTCTCCGTACCGGACGCTGCGGTAGCGACGCGCTGACCGTACAGCTGGAAGATGAACGGCGCGCCTTCAGTAAAGTTGCCATCGCTCCCGGAGGTGTATGAGGCCGTGGCGTAGCGCCCCCCCCTGCCATCGTCGGATACGTTAACGAATCCGGCAATCGGCGTCTCACCCACATTGCCTGCCCACTGTCCCGACGCAAAGATGAAGAGCTCAGTGTTTGCACCGAGCGCGGTCGATACGTCCACTACGTCAGGCGACAATGACGTCACGATCGCCGCATTCGCCGAACCCGCCACGGCCACGGCCGCAGCAATACCAACCATCGAAGAAATGAAAGTCTTGTTTCGCATCTGAAACTCCATGCTGGGCTCTCGCCCGGTTGTGCCCACACTCCCGTGTAGGGCGTGACATAGCCGAAACCGTCGGCGCGGTTGTAAACACACGTTTGCCCCACCGGAGCAAGCGCTTCTTGAATTGCGTTCATCACTTGCAGGCTTCACCTGCGGCTGATGTCACGCTCCACATACGAGAACGAGATTTACCCCCCCCCCATCCATCATGCATTTTTTGAGATTTTCATCGTGAGTGAAAAAACGCCGTTCTAACCGCGCTGAGCCCGAAAATTGTCCTTGGCCGCCGGCGACCCCAGGAACAGATTCCAGCCCCTAGCCTCCAAGTGCCTTCCGTGTGCGAGCCCCCGCAGTGAGCACGGGATCCTCGGTAAGCGGCGTGTGAAACTGAGAAGTCCGGCAGTTGGACGTACGCCCCGTGGGTGCCAACCGGACGAACAGTTTCGCCCGAGGCTAAGCGGAACCTTGTGGAGCGCAGCCGTCCGCGTCCGAGGGTCCCGCGCGCAACGGAGGGGGCGGTCAACGACTCAACTCACTGCGAAACTAGGGACAGTGGTGAACGGCACCTATTTACAGTTCAGCAAACTGCATATCTGAAGACTGTTCGAATGACAGGTCCGGAACATGTACTTCGGTAGCGAAGCACGCAAGACCCGGAACAGCCGCCATTGCGGCGCGCGTTGATTCCGCAGTGATCGGGCGCGCCGCGCGGCCGTCAAAGCCAGCGCGGAGGTCCGCGCCAATTTGCAACTCGGCCTTCACGAAGTCGATCGGCTCGATCGCGCGTTCGAATGCTTGCAGGCGATTCTTGGCGTTCTCGAAGGTGCCGCCCTTCTCAGTCCACGTGGCGCCAGGAAGCACGCACTCGGCAATGTTGCAGAGCGGGTTCTCAAGCGTATCGATCAGAACCACCTGCGTGGTCATGGCCGCATCGCGCAATTCTGGAGTGACCCAGTCGCTCGGGTAGTTGCCAGTGATGACCGTCGCGCCGAAGGCCTTGGCGCGCAGCGCAGCAAGGAATGCCGCGTAGTCGTGCACCGTGCCGCCGCCGCGCTTTGTGTTCAGGGCTTCCAGCACGCGACGGACGCCGCGGGCGTTCGGGGCCTTCTCTGCGTAGATCGTGAAGCCGGCCTTGAAGGTGCGGTTCTCGCCACTGAACGGAATTGGTCCAACAGCAAGCTCAGCCTTCGGGTCAAGTGCAAGCACCCAACTGCCAAGTTCAAACGCGTCTTCACAAGACAACATCGGGCTGATGAGGACCGCGGTCTTCTGCTTATTGTTAATCGCGTTGGCGATCGTCCCCTGTGCCTTGGCAACGCCTGCCTTCCACGCGTGCGCGGCGTTACTCGCGTCAAACGCCTCCATGCCCTTCACGCGCGGCATGCGAATGCGTGCCTCGGAATGCACATGCTTCCAGCCATGGCGCACTTCGTCAGTGATCCACCAAGTGTTCACATCCATGTTGGTACGCGGCTTGATGCGGTGCATGCGACCATCATTGTGCTCGACGAAAATGTTGTCGCCACTTGCAGTAATGCCATCAATTGAGGGCGTCTTAGTCAGGAACCACACACGCTGCTGGAATAGGAATTCCTTGTCCAACAGCGCGCCGACGGGGCAGAGATCAACCACGTTGCCTGCCAGCGGATTGTCGAGCGGCTTGCCAGGGAAGATGTCGATCATCTCACGGTCGCCGCGACCGTCCACCATCAGTTCGTCAGTACCAGTGACTTCGCGCGTGAAGCGCACACAGCGTGTGCACATGATGCAACGATCGCTGTAGAGAAGAATGTTCGGTCCGATGTCCTTCTTGGGATTCTTGACCTTCTCCTCAAGGAAACGGCTCTGCCCGCGGCCGTACTCATGCGAGTAGTCCTGCAGGTAGCACTCGCCGGCCTTGTCGCACACCGGGCAGTCGACCGGATGGTTGATGAGGAGGAACTCCATCACCGACTTCTGGTTGGCCATCGAACGCGGACTGTCAGTGGTGACCACCATGCCGTCCGAGCAGTCGGTCTGGCAGGTCGGCTTGAGCTGACCCATGGTCTCCAACTTGCCGGACTTCGGATTCGGCATCGCCACCTCTGCAAGGCAGATGCGGCAGCTTGCCGGAATCGACATCGACGGGTGGTAGCAGTAGTGCGGGATCTCTACATCGTGGCGAAGCGCCACCTCGAGGATCTTTTCGCCCTTTGTGAAGTCATACGACGTGCCGTTGATGGTGATCTGCGCCATGGGAGGGCAAAGTGTAGTGCCCTGCCACCCCGCAGGGATGCTGAAGGAAGCGGCAAATCGCTCACTTACGCGGCAGCGTCTCGAAATCAAGGATCGCTTCGCCGTCCGTGAATTCCACGTCGGTGATCTTGATGAACCGACCGTCGCCAAGTTTGGCCTTGAGGGGGAGCGCTCGACCAAGCTCCGGGACAAACCATGCGCCGACGCCGGCAGCGAAGGGAATCGGCAGGTTGCCGATGCTGGTTCCGGCAGCGCGGAGTGTGGCCGGCGCGCCGTCCTTGCCTTCCGCGCCTGGCTCGATCGCCCAGCGGGTGATCATCACGAAACCGTTCCAGTCAGCGGCCAACGCGAATCCGTCGGCATCGATCTTCGCCTGCACTCCCTGGACGCCTTCTGGCCATGGCAGACTCTGGTCGTACTCAAGCCACTGTGGAAGCCGCGCACCGAGCCACGCGTTGACGTCGGCTGCACGTACCCGCACGCTCCACGGCTGCACGCCTTCGCCACGAACTTTGGTGGTCTCGCTGGCGATCCCCTGCTCGAGCGCGCGCGCCGTGTCCAGCGCACCCGCCGCGTCGCGCGCAGTGGGGCTCCACCACGCGGGAGTCATGCGCGCAAGAGCGACGGCGCCTGCAGCAACTGCGATGAACACCAGAAGTATGGCGAAGAAAGTGCGCGCGCGGGATCGTTTCATAGGAGTGTCCTGCCGCAGTCAGTCAGCGCACAAAGCGGCGCACGACCAACGAATCGTTCTGTCCGCCGAAGCCAAAGTTGTTGGAAATGCACACGTCAACCGGCACGCGGCGCGCCGTATTGGGTACATAGTCAAGATCAAGTTCCGGATCCGGCGTAGTGAGATTGCGCGTCGGCGGAACGATGCCATCGCGAATAGCGAGCACGCAGGTGATGAATTCCACGCTGCCCGCCGCCGCGATCAAGTGACCCATCATGCTCTTGATCGAGCTCATGGGGATCTCTTTAGCGATATCGCCAAACACGCGCTTTACCGCGCGGGTCTCAATGGAATCGTTCTCTTTCGTGCCGGTTCCGTGCGCGCTGATGTACTGAATCGGCGGCCGGCCCTGCGCGTCGTGCGCCTTCGGGTCAATGCCCGCCTGCACAAGCGCTGCGTCCATCGCCACTGCCGCACCGCGACCGTCCGGCTGAATATCGGTGATCCGGTACGCGTCGCAACTTGAACCGTAGCCAGTGATTTCAGCAAGCGGGGTTGCCCCGCGTGCATCAGCGTGTTCAAGCGTTTCCAGAATGATCATGCCACTGCCTTCGCCCATCACAAAGCCACCGCGATCAAGACTGAACGGACGGCTTGCCTCCGCGGGATCATCTTTACGCTCACTGAGCGCGGTCAGGCGATTGAAGCCCGTGACACCAAAGAGATGAATCATGGTGTGCGTGCCACCAGCCATCATGACGTCGGCATCACCGCGGCGCAGAATGCTGAATGCCTCGCCGATCGCTTGCGTGCTCGCCGCGCACGCGGTCAAGCAGTTGTACGCCGGGCCACGCAGATTGAACTCGCGCGCCAAGTGCGCAAGCGGCATGTTCGGCTCCTGCTCAATTTCACGCGCAGGGGTCATGCGGCCAAGCGCAGCCTTCGCCCACTTCACACCATCAACGGCGTTGGCAGCGGGATCCCAGGCGTCAATGTTTGAGCCAACATAATTTTCGACATCAAGAACGCCTTCGCCCGCGCCAAGATAAAGACCAACGCGGCGCGGATTGCGCGGCGGAACGACATCAAAACCAGCTTGTTTCCAAGCTTGGCTTGCAGATCCAAGCGCAAATTGGCTATTGAGGCCAGCCGTCGCGTGCACCTTGACATCCTTCACGAAGCCTGCGACGTCGTAGTCCGTGACCTCAGCGGCGAACGTGGTTGGGAATGTCCGCGCGTCAAAGCGCTTGATCGGCGCCATGCCGCTTTCGGCATTCAGGAGACGCTTCCAGACGCCTTCAATGTCATGACCAAGTGGCGTCACCCAGCCGGTGCCAGTGACAACAATGCGAGGGAGTTCTGTATTTCGGGGCGCGCTCATGCGATGCTCCGGATGATGGCCGCGGCGTTCTGTCCGCCAAGGCTGGGTGTGAAGACAAGAATCGCGTTCAGTTTCGCGGCGCGCGTGGCGCATGCGTTAGCGTCAAGACCAACGGCGCCGGCGGTATTGATGCGCGCTGGGAGACGTTGCTCGGTCAGGCAGCGCACGGCAACCGCTGCGGCAATGGCGCCGTTGCCCGCACCGCAGTTACCGATCGCTGGCGTCAGCGTGATGATTGGAATGTGCGCAGCGCGCGCGCCAAACACCGTGTGGATCGCGGCGCGTTCGGCTGCATCTACAAGCGTGACCCCCATACCGAACGGAATGATGGCGTCGATGGCATCGGGCGACATTCCAGCATCGGCGAGCGCGGCTTCGATGGCGTCGACAATTCCTTGGCCGTCCGCCTCGGGGTCAACGCCCAGCGTGTCCGGGCAGAAACTCTGACTTGCGCCAAATCCAGCCAATTCTGCCAGCGGAACGGCGCCACGCGCGGCGGCGGCGTCCATCGCTTCCAGCACCAAGAGACCACCGCCCTCGCCCGGCACGCAGCCCTTGGCATCCGGCGCATAGGGCCGCACCACGCGCGTCGGATCTTCGCCAGGCGTGGTCGCCGCGAGGCGCTTGGCGTAATGCTGACGCATCATGCCCATCAGGTTGGTCTTACTTTCGGCACCACCGGAGATACACGCATCCGCATCGCCACGACCGATCACACGCATCGACTCGCCGATCGAAAGCAAGCTGCTCGCTTCCGCGCAGGTGATGGTGTTGGACGGACCCTGACAATCATGAATGATGGTCACGTGACACGCCAGCATGTTGGGCAAATACTTGAGCATCCACAGCGGCGTCAGGTTCTTGATGCCCTCGCTGCCCCAGCGACCGATGTCAAACTTTCCGTCTGCCCCGCGCGCGGAGGCAAGTGCGCCGGTGAGTTCGTTCTCTTCAGCGGCAATCAGTCCAGCGCCGATGTGGCAGCCGAAACGTCCGGGCGGAATCGTGACCGACTCCTGCTCGTGTGACTTGGTGATGATCTTTGCGTGGTTGATCGCCTCCGTGGCTGCGCCCACGGCCAGTTCGATGTCGCGCGACATGACCTTGGTGGCCTTGCGATGCGACTTCGGAACCACTGCCTTCACATCAAACAGCTCGTCGGCGATCTGCGCAACGAACGGCGTCGGAAAGCCACTGAAATCGAAGGTGCGACATGGGCCGATGCTGCTCTTGCCCTCGCACAGCGCGCTCCAGAGCGCACTAATGCCGAGGCCAAAGGGCGTGACGGTCCCAGTACCGGTGATAACAACTCTGCGAGTCTGCCGTGCCATGGACGGAGCAGTCTACGAAGACCGCCGTCTGACCGTGCGAACTGCGCTTCAGCGGCGGCGGCGAGCGTTACCAATCAGCGCGGCGGTAGCAAGCAAGGCGGTTGCGCCTGGTGCTGGAACCACGGTGATGAAGAGCGACTGCCCGCCCAGGAGACCAGTCTCAACCGAGCTCGACCATGACTGACCGGCGGTCAACGTCGGCAGACTCAGATGCAGGTCGAGCGTGCCGGTCCAACCGATCGTGCCGGTGGTAGACGCCAGTTCAAAGCGGTTGCCGACCGACGGTGTAAAGGTTGACCCCAAATACACGTCAAAGGTTCCATTCAAGGTCAGGTTGCCGTACACCAGAACGGTGTCGTAGTCGACGCGCCCGGTGGTCAGTACTTTGGAATTGTTGGTACCGGTCAACTCAAAGACCATGCTCGAGTTTGCGCCCAGCCCCAGATTGCCACCAACTTCAATGACGCCGGGCGAATTGCCCCAAATGAGTTCCAGGCCGTCCGGACCGGATTCAAGGTTGAACGCGTCGTACCGGAAGCTGCTGCCGCTGACCGTCCGCGCGGCTGCATTGATGGTGTCACCTGCGCTAGCGGCGGCGATCGCATCAGAAATCTGGCCGTATTGGTAGCCATTGACAGTACCGCCTGGACCCACCGTGACGATGGCGCACCAAGCTGGTGCAGCAACAAGGAGGGCGGCAGAGGCTGAGAGGATGGAGGCGGTGTTCTTCATGGCGGTTCGTTTCAGGGGCTCGCGCCCCACATCAGTCATTCCAGACAGAACGTCAGCCCCCACGGCTGCACGCTCGCGCCCAATTGAGAGGGCGTTACCACTAAGAACGAGATCTATGCCCCCAACCCATCAAACTGAATACAAAAATTCCGCCGATGTGGGTGTTATCACGATTTATTGGGTAAACACAGGTGTGGGCGCAACTCAAAACTACGGCGTCGGACAAGCCTGATGGGCTCTCAATCCTTTATAAAGACGCTACTTACGCATCCGTCGCGCGATCAGCATCGCCAGCTCCAACGCCTGCTCATAGTTCAGGCGCGGGTCCACGGCCGAGTGGTACGCCTGCGCCAACATCTCGTCGGACAGCCCGCGCGCGCCGCCGGTGCATTCAGTCACATTTTCCCCGGTCAGTTCCACATGGATTCCGCCCAGCCACGTGCCCGCAGCGCGGTGAATCTCAAACGCCTGCTCCACTTCCGCCAAGATGTGCCCAAATTTACGAGTCTTGACCGGCACCCCCTTGCCCAACCCCGACTGCGGAATAACTGTCTCTGTATTGCCGTGCATCGGATCGCAGATCCACACCACGGGACGACCGCTCGCCTTGACGGCCTCGACCAGTTTGGGCAAGTGCGCGGCAATGGCATGCGCGCCGAAGCGGGTGATGAGCACAATGCGCCCCGGAGTTTGGTACGGATCGAGCCGAGCAATGGTCCGCAGTAACGAATCAGGATTAGTACTTGGACCAACCTTCACGCCGACTGGATTTTCAATACCACGGAAGAACTCCACATGTCCGCCTTCCGGATCCGCGGTGCGCACACCAATCCACGGGAAGTGCGTGCTCAAATCCCACCAGCCCGCGCGATGCGGCACTTGGCGCGTCTGCGCTTCTTCGTAATCAAGCACCAAACCTTCATGGCTCGTGAAGAAATCAACGCGATGTACTTGCGCAACATTCACGCCAACCAGCGTCTCCATGAAGCGGAGTCCGTCACCAATTTGGTCGACCATCGCCTGATATTCAGCGGCCAACGGCGAATGCTTTACAAACTCAAGATCCCAGTATTCCGGGTGATGGAGGTCTGCAAATCCGCCATCGACAAGGGAGCGAATGAAGTTCAACGTGAGCGCGGCGCGCTCATGACCACGCACCAAGCGACGCGGATCAGGCGCGCGTTCTGCTGCTGTAAATGCTGGCCCATTCACCAAATCGCCGCGATATGCGGGCAGTGTCACGCCGTCGCGCGTCTCCGCATCGCTTGAGCGGGGCTTGGCATATTGACCCGCAAATCGACCGATACGCGTGACACGGCGGCGACCACCCTGCACCAGTACCAGGCTCATCTGCAACAAGATCTTCAGGCGCGCGGCGATCGAGCCAGGCTCGCATCCATCGAATGTCTCAGCGCAATCGCCGCCCTGAAGAATGAATCGCTGACCGGAAGCGGCTTCCGCCAACTGCGTGCGCAGCGCTTCAATTTCAAAGCTGGTGACCAAGGGCGGCAACCGCGCAAGATCAGCGCACGATGAACGCAACGCGCCCTGATCGATCCATTCGGGCTGCTGCAGCGTGGAGCGCGTTCGCCATGAGGAGGGCGACCATCCGTCAACGGCGAATGTGCGGCGAGAAGCAGGTGCGCTCATGAGGTGTAAATCGTCCGTCCAGTGAGATGTGAATGCGGGCGACAGGAATTGAACCTGCACGGGTTGCCCCACTGGAACCTAAATCCAGCGCGTCTGCCAATTCCGCCACGCCCGCAGCGTGAACCGGGAAGTGTAGAGGGGTTGAGGGTTACACGGCGAATCAACCCGACCGCCCCACCCAGGCACGCCCTGATTTCCCGCCCGCCCCTAGACTCCGCCCCATGAGCCCGAGCCAGTTCGCCGCCACGAACATCCTGCCGCTTTTGGCGCGCATCGTCCTGTGCCTGGCGTTCCTGCCGCAGG
>JBIKZY010000080.1:0-9053 GCA_044354475.1 Phycisphaerales bacterium
CGCCCCGTGGGTGCCAACCGGACGAACAGATTCGCCCGAGGCTAAGCGGAACCTTGTGGAGCGCAGCCGTCCGCGTCCGAGGGTCCCGCGCGCAACGGAGGGGGCGGGGGACGACTCAACTCACTTCAACGCACGCCCGCGTACTGGCCCGCATTCGCCTTACGAGGACGGCCGCTGAGCGCGGCCCTGTCCTCTCCGGCGCCTGCGGCCAGGTTGGGTTGTTCGATGGAACGTGGAGTTCACGCCGTTGTTCGGCGTGGCTTTGACGCGATAGAAGGGACATGGTCGCATGCCACCTGCACGCGAGTCATTGATTTACGATGTCAGTATGCCCGCTTCGGCTTCGGATCCCATCACTCGCATGACTGAATTGCGCACGCTCCTTCATCGGGCGAACCGCGCGTACTACGTTGATGCCGCGCCATTCATGAGCGACACAGAATTTGATGCGCTCCTCGCCGAACTGCAGGCGCTCGAATCGGACCATCCACTGCTTGCGGATCCAAACAGTCCGACCCAGCGCGTTGGTGGTGAAGTCGCCGATGGATTTACGCAGGTCAAACACCGCGTGCCCATGATGTCCGTGGACAACACGTATTCCGTTGCCGATTTGCGCGCCTGGTGGGAACGATGCGAGCGCGCCCTCGGCCGGCCGTTTGCTGCAGTTGCTGACCCCAAAGTTGATGGCGTGGCCATCAGTCTGCGCTACGAACACGGTCAACTCACCGAGGCGGCCACGCGCGGTGATGGCACGACCGGTGACGTGGTCACGCACAACGTTCGTGCCATTGCATCGGTGCCGCTGGTGCTGCAGCCGCCTGCGGGCACGCCCATGCCGCCAGTGCTCGAAGTTCGCGGTGAGATATTCATGCCGGTCGCGAGCTTCGAACGCGTCAATGAAGAACGCCGCAACGCTGGCGAGCCGGAGTTCATGAACGCGCGCAATTCAACCGCGGGCACGTTGAAAAGCCTGGATCCAGGCGTGGTACGTGCGCGTGGACTGAGCTTTCTTGCGCATGGTGTTGGTCACGTGGAGGACATCGCACTCCGTGGTCACGCCGTTGATACGTATCACAACTTCCTACTGGCGCTGCGCGCGTTCGGCGTACCGATTTCTGGCCTCGCAGTCCGCTGCGAATCAGCAGAGCAGTGCATCGCAGAGATCGAACGATTTGCAAACGCGCGTGCCGAACTTCCCTATGCCGTCGACGGAATGGTGGTGAAGATTGACGCATTTGCGGATCAACGCGAGTTGGGGGTCACGGCCAAAGCACCACGGTGGGCGGTTGCATTTAAGTATCCCGCAGAGAAGAAGCCCACCGTTCTTACTCGCATCGACTGGCAAGTTGGCAAGGGCGGAACACTTACCCCTCGCGCGTCAATGGAGCCGGTGGTGATCGCTGGAAGTAAGGTGCAACACGCATCGCTGCACAATATTGATGAAATCCACCGAAAGGATATTCGCATCGGTGACACCGTCATCGTTGAGAAGGCCGGTGAAATCATTCCGCAAGTTGTAGAGGTAGACCTCTCCAAGCGACCGCCGTATTCGCAGCCCGTCGAGCCACCGACAGTGTGTCCAAGTTGTGGCGAAGCAGTCACCAAGGAAGGTCCCAAGCTCTATTGCACGAATGCAGCCTGTCCCGCGCAGTTCAGCGAGCGCTTGAAGTGGTTTGTCGCTCGTGCCCAAATGGATATTGACGGTCTGGGTGACAAGATCGTGGACGCACTCATCAAGGACGGACTGGTCAAGAGCTTCGCGGATGTATTCACGCTGAACGCCGCGAAAGTTGCCGCGCTGACTTCCGAGTCAACCAACAAAGCTGGCAAGTTGGTCGTTCGCAAGATTGGTGACAAGACCGCACAATCCATTAACGCCAGTGCCACCGAAGCAAAGGGCAGGGGTCTGGCACGACTCTTGGACGCACTGGGAATTTCGCACCTCGGTACCGCCAGTGCGAAAGCATTCGCACGCACCTATCCGGATCTTGAGGCGATGCTCGCTGCAAGCGTCGAAGACTTGCAGCAGATTCCCGATATCGGCGAGATCACCGCTGCCAGCATTCATGCGGAACTTCACTCGGGTGCAATGCAGCGCGCGTTTGCGGAACTGCGTGCCGCTGGTGTGAGCACGGTGAGTCCCATGTATTCCGCTACTCGTGAGGTGCCCGCAGACTCGCCGTTTGCAGGCCAGACCGTGGTGCTCACGGGCGAACTTGTGCAAATGGATCGACGCGCGGCTATGGAAAAGCTGGAGTCATTGGGCGCCAAAGTGTCTGGCAGCGTGAGCAAGAAGACCAACTTGGTGATCGCTGGTCCAGGCGCGGGCAGCAAGCTTGCAAAGGCCCAGGAACTGGGAGTGCCCGTCTGGGATGAAGCCCAGTTCATGGCGGCAATCAAAGACCTTTGAGCGGCCGTGCGGCCCGACCTGACTGTGCGGAACTCGCAGTACCGCGCGCCCCCGGCCGGCCGCGCTTCATGAACTGCGCTTCATGAACTTCGCTCCGTCACCTCATCTACTTGATGAACGTAACCGCGCCCGTAGCGCTCACTTCGCAACTGCTAGCGCGCCCATCGCGCTGCGTGAAGCGCACCTTCAGCGGTCCGCCGCCTTCAAGCGGCAGTACTTCGGCCCACGTCCAGGCATCAGCCTCACGATCGGACTGCGGCACCAACAGCACGCTGGCACTCGCATCAGTGGCATCCATTTGTCGCAGGCAGAATGTTGGAGCCTTACCTTCTTCGCGGCTGACGCTGAGGAAATAGGCATGACCACCAAGGGTGACGGCCGGAAAGTCCACGCGTGGGGTCACGCGAAAGAGCGTTCCGCCAAAGAATTTGGCTGCGAAGAACGCGAGCACCAAAAACAGGACGAAGCCAATGGCAAGACTGCGAAGAAAGAGCAGAAGTTGATTCACGGTGTGATTGTAAGCCCGAATTGCCAAGCCACTACTAGCACAATCCCAGCAACCAGCAGCCGCCACCATCCAAAGAGTGCCAGGGTGTGTCGGCCGAGGTAGCGCACCAAGAAGTCGATCGCAAGCGCCGCGCTCGCCCATGCGACGAGGAGCCCGCACACCAACGGCAGCCAACCGCCGATTTGTTCCAGGAATTCACTGGTGTGTCCCGCCTTGACGATCTTCATGGCGCTGTACCCGCTGGCTGCTGTCAATGTCAGCAACCCCAGTAGAAAACTGAATTCAGCAGCAGCGACGCCGCCAAGGCCAACCAAGAGTCCGGCAAGAATCGTCACGAATGATCGACTTGTTCCTGGCCACAGTGCTAAGCATTGGAAGAGTCCGATGAAGAGCGCTTGCATGGCGTTCATGCGCGCCAGGGCAGCGCCCGTAAAATCCGCGCTGCTGCCCGTGACCGAAGCAGTCGTCGCCGCACGCAATGATGAATCGCGCTCGGTTGCTAGCTTGCGTGCTTGCCACGGCGCGATCGCCAGCATCACCACGCCGCCCACTGCCAACGCTCCGATCACCGAAGCGGGATTGAATAAATTGGCCTTGACCACATCCTTTGCCAAGAACCCAATGGTCGCTGCTGGCATGAATGCAATCAGTACATTGCGGGCAATGGTGTATCCCGCCGTCATGCGGTCCGCCGACCCCAACCCTTGCACGCCCACCTTGGAGGCGATACCGCGCAACATCTGCGCAATGCGCGCGCGGTACAGACCCACAACCGCAAGAATCGCACCACCCTGAATGATGATCTCAAAGTCAGCCACCGCATCGCGCTGCTCCGCGGTCTTATCAAGGCCAAGAAGCCATGAAGTGATGATCAAGTGTCCAGTACTGGAAACTGGAAGGTATTCAGTGATCCCCTCCACCATGCCCAGAATCCAAGCGTCGAATGGTGTCATTGCTGCTTACGTTTCCCTTGTTCGTTGGTCGCTGATTGGCTGTGCCACGCCGCCGGTTGTCTCTGCGGCAAGCCACGGCATCAAGGCGCGCACGTCAGCGCTTGACTGTTCCATCGGATGCGCGCTCGCCATGGCTCGCTGCGCGCGGAACCACGGAGCGCCCGCATCGTGATCCGCTTGCATAGCGCGGCTAAAGGTGCCGTCCTTGATTTCCTTGAGCATTGTTCGCATGGCAGTCTTGGTTGCTTCATCGACCATGCGCGGCGCTGCGCTGTATGCGCCAAACTCCGCTGTGTTGCTGATGGCTGCCCGCATACCAGCCGGGCCGCGCGCATACAGCAAATCAGCCACTTGTTTGATCTCATGAACGCACTCCATGTACGCCAACAGCGGTGGATAGCCCGCTTCAACCAGTGTTTCATACGCAGCTTGTGCCAAGCCCATCATGCCGCCGCACAGAACGGCTTGCTCACCAAAGAGATCGGTCTCCGCTTCGTCGCCAAAGGTTGTTCGCACAACGGCCGCTCGCGCGCAGCCAAGGCCAGCGGCCCACGCGCGTGCAAGTTCATGTGACGTTGGTCCGCCGGATCCTGGTGCGCGCTCTTGCGCAACAGCAAGCAGGGCTGGAATGCCTTGACCTTGCGTGAATCGCTCGCGCAGCGTGGTTCCTGGTCCCTTGGGTGCCACCAGCACCGCGCCAATTCCGTCCGGAATCCGTACCAGTCCGAAGTGGACGCTTGATCCATGGATAAATCCGATCGTTTGTCCGGGTTTCACGTGCGGCGCCACGGCGGACGCCCAGACCTCAGCATGCACTTCGTCCGGAAGTGCCATGATGACCAAGTCGGCTCCCACCACGGCGTGAGCGGTATCGGCGGTCTGAAATCCGTCCATCTGCGCCCGCGCCCGTGCATTCGAACCGGTACGACCTGTAACCGTCACCTGAATTCCAGAATCGCGCAAGTTGAGGGCGTGGGCTCGTCCTTGGTTACCGTAGCCCACCAAGACCACCCTTCGGCCGAGCAGCGCATCGGCTGTACATGCTTGTTCCATAAGGGTTTGCGTGTCAGTCATGGGGGATTACTTAGTGGCGGGCGGGGCGTTCCGTTGGCCGATTTGGTGCCACCGAGTAGCGGACGGCCCCTGCATAGAAATGACATTCTGAATGAATATTGAAGAAAGAAGGCACACATTACCTGACCGAGGGGGTTCGCAATAGCAGACTGTCAGGGTTCACCCCCGAAATTGACTCGCTCGTTGCGATTCATCGGGGATGGATGGGTCTCAAGTTCAAGGATGAACTTGCCTGCAGAACGTCCGAAATTCGGGATTTCATGCTTATCGAGCAGAATGACCGAACCATTGGTAGTCCAACGACGTTTCCCTATGAAGCACCCAGGTTCGAATTATCAATGCGGCCACGGAATATTCGGCCAAGGAGCTACTGGAATGGTCAGCGTTGAAGCCCCAAACCGGCGATCAGACGATCGCTTTCGGTTTGACCCCGCCTACACCCGGGTAGTGGTTATTCCGTCGACGCATGCCGCCAGTAGTTCAGCGGTCAGCCTCGCAGCATTCATTGCCGCTGTTCCTGCCTCGAGCCGCCCATCACCTACCAATCCAAATGAGCTCCACGAGCCGGGCTTGGAAGCCCTTGGCCTTGACGACTTTGACTCCGGACTGGAAACCCCAAGGGGCGGTCTCGAAGGTCATGGTTACGACATCTCGCTGACCGGCATGCGGTTTGAGCTTGATGACGAACTTCCCACGAATACTGAGGTGCAGATGGAGGTCTATCCGCCCGCCGAACAGGATCCGATTCGAATGCACGGCGTGGTGGTTCGCGTCTTCTCACATGATGACGATCCGGGTCCGCGCCGTATGGCAGTGCAATTCACCGCATTTGCCACGCCCCGCGACCGCCAGCGCCTGATCAACCGCATCGCCGCCCGCGCTTGCTGCTGGCCAGATTGAGCCCAACGGCACACTTCGTTACTGAAAGTTGGAACGCGAAGGCGAATCCGACCGAAAGTACTGTCAGAGCGTGTCACACTTTGATCAAGAACGTCCGTTTCAGCATCCCGCGGTGAGCGCAGCGCTTTCCGCGCGCAATGCTATTTCCGCCGAGATGGCGGTGGCGGGGCGGGCTGGTCATGACCCATTCGATCGTTTCTGGCAGGAAGCACAGAGTGCACCGCACTCAGTGGGGCATGCGGCGTGGGTGTTAGCGTCCGACGCCTACGCGCAGATGCGTGAAGACCTTGCTGGATTTGACCCATCGGAATACCCAGGGAACGAAGGCGCCATGGGTGCTGAAGTTTCTGAGTCGTTTGGCAAGCACTCCAAGGCACTCGCCGCACTTGCTACACCAGTTGCGGGCGCAGCGGCCACCGCATCCCGCTCGGCTCGTCTCGTTCCGGCGGTGGCAGCGGAGGCAACTCATCGCCCCGCAGCTCGCCGTCGCCGTGAGCGTCTTCAGACGGCTGGTTGGTTTGTCCTCGGCGGCGTCGGCGGATTGCTCTTGGCATCCGCGGTGCATCTCATGCAGATGGTGCTGGCGTGGCGCTGACGCCGGACCCCGCAATTCTTGACGAGATGGCCGCCATCACTGGGCATCGTTTCCGCGATCCGTCACTGGCTGCGATCGCATTGGTTCACTCATCAGCAGCTGATGGTCGGTTGAACTCCAATGAGCGCCTGGAATTCCTTGGCGATTCCGTCTTGGGGTTTATTGTGTGTACACACCTGTTCGCTGAGCGTCCGGACTTTCTTGAGGGCGAACTAACCAAGGTGAAGTCGAACATTGTCAGCGGGCGCGTCTGTGCTGAACTTGCCGCCGAGTGTGGCATGGAAAGTTGGATGCGTATTGACAAGGGGGTTCGTGGTCCACAAGGGCTCCCCGAGAGCCTGTTGGCAGGTGTATTTGAAGCCGTGGTGGGCGCGCTGTACCTCGACGGCGGACTGGAAGCCGCGCGCGCATTCGTGCTGCCGCGCCTGGCATTGCGGATTGATTCCGCGCTGCGGTTGGGGCACCAACAGAATTTCAAGCAGGTGTTGCAGCAGTGCCTCGCACAACTTGAAATGGGCGCGCCGCAGTACATGGTGCTCGACGAGCAGGGCCCCGATCATGCGAAGTGCTTTGAGATCTGCGTCCTGGCCGGAGCGCGCCGATTTGCAGGCGCATGGGGTCCGAGCAAGAAGCAGTCAGAACAACTGGCCGCGCTGGCCGCGCTCAAAGAACTTGGGATTGCCGCCGATACGCCTGAAGGCGAAATTCACATTACCTGGCCAAAGCGCTAGCCGGCATTACCCCGCCGAATTCCGCGCCGCACGTTCGAGCATTTCAACGCTGGTTGCAGCGTGGCCGCCAGTGGAAACCACCGCATCGGCGAGCGTTCGGTACATGGGAAGGCGAGCCTCGCCGAGGAGCAGGGCTTCTTCAGCGAACGAAGCGCCAGCGAGAAGCGGGCGGTCGCCCGGGTTGCTGGTGAGCCGTGCGCCCAGCGTTTCCGGTGGCGCTTCCAACAGGATGATGCGAACGGTGCCCGCCGCACGGGCTGACTCCAGGAGCGCGCGTGCCTGCGGTGCCGTGGGCGTTCCGCCTCCCAGGGCGATCACTGTGCCGGACGGAGACGCACTGGCAAGAACCTGCTCCAGCGCGGCACATTCAGCCGCCCGGAATGCGGGCTCGCCAACCGAACGAAACATCGCCGTGACTGATGCCTGGCCGGAACCAGCAACAGTGACGTCATCAAGATCAATGAATTGAGAATGGAGTCGCTGCGCGAGCAAGCGTCCCAGCGTGGTCTTGCCGGATCCGCGCAGGCCGATGAGTACAACGCGAACCGATACTGGCAAGCAACCTGGCAGCAGTGGTTCTGCGCCTGGACTTGTTTCAGTGCCTGTGCTCTGATTCAATGGAGATACGGGGTACGCCTCAGGATCGGGCGTCACGGCGTCAGCGGACTTGAATCTTGCGACCCACGCGACGCTTGCGATTCAAGATCGCGCGCCCCTTGCTCGTCTTCATACGAGCTCGGAAGCCAATCTTGCGGACCTTCTTGATGCGACTAATTCTGTGCGGGTAATGCATGGCTGTTTCCGAGCCGCGTAGTGTAACCAAATCCCCGCGCGGCGGGGAGGGTTGCATAGAAAAGGTTTAAATCGGATTATCGGAGTTGCCGGTGGCGTGGCTGAGGAGCGTCAGGCGCTCAAAACCGCCTGATTTGGCGTGGGAACACGCAATTCCAAGAAATTCACCAAGCGGAGCGTGCTCGTTCCTTCGTCACTCGCCGTGTCGAGCGATTCGTCCTTCAACAAGGAAGATCACATCTTCGGCAATGTTGGTGGCGATGTCGGCGATGCGCTCCAAGCGCTGGGCAATCTGCATCATGTCGATGGCCTCGGCGGTGCGAGAGACATCCTCTTGAATGAGTTTCCGTGACGCGGCCGCAACTTCCTTGTTGAGTGCATCAACCCGCCGGTCGGCGCGCCGAACTTCATGGCAGCACTCCGTGTCTTCGTCCGAGAGGGCACCGAGTACTTCTGAAAACATGGTTCGAGCCGCGCTCGCCATGTCGGCAAGTGCGCCGGGAACTTCGGTCGGTCCATTGCCATTGGACCATCGAAGAACCTTCTTGGAAATGCCGCGACTGAGGTCAGCAATGCGTTCAAAGTCGCTGGAGATTCGCACCACGCTCAGCACAAAGCGCAGGTCATGGGCCACTGGAGCGCCGAGCGCCAGAATGCGCATGCACTGCGATTCAAGCTCCACTTCCATGTTGTCAATCTCGCTATCGCCAGCTTTCACTTCTTCCGCAGCTGCAATATCGCCATGCACAAGGCCGCGGGTGGTGAGTTCGAGACGCCGTTCGGTGGCGGAGCCCATGGCAAGTAAACCACGTCGAAGGCTCAAAATTTGGGACTGAAGGTCGATTGCCATTATTAGGAATCAGTTTAGCGTTTCTTTAGCCGAAGCGACCGGAGACGTAGTCCTCGGTCTGCTTGTTGGCAGGATTGGTGAAGATGCGGTCGGTACTTCCGCACTCCACCAGCGTGCCTTCAAAGAAGAACGCCGTACGATCACTGACGCGAGCAGCTTGCTGCATGTTGTGCGTCACGATGACAATGGTGTAACTGGTCTCGAGCTCGCGGATCAACTGCTCAATGCTGGCGGTGGACT
>JBIKZY010000081.1:0-9024 GCA_044354475.1 Phycisphaerales bacterium
TGGTCACCAGGGTTTGGAACCCGTTCACCTGGCCGCAGGCGCCGGAGAGGATAGGGCCGCGCTCAGCGGCCATCCTCGTAAGGCGGATGCGGGCCAGTAGGAGGCCGGTTTGGAAATCGCGCATCCCGGCCGGGCGTGACACCGGGGCGAGGACGGGTAGTTACTTGATGACGCCCCAATGGGACAGCAAGAGGCCGAGGTCGCCGCCAGTAATCATGCCGTCACCATCCAAATCGCCATAAGGGGGATTTGGAATGCCCCAGAACGAAAGAAGGCCACCGAGATCTGCGCCGTCGATGTTGCCGTCAAGGTTCAGGTCGCCGTACAGCAATTCGCACGAATCAAGTTTGTCGTTCTGGTTCTCGTCTTCGGCCCCAGCGGCAAAGTCGCACTCATCATCAATGCCGTTCGCATCGCAGTCAATGGTGTCACGTAGGTAATTGAGTTGTACGGTGAGCGTAGCGGACGCGCACCCAACACTTGTTGCATTGAGCGACGGCTCGATGCGAACTTCAAGTTCGCCGTCCGCGGTGAGCGCGCTGAATTGCGCTGGAGGAATCACGAATGTTGCAGTGCTCGCAACGGCAGCGCAATTGGTACTGCCGGAACCTGAACCAAAGATCGTTGCAGCAAGTGTCACGCCGTCAAGCTTTACAGTCAGGAACTTGGTTGCAGTTCCAAGATTTCCCCGCGCATTGATAGTGATAGTTGCACCACGAGAAGCTGCTTGAATTCCAGTGGCAGTCCACGCGCGTGGATTGGCGAAGGAGTACGGCGCAAGCTCTGGGCTGACGCGGGCGTTGACTCCGCCGACGCATTGGATTGCGAGGGAGTTCGAGCCGCCACCGGCGATGTTTGTGGATGTTCCAAGGTCGATGGGCGTGACGCATTGGCTAGCGCCGTTCGAACCCCAGCATCGCACGGTGCCATCAATTCGGAGTGCCATGGTGTGGTAGTACCCACCCGCAATACTTGAGCATGGACCAAGGTCAATGGGGGTGTTGCACTGGCCGAACTGGTTCGATCCCCAGCATCGCACGGTTCTATCGGTTCGGAGGGCGGCTGAATGCCTGTACCCAGCGGCGATACTCAAGCCCGTCCCAAGGTTAACTGGCGGATTGCACTGGCCCTCGTTGTTATTGCCCCAGCATCGCACCGCGCCATCGATTCGGAGTGCGATGTTGTGGTAGTACCCAGACGCGATGCTTGAGCATGATCCGAGGTCAGTAGGCGGGTTGCAAATGCCGAACGCGTCCCATCCCCAGCATCGCACGGCGCCATCGCTGCGAAGTGCGATGGAATGGGAGTATCCAGCCGCGACCTTTGAGCATGTTCCGAGGTCAACGGGCGCATTGCACTGACCGTTGCCGTTGTTCCCCCAGCATCGAACAGTTCCATCGCGCTGAATCGCGAGGGAGTGGTAGAACCCCGCTCCAATCTCTGAGCAAATCCCCAAGTCGCTGGGAGGGTCGCACTGCAAGAAGCTGTTGTTTCCCCAGCATCTCAATGTTCCATCGCTTCGGAGCGCGATGGAGTGTGCTGCCCCCGCCACCACGCTGCTGCAGTTACCGAGGTCGGCGGGCGTGTTGCACTGTCCGGAATCATTGGCTCCCCAGCACCGCACAATGCCATCCGCCTGTGCGCCTTCAACAGCACCCGCGGCGGCGAGAAACGCCGCAACCATCGACGTGCTGCTCAACCGCCCAAAAGGGATCACCCGGTAACTCTTAGACTTCTGCATATCTGAAACTTTAGCACGTCATCACTGAGTTTCAAAGGATAAATAGGTGCCGTTCACCCCTGTCCCCATTTTCCGGGTGCGGTTGAAGTGAGTTGAGACGGCCAACCGCCCCCTCCGTTGCGCGCGGTCGACGTGAGTTGAGTCGTCCCCGCCCCCTCCGTTGCGCGCGGGACCCTCGGACGCGGGCGGCTGCGCTCCACAAGGTTCCGCTTAGCCTCGGGCGAATCTGTTCGTCCGGTTGGCACCCACGGGGCCGTACGTCCAACTGCCGGACTTCTCAGTTTCACACGCCGCTTACCGAGGATCCCGTGCTCACTGCGGGGGCTCGCACACGGAAGACACTTCGATGCCAGGGATTGGAACCCGATCCCTGCCCGCAAGCGCCGGAGAGGACTGGGCCGCGCTCAGCGGCCGTCCTCGTAAGGCGAATGCGAGCCAGTAGACAGGCCGGTTTGTAAATCGCGCATCCTGGCCGGGCGTGACACCGGGGCTAGGACGGTTAACTAGTTGATGACACCCCAGCGGCCAAGAAGAATTCCGAGATCGGCGCCGGCGACGGCGTGGTCGCCGTTCAGATCACCGTAGGGGGGATTTAGAACGCCCCAAACTCCTAGAAGGCCGCCGAGATCTGCACCGTCAATGTTTCCGTCAAGATTGAGGTCGCCATAGAACAATTCGCACACATCGAGTTTGCCGTTCTGATTCTCATCTTCCGCTCCTGCAGTAATTTCGCACGAATCAACGAGCCCGTTGAGGTCGCAGTCATGACCATTTGTTGCGCCTTCGCACGCATCGATAACGCGGTTTTCATTGCAATCAAGCAACGGGCGTAGGTCAATATCACATAGATCATCCATCCCGTTCGCATTGCAATCAATAGTGTCGCGTGTGTAGCTGAGCTGCACAGTAAGCGTTGCGGTCGGGCACCCTGCACTCGTAGCACTGATTGATGGCTCGACGCGGACCTCAAGTGCTCCGTCGGTAGTGAGTCGAAGGAATTGCGTTGGTGTAATGGCGATTTCGGAGGTACTGACATACGCGGAACAGTTGGTTGCGCCGGAACCTGTTCCAAAGATGTTCGTAGCAATAGTCTCTCCATCAATCTTGAGCGCAAGGAACTTTGTCGCAGTGCCGAGATTTCCACGCGCTTTCACAGTGATAGTTGCACCATTGGTTGCAGCTTGAATCCCGGAAGCAATCCAAGTGCGTGGATTAGCGAAAGAGAAGGGCGCAAGTTCTGGGCTGACGGTGGTGTTTACACCGGCGGCGCATTGGATTGCGATGGTGTGGTGCCAACCCCCCTCGACGCGAGAGCATGGTCCGAGATTTGATGGCGGGGTGCCTTCGCCGTATGCGTTGCTTCCCCAGCATCGAACGGTTCCATCAATTTGAAGCCCGATAGAGTGGTAATGCCCTCCTGCGATACTAGAGCATGGCCCGAGATCAGAGGGCGTGTCGCACTCGCCGTATGCGTTGCTTCCCCAGCATCGCACAGTGCCATCGCTTCGGAGGGCGATCGTGTGAGTTCCGCCTCCCGCGATCCTTGTGCAATATCCAAGATTAGTGGGCGTGTCGCATTGACCGAGGTTGTTGTATCCCCAGCATCGAACAGCGCCATTTCTACGGAGTGCGATCGTGTGGTAATTGCCTGTTGCGACCGCTGAGCATGCCCCAAGGTCGGCAGGCACGTTGCATTGGCCGTAGTTGTTGTATCCCCAGCACCTGACTGCACCATCACTGCGTAGCGCGACGGTGTGCAAGTCACCTCCTGAGATAGCTGAGCATATTCCGAGGTTCGTGGGTACATCGCATTGACCATGTTCGTTGCGTCCCCAGCATCGCACGGTTCCATCGTTTCGGATCGAGATGGAGTGGTATCCCCCACTCGCCACATGTGAGCAAGGTCCTAGATCGCTCGGAATGGTGCATTGACCAAAGTCGTTGTACCCCCAGCAGGCTACGGCGCCACCGCTTCGGAGTGCTATGGAGAATCGGTAATCCGCGTCAACGCTGGCGCATGTTCCAAGGTCGTTGGGTACGAGGCATTGGTTCTCGTTGTTGCGTCCCCAGCACCGCACAATGCCATCCGCCTGTGCGCATTCAACAGCACCCGCGGCGGCGAGAAACGCCACAAGCATCGATGTGCGGTTCAATCGCCCACAAGGTGTCACCCGGTTATTCCTAGATTGCTGCATGTCGGAAACGATAGCACGTCATCACTAAATTTCAAAGGTCAAACAGGAGCCGTCCACCGCCCTCTCCGTTCGCGCGGGCGCTCGCACACGCAGGTCGCGTGCATGCACAGTCTGGAACCCGCTTCCCTGGCCGCAGGCGCCGGAGAGGATAGGGCCGCGCTCAGCGGCCATCCTCGTAAGGCGAATGCGGGCCAGTACGCAGGCGTGATGCAACAACGCGAGCCAACACGCAATCATGATGCCACAACGCCGTCAGCGCGCAAGCGTGTCGCCCACGCCCCGCGCAAAAGAGAAAGCGCCCCGACGTTTCCGTCGGGGCGCGCTTTGCTTCTTGAAGTTGTCGCGTCAGATCAAAGAGTGATCTTCGACGTTCCAAGCGATCCGTGATCGTCCATGCCGCCGCGGGCTGGGCGAACGCCAGTCTGCGAACGACGCTGGCCAGCTTCTTCGTCCACGGTGGAACCCCACTGTGCACGCTTGAGACTGAGGCCGATCTTGCGGTCTTCGATGTCGACACGCAGGATCTTGACTTCGACTTCCTGACCAGGCTTGACCACATCCTGCGGATTCTCGACCTTCTGGTCGGAGAGTTCGCTGATGTGCAAGAGACCCTCGAGGCCGTCCTCGAGTTCCACGAAGACGCCGAAGTTGGCGATCTTGGTGATGGTGCCCTTGACGATCATGCCCGGACGGTAAGCGCTTGGGATCGCTTCGGTCCACGGATCTTCGGTGAGCTGCTTGACGCCCAAGCCGATGCGCTGCTTCTCCTGGTCCACCTCGAGGATGACGCACTGCACGCTGTCGCCCTTCTTGTAGAGCTCGTTCGGGTGAGCAACCTTCTTGGTCCAGCTGATGTCGCTGACGTGGAGCAGGCCGTCGATGCCTGGCTCGATCTCGACGAATGCGCCGTAGTTGGAAAGGTTGCGAACCTTGCCCTCCACAACGGAGCCGCGCGGGTAACGGTCGGAGACCAGTTCCCACGGATTGACTTCCGTCTGCTTCATGCCGAGCGAGATCTCCAACTTATCCTTGTTGATCTCAAGCACCACCACGTCCACTTCGTCGCCAACAGCCACGAGCTCGCTCGGGTGGTTGACGCGACGGGTCCAGCTCATTTCGCTGACGTGCACGAGGCCCTCAATGCCTTCCTCAAGCTGCACGAATGCGCCGTAGGACATGAGGCTGACAACCTTGCCACGGACGCGCGAATTGACCGGATACTTCTTCTCGATCTCTTCCCATGGCGAAGTTTCCTTCTGCTTCAGGCCGAGAGCGATCTTCTCGCGGTCGCGATCGATGTTCAGGATCTTGACTTCTACCTCGTCGCCGATCTTGACGACTTCGGTTGGGTGGTTGACGCGGCCCCAACTCATGTCGGTGATGTGCAGCAAGCCATCGAGTCCGCCGAGGTCGATGAACGCGCCGAAGTCGGCGATGTTCGTGACGGTTCCGCGAACGATGTCGCCTTCCTTGACGGCCGTGAGCAACTTGCTCTTGGCAGCGTCACGCTCTTCTTCGATCAGCTTGCGACGGCTGATGACGATGTTCTTACGCTCTTCGTCGATCTTGAGGATCGAGGCGCGCACATTGCGGCCAACGTATTCGCCAATGTCGCCGGGGCGGCGAACATCAACTTGCGATGCTGGCAGGAACACCGGCACGCCGATGTCCACGAGCAGACCGCCCTTGATCTTGCGGAGGACCTTGCCCTCAACGATGTCGCCTTCTTTACGCGTGACCAGGATCTGCTCCCAGCCGCGGATGCGGTCAGCCTTGCGCTTGGAGAGAACTACCGAACCTTCGGAGTCTTCCATCTCTTCGAGCAACACTTCAACTTCGTCACCGACGTTCACGCCGATGTCATCGAACTCTGCTTTGTCGACTTGGCCTTCGCTCTTCAGTCCGACGTCAACGATGACAAAGTCACCGGACATTCCGACCACGATGCCCTTCAGGATGCTTCCGGGCGCCATCGACTTCGGTTCGACGCCACCGACGTCGGAGCCAGAGTGAATGCCGGAAAGAATGATTTCAAGTTCAGCAGCGTCGAGGCCAATGTCCTCGATCAGGTTGTAGTCGACCATGTTGTCTCTATGGGTGATGTGTTTGCCGTGATGACGCGCGTCATCATGCGGCGGTGCGGGTTCCTCGGGCAACGTGCCCAAGGCAGAACATTGAAGGATACCGATGCCGGGCGTTGATGCGAAGCGCTTTAGTTCAAAGAGCATGCTCAGCCATGCTCAGCGCGGCTCAGCGCGGCTCAGCGCGGGTCAGTGGGGACTTCGCCCTCATCGGCCCCAATTTCGGGATACCGGACGTACTCGTGGTCGGTTCCCCGGCGCTGCATTCCGCGCCACTGCAGGACGAATCCCACTGCACCGATCGTATTGATGAGGAAGCAGGCGCCGAATGTCCAATTCTGGAGCCCCCAAGCGCCGAGTGACTTGTACAGGCCGACCGCCAGAAAGGGGGCAATCACCCCGCGAATGCCATTCAGCGTCACGTGGACGCTCATATAGAGGGCATCGCGTTCCGGAGTGGCGAAGTCTTGGTGCCCCAAGTTCCACGCGAGCGCGCCGCCGGCAAACCCGACACCCATGAACGCTCCCGCCACGTAGAAGAGCCAAAGTTGCCCAAGGGAAGCCGCCAGCCAGAGGGTGCCCGCCGCGGCTACGAAACTCCAACTGTGAATCGCACGGAATCGAACCACATGAACGCGGTCGAGCAGTCGCGCCCAGATCGGAATGATCAGTGGCATGGTGATAAGCGGAATGACGGTGGTGGCAAGAATCGCTTGCAGGTAGCTCGCGCCAAGGCCGTCCTCTAAGACGATGGCCTGTGGCGCGCCAATCATCAAGTTGCCCATGCCGAACACGAACATCCAGATCATGAATTGTCGGTAGCCGCGATCCTCTACGAGGACGCGCCAATTGGTGTGCAGTGCATCGCCCGCCATGGCCGCCGTGTGCATGGGGTTTGCACTGATCGTGCTGCGCCCGGATTCGGCGCGCTCAGATCGCGCAAGTCGTCCAGCTCCGCGCAACCGCACGCCGCGAAAGATTGAGTTGCCGTATAGGCCGACGATCGCCAGCACTGGAAACGTGACATGGAAACTCTGCGGGCTGAAGTCCATGGATGCGCCAACGATCCATCCCGCGAGGGCCAGCATGACTGACTGCACGCTGGCCATCTTTCCAGCGATGCTCGCGCGCCGTTCCTTCGGGTAGTTCTGTCGCCACACTGCCGCGCGTACGGTGATGACGCCAGTCCATGCTGCGCGTGCCATCAGCACCAAGATGCATGTGCCAAGCAGTCCCCATGCATTCAGCGGCATGGCAGCGACCGCCGCAACGCAGAGACATGTGCCAATTTGAATGGTGGAAATGAAGCGGATCTTGTCGCGGCCGCGACTCAGTCGAGCCCATATGAAGCTGGTGAGATTTGCGAAGTTCGGTGCGGCGCTGACGAAGGCCACCGCAAAGTCCAGGAGTTCCGGGGAAATGCCCGGCACTCCCGTCCACGCCTTCTTGACCAGCACCGACATGGTGCCGCCTTCAATCGCGCCGAGCATGATTGGAAGGAATGCCCATGACAGCAATTCGCGCGCATAGTTGGTGCGCTGCATCGGCGGCAGCGAGCGCGGATGGAATCCCCAGAGCCAGCTGGTGAAGAGTTCAACCAGCGAGCGTGGGTGTGCGGCGTGCTTCATTTCAATACGACAAGCGGGGCGGTGGGGGGATTAACGGAGCCCGACCCCATCGGGGGCTGTGGCGGACGCGAAGCTCGAACCCCAAGCGTAGGTGGGTTCGCCTGCCGTCGATCCCGGCCTTCCACTCGAGGGAGGCATGGCCTTCGTCGCAGCGATTGGGTGGCGATCCCTTGGGGTTCGCATCGGTTCGAGCAAATAGGCGTCGAACCTGCACCCGATGGGGTCGGACCCCGTCAATCCATGGGCAGTCTAGCCCGGCAATAGGCCGGTGCGCAGCAATGACTGCGGAAGTGCTGCGCGATAGGCGTCAAAGGTTCGATCCAAGGAGTCGGGAATCATCCGGGTGGATCCGAGAACACTCATAAAGTTAGTGTCGCCGTTCCAGCGCGGAACCACATGCCCGTGCAGGTGCTCGGGGAGGCCAGCACCCGCCGCTCGACCGAGGTTCAGTCCGACGTTCATGCCTTGTGGGTGGAAAGTGTGCTGGCACAGGTCCATGGCCAACTCCATCAGCCTCCAGAAGTGCGCTCGATCCGGCGGGGTGTAGGCGTCGATGGTGGGCTTTGGTTCGCCGAGTGCCACCAACAGATGGCCGTTGGTGTACGGGTATCGATTGAGGAGCACCATGCCGCGGGTATCACGGTGGACGACCTGTTGTTCTGTATCGCGGTCGGGGTGGGCCCAGTAGTCCGCCAGGAAGTTGGGGCTCCCCGCGGGTGGCGATGCCTTGGCGGCGTTGACTTGCGATTCAAGGGCGCTGATGTAGGCCATTCGCCACGGTGCCCAAAGGGACGAGTGCATGAAGGAAGTGTAGGAAACGGAATCTTTGGAATTTTGACATTTGTGTTGATTCAGTGTGATCCACTTTGGTTGTGGATTGCGCCTCTAAGGGTGGAGGGCAGGGTCGTCCCAACGATTCTTAAACCTGCCTCTCTTCTCACGCCACACGCGCGCTCAACGAGCGCGCGTGTGGCGTTTTAGAGTTGGATGTGAAGGGCAGCGGATGGCCAAACCAGGGCGCTTTGGCAGTGCTTTGGAGAAATTCCAAGAAATATTTTTGGCGCCTCCCGAGGCGATTGCAGGTTTCTTAAATCCCCAGATAAAATCAAGTTACACCTCAGTCCGCACATGCTTTGAACCGAGTTGATAACCAAAATTTTCTTCATAAGTCCATGATTTTAAGGGATTTACGACAGCAATTCGGCTTGGATTACCGCGCGCGCACACGCGTCGTAAATACAGCGGCGTCATTGGGCGCATGTTCCCTGTGGATGCTGCAGTGCCTTTCTGCAAAGAAACATGGCTTGCGGGGGCTCATGCATTTATTGACTCGCAGTTGATCGGGGTTATGTTCGGCTCGGAGGAGGGAAACTCCATGA
>JBIKZY010000261.1:0-2526 GCA_044354475.1 Phycisphaerales bacterium
AACGGCCCCATGACACTACCGATGGCATTCTGCATAAAGCGCAACTTCTCAGCAAGCGCTTTGTCGCCAACAACCAGCGCGCCGCCAACCGTGTCACTGTGGCCGCCGAGGTACTTGGTGGTGGAATGCATCACCATATCGATGCCCAATTCGAGCGGCCGCTGCAGGAGTGGAGTGGCAAAGGTGTTATCGCAAACCGTGATAGCTCCGCATGCCTTGCCAATCTTCGCAACGGCTACCAAGTCCACCAATTTCAAAGTAGGGTTCGTTGGTGTTTCCACCCAAATCATCTTGGGCTTATGTGCTTTCACTGCTGCCTCAAGTTTGGCAATGTCGGTCATGTCAACAAACTCAACCTTCAAGCCCTGACTTCGCTTGCGCACCTTGTTTAACAGGCGATTGGTGCCTCCATACACATCATCCATGCACAGGATGGAGTCGCCGCAGTCAAGCATTTCCAGCGCAGTACTGATGGCTGCAAGGCCACTTGCAAAGCAGAAGCCGCCGTTGGTGCGGTCTTCTTCGTCAGTGAGCTTGGACCCTTCAATATTGGCAATCAGCCGCTCGGCCGCAAAGCGCGTGGCGTTGTGGCTGCGGCTGTATTCGTACCCCTTGTGAACACCGGGGCTTTCCTGAATGAAGGTGCTGCTGGTGAAGATCGGAGGCATCACTGCGCCAGTTCCGGGCTCGGGTGACTGGCCGCCATGAATGACGCGTGAATCAAGGTGAAGGTTGCCGTGTGCCATGGTGTTGGTAATTCCAGAGTATCTCGTTGTTCAGAGAAGTTGCTTGCGCAAGTAATTGATCAGATCGATCTTGGTAATGATTCCGTAGAACGCTGAGTCGTCAGCAACAATCGCTACACGGTCGGCGCGGAAGATCGGAATGAGGTCGCTGACCTTGGAGGATGGACGCAACATTTCCAGGCGGCGCGTCATGTATTCAGAAACGGGCTTGGTGCCGGCACCCTTTGGATCTTCAAGGAGCGCCATCAAGACGTCGCTCTCATCAATGATTCCTGCAACGCGTCCGCCTTCGTCAATCACCACCATCTGACTGACGTTGTAGAGACGCATGCGCTTGATCGCCTGTTGCATCGGAATGCCAGGCGTCAGCGTGTAGTCCTCCCGGTCCAAGTGGCGGCGGGCAATCATGTCGCGCAGGTCGCCGGTCTTGGGGCGATCAATGAACCCGTTGTCAGTCATCCAGAAGTCATTGAACATCTTGCTCAGGTACTTGGCGCCCGAGTCGCAGATGAAAGTGACCACATTCTTAGGCTCTTTTTGCTCGCGGCAGTAACGCAGCGCCGCGCACAGCAGGGTGCCAACGCTTGATCCAGCCAAGATGCCTTCCTTGCGCAGCAGTTCCCGAGCAGTGTGGAAAGCATCGCCGTCAGAAACAGCAAACGCCTTGGTGACGAGTTTCAAATCACAGATCGACGGCACGAAGTCTTCGCCGATGCCTTCGACGAGCCAGCTGCCAGGCTCCACGTGCTTGCCTTCATTCACAAGCGGGGTCAGAATTGAACCAACCGGGTCCGCCAGGATCATCTGTATGTTGGGGTTCTTGCTGCGCAGATAGTGACCAACGCCGCTGAGCGTTCCGCCCGATCCGACACCCACGACCACCGCATCGACCTTGCCATCAAGCTGCTCCCAGATCTCGGGACCGGTGGAGTTCAGATGTGCGGCAGCGTTGGCGTCGTTGGAAAATTGATTGATATAGAAGGCGCCTGGCCGCGATGCTGCTAACCGTGCCGCAACGTCTTGGTAGTACTCGGGGTGACCCTTGGCGACATCGCTTCGAGTCATCACCACTTCCGCACCCATGGCGCGCAGGTGGCTGATCTTCTCGTCGCTCATCTTGTCAGGGACCACCACGCTGAGGGTGTAACCCTTCTGGGCGGCGACCAATGCGAGTGCCAGTCCAGTGTTGCCGGCGGTGGCTTCCACAATGTGCCCGCCGGGCTTCAGGCGTCCGTCCTTCTCGGCGGCCTCAATCATGGATATGGCAATACGGTCCTTGATCGAATTGCCCGGGTTCAGTGACTCCATCTTTACAAAGAGGCGACATGGACCAGTATCAAGGTGCTTGAGTTCGAGCATCGGCGTGTTGCCGATCATCTCGAGGACATTGCCGAAGACGGGAGCGCGCTGCTGCATGGGCGCAGTCTACGGGCGCGCTCATCCCTCCCGGCGCGGTAGAACACGCCCATGCGATGGGAACCGCCAGCTGATCCGCGTGAATTGGTCGTCGAGGAGCACCTCGGCGTTCTGGAATTGCGCGGGCCGGCGGATCGCCCCGGCACCGGTGCGCGCGTTGATCTGGGCGCGGTGGCTGCCAAGGGCTTCCGCCGGTTGCCACTCATTCGTTGCATGGGTGAGCGAGTACGCACCGTGGCCGATGCCACCGCCGGACTCCTTGGCGATGCGTGGCTCTTGGCGCTGGCAGGATTTCAGGTCACCGCCTTTGAGCGCTCGCCGCTGGTGGCGCGTTTGGTGCGCGATGGTCTTGCGCGCGCGGCAG
>JBIKZY010000262.1:0-2524 GCA_044354475.1 Phycisphaerales bacterium
CCGGCGAACGATGTCCCATTCCCAATCCGCATGCGCGTGGTGGGTTTCATGGCATCAGCATGGCGCATTCGCAGGCGCACTTCACGCGGGCGGTCATGGAAGGCGTTGCCGCTGGAATGGGTCTCTGCATGAGCCTGATTCGGCAAGCCGGAATCACGCCGCCCGAGGTCATTGCATCGGGAGGCGGATTTGAAAGCCCTCTGTGGACCGCCATGCACGCCAACGCCTTTGGAATTCCAGTACGCCGGGCAGAAACCCCGGATAGCGCTGCCCTCGGCGCCGCAATCTTGGCGGCGATTGGCACGGGAAATCGCGGGACATTTCAGGAGTCTTCGCGGGCGAGCGCCGGAGTTACACCCGGCATTCAGCCAACGCAATTGCAGCTCTGGAAGGATCTTATGGCTCAACAAGAAGTTCTGCAGAGAACTGCCCTTTGATATAAAACAAGAATCCCCGCACGATTTCCTTGCACGTTCAGCGACCCGGGCTACATTCTCTCTAGATTGAGATTGCTGTCGAGGAGGCGAAAAGGGCCAACTCTGCCTTTCCCTCCTCCCTCACAAGGGAGACCGATGCGCTCGATGGGTTAAACCCCATCGAGCGTTCTTTATTTTCCGGATGGCTGGTCAGGCGGATCCCCAAACTCCTCGCGCCGCCCCTTGGCAGCGCGCTCATCGTCCGCCTTCAACTTGGCCTCAAGTGCACTGTCGCCCGATTCCTGGCGCTGTACTGCTTTCCAAGCAAAGAACGCCACGGCAATCATTCCCATGATCGCGACCAACATAGTGACAACGTTGGAGATCGACCATGCGCCGGCGGCTATCAGATTCATGTTGAGCATGATCACGCCTTCGACCTGAATTACGCCACGGCGCCGGCCTTGAAGCCAATCTTACGGAGCGCGAGAACCTTGGACTGCAGTTCCGTACCAGGACAAAGCGTCTCCGCACCCGCCCATTCCTTGTGTGTCTTGACGTTTGAAGTTGGAATGCGATAGACGCGCTGCAACTGGGCAACGGTTCGGTTCAGCCCCGCGACCTGTTCGGCTGATGGCCGCTGCAACATGAAGTTGCCCATGCACATCACACCGATGTTGTTCTCGTTGCGGTTCTTGACGTGCGCGCCTTGCCAGCGCGTGACATCACGCCCCTGCCAGACAACACCAGAACGGTCAACGATGTAGTGGTAGCCGATATCGCTCCAACCCTTACCGCGATGACCATTTCGAATCCATTTCAAGCGCGAGCGCGCATCAAGGTCAGTCACGCCCCAGAACGGTGTCATCCCATCGTGATGGATGGTGATGTACTTGGGCGGCAACATGGGATCCATGTCCTTAGTGTTTGGAACATCGCCCGCGATCGCCCAATCCGCGCGCGGGCGCGCAAAGGGAACCGGTCCATTGCTGTAGCAAACCGCGGGAGCCTGCACCTCGCCCGTCTTCGGGTCCACCTTCGGAGGAATGCACACTGCTCCCGGAGGAGCGCCAACACCTACTTCTGGAATGTCAGGCCACTCCGGCGCCGGGAGACGGCTCGAAGCCAACTGCGTTGAGCGGCTGGTGGCGCATCCGGCCACAAAGAGCGCTCCAAAGAACACAAAGGAGCGACGCGCAATAGCCATGCCGCGTTCGGCGGAGTTCGCCAAGCGGAGTGCCTCAGGCGTGCTGTCACTACTGTTGAGATCGGTGCTCATGTCGCTTCCTTGCAGACTGCTACGCACACTTGGGCAAAAAGATCGTCCGTCCATCCTTGGATCGGCACACATGCTTTAACCCCTGCAGTTTACGCACGACTTTCAGGCGCGCGTAAACGGGGAAATCCGGCAAGAAAACCGCCGATATGTCTTCACGCCATCACGCCGCACCGGGCTCCACCGTGAGATTCGCTTGCAACGCCGCCATCTGCTTCTCCAGCTCACGTGTCCGTCGGAGCAGTTCAGGAAGTTGCTGAATGGCGATGAACTGCCGCTTGGCCAACTTGTCTGAAATGGCGGGCACGCCAAGCACCAATGCTCCGTCCGGCACATCACGCATCACCCCGCTCTTGGCGCCAACAATTGACTGCTTCCCAAGAGTCAGGTGGTCCGCTACTCCAGACTGCGAAGCAATGACGGCGTAATCGCCCATGTGCACACTGCCCGCAAAGCCAACCTGCCCCATGATCAGGCAGTGCTTGCCAATCTGCACATTGTGGGCAACGTGCACCAGATTGTCGATCTTGCTCCCCTGACCAATGACAGTCGGTCCAAGAGCGCCGCGGTCAATGGCAGTGTTCGCACCAATCTCCACATCGTCATGAATGATGACGATCCCCACCTGCAACATCTTGCGATGGCGACCTTCGTCAAAGACATAGCTATAGCCGTCGGCGCCAATCACTGTTCCGGAATGAATGCTGACGCGGCTCCCCACCTGGCATCCTGGATAAATCACCACATTGGGATGAAATCGAGTGTCATCGCCAACGATGCAGTCAGTTCCGATGTTCACGGAACTCAGTAACGCGCAGCGCTTGCCGATCGT
>JBIKZY010000263.1:0-2508 GCA_044354475.1 Phycisphaerales bacterium
CTTCGTAGTCGTTCAGGCGCACTTTCCTCGTATGGGCGCGCTCACGTTTCCGCCCGTCTACTTTGAGGCTGCCGGCGTCATCGTCACGCTGGTTCTCCTCGGTCGATGGCTGGAGATGCGCGCCACGATCCGAACACGTGACGCCGTACGTGGTCTGGCCGCGCTGCAGCCAGCCATGGCGCGCGTACGGCGCTATGAGGCAGAAATTGACGTTCCGGTGGCGCAAGTAGTGATTGGCGACCTGGTCGTCGTGCGCCCTGGCGACCGCGTTCCCGTGGACGGGATGGTTGAAGAGGGATCATCGGAACTTGATCAATCGATGTTGACTGGCGAAAGTGTCCCCGTGACGAAACGCGCGGGCGACGAAGTATTTGCAGGCACGCTCAACGCAGTGGGCGCGATCGTCTTGCGAGCAAAGAAGGTTGGCGGCGAGACGGTGCTGCAGCAAATCGTCAAGATGGTGCAAGATGCGCAGTCCGATCGTGCCCCAGTGGCGCGGCTTGCTGATCGCGTGAGTGCGTGGTTTACGTTCGCGGTACTTGGTGCAGCAGTGTTCACATTTGTTGCATGGATTGCGTTTGGGCGCGGGGCGTTTGCGACGGAATCCGATCCCACGTCCGCTGCACTTGAGATGGCATTTACCAGCGCCATTGCGGTTCTGATTATTGCATGCCCGTGTGCGCTTGGACTCGCCACGCCCACCGCCATCATGGTTGCTACGGGCGTTGCAGCGCGTCGCGGCATTCTGATGAAGGGCGGGGCTGCTATCGAAGCGCTCTCTGGAATCAATGCTGTGGTACTCGACAAAACTGGCACCGTGACTGCTGGTAAACCGGTGGTCTCGCAGATTCATGTTGTTGCCGGCACGGACGAACGCACGCTGTTAACAGCCGCAGCTTCCGCCGAGCGCTCCAGTGAGCATCCACTTGGTGAATCGATTGTGCGTGCTGCATTGGATCGCGGCATCACTCTCCCTGCGGCAAGCGACTTTCATGCCACGGTCGGTGGTGGCGTCGCAGCCACAGTGAATGGCCAGCGCGTTCGCATTGGAACACCCGAGTTTGCTTGCGAACGCGGTGTTACAGCTGCAATCCAGGAATTCATGTCCACCGAACGGAATGCCGCACGCACTGCCGTGGTTGTTTCCGTGGAAGGGGAAGCCATTGGCGTGATCGCCATGGCAGACGCCGTATTGCCCGATGCACGTGAGGCGGTCGCAGCCATTCGCGCCATGGGCATTGATGTTTCCATGGCATCCGGCGACGATCAGCGCGTGGCGGAACGCATCGCGCATGAAGTTGGAATTGACCGCGTGCATGCGGGCATTCTTCCCGGCGGCAAAGCCAAGATCATCACGGATATGCGTGCCCGCGGCCAACGTGTTGCGATGGTGGGCGATGGCGTGAATGACGCGCCTGCGCTCGCAAGTGCCGATGTGGGCATGGCGATCGGTAGCGGCGCCGATATCGCGGCGAATGCAGCGGATGTGGTGCTGATGCGTCCAGGCGTCTTGCGCGTTGCTGAATCGATCACCATTGCGCGCGCCACTATGCGCACCGTGCGCCAGAATTTGTGGTGGGCATTTGGCTACAACATCGTCGGTATTCCTCTTGCCGCGGGCGTGCTATGGCCGTTGACGCACTGGAATCCTGGTCCGATGGTCGCGGCAGTTGCCATGAGTGTTTCCAGCGTTGCCGTGGTCACCAACAGCCTTCGTCTACGTCGGACCGCAATGCGTTGAATATCTACACCCGATTGGCGCCCCTGGAACCCTTGCTCATCGGCCCGTGGCGTTGGGCGATGTATGCAGCGATCGCTGCACCGCTCGCTGTAGTGCTTTGGGTGATGTTCGGGCGTCGATGGAAGCCGGACGGCGTACTTCGGTGTTCGCAGTGCCACCACGTGTTTGATCCCGAAACTCGGTTTACCGGCGCAGCGTTGACGACTGGTGTGCGCTGCTCGGAGTGCGGCAGTGTCACGCGGACTGAGCAAGCGGCACTACGGCGTGGCAAGCGGAGATGGGTGATTGCGGCGAGTATTGCAAGCGCACTGCTCATTGCACTACCACTCATGGTCTGGCACAGCGTGCCGGTGTTCATTGCGCGCACACTAATGCCGCGCTGGGTCACCGAGGGACGCGCTGAATTTGCGAACGGATTGACGCTCGTGTACGAAGTCGATCCGTTGCAGGAATGGTTCGATATGGAGCCAAATATTGCCGCTGGCGCGTGGCGGGGCAACTTTGATGATTTGGTGGAGATAAGCGACGCAGAGAGAAATGATGGCTGGAATAGCCGCAATTCTTACGTCTGGCCTGATCGCCGGCGCTTGCGCGCATGGACCGATGCAAGCCACCCGACATCCACTGCGCATCTCGGTCATTTCGTTTTCGGAGTGGAAGGATGGTCGCCGACGGCGGAGCAGTGCATGCCGCCGATTGGCTCCCCAGGATTTGGCGGCGATATCACCGGTGATGGTGTCGGCGATGTCATTGTGGGCGAAGTCAAC
>JBIKZY010000082.1:0-8962 GCA_044354475.1 Phycisphaerales bacterium
CCTTGCGCAGGCGTTCGCAGCCCCGTGGCTGCGGAAGGCCGGAAACTGGCGCATTCGGACAGGTCCGTCCAAATGCACGATTTCCGGCTCGGGAAGGCGGTGAAAGACCGCCGCGGACGCGCCGCCGTGAATGGGCAGCGGGCACTCCCGCAGCCGGACTCCATGAGCCACTGGTCCCGCGTGCAACGCGCTGGGCTGGGAAGGCGGAGCCGGAGCCCTTAGCCGGAAGACCGGCCTGCGCATCGGTCACGCCCACGCGATTTGGGCTCAAGACCGGATGGACCACTTACGGCCGCAGGCGCGGCTGAGCTAGGTCAGCATGGAATTCACCCCTGTATATGCCATGGATGGCATGCACACGCGCATGATCGCGGCGTGCTTCAGCGTAGCGATTGCCAGCATGACATCCGTTGCCGATACGCCGCGTTGCGCCTCGACCATTGTTCGCTACAGCGCGGGAAGTGGCGCGGGCGGCTCGTACCAGAATCCTGCCAGCGCACTTGGACCGCCCACGCGGTACACGGGCGTGGGAATCGAGCCCGGCGCAGTGACTCCGTTCCGTCCCGCGTTCATGCCGACGGAGATTGTGTCGATCGGCAGAGGTGGCGAACTGGTGCTCGCATTCGACGAACCAATTGTTGATGATGCTTCGCACCCGTTCGGCGTGGATCTCATCGTCTATGGCAACGCCATGTGCGGAGACATTGCCTACCCCGGCGGTGTTGCGGGCTGGGTGTTTGCTGAAGGCGGCTCGATCGACCTGAGTATCGATGGCCTCACTTGGATCACCGTTCCAAATGCGACCGCTGACGGCGGACTTCCAACGCTGGGTTGGACCGATGTCGCGCCCTACTCCACTGCCCCGGGCACGCAGCCAACCGATCCCGCGCTGCCGATTGACCCGCAGATCAATGCAGAGACCATTGCTGGAATGAGTTGGCCAGAACTGCTTGCCGTGTACGGAAACTCTGCGGGCGGCACACGCATTGATCTTGCCGATGCTGGAATGACCGCGGCACGCTTCATCCGAATTCGTGTTGCTGCGGACGCCGCCAGCGTTCCAGAGGTAGACGCCGTGGTTGCCGTGCGTGCAGTACGCATGTTGGCAGATATGAACAATGATCAACGAGTCAATGGCTCTGATCTTGGAGTACTGCTCGGGGCCTGGGGCCCGTGCGACGATTGCCCAGCCGACTTCAATCACGACGGCCACGTGGGCGGCTCCGACCTTGGCATCTTGTTGGGGAATTGGTCATGAAACACGGCAACGCACCGCTGCGCCGCGCGTTCACCATTCTTGAACTCCTGGTGGTGGTTGCCGTGATCGCCATACTCATCGCAGTGTTGCTGCCTGGCCTGCGATCCGCTGCTGGAATAGCACGAAGCACTGCATGCACTTCTAATTTGCGACAGATTTCCATTGCATGTGAGGCCTATGTTTCCTCCAACGGAGCCATGCCCGCGGCGGTCCTCTACGTCCTTGATACAGGCGTGGTCCGAACGATCGCATGGGACTTTGAGCAACGCGCCGGTACGGTCACTCCGGGACCACTATGGAACTACACAGACACGCCGTTGGCCGTGCAGCAGTGCCCAGACTTTGAGGGCGCATCGACGTTCGGTGCGGACCCATATACGGGCTACAACTACAACACCAGTTACCTTGGGCACGAAGGCACCTATCCAACCGTTGACGCAAACGGCACCGCGCTTGATGGATGGCGCACCGCGCGCATGGGCGTTCCACCAACTGCAATCCGCGATCCTGCAGGCACCGCCGTGTTCGGCGATGGCGGATGGCGCGGGGGCGCAAACAAATTCATGCGTGCTCCCATGAATCGCGCCGAGGGTGACCTTGGTCTTGTCGCGGCAGGAACACAAGCATTTCGGCACTGGGGCGGATGCACCTGTTGCGCACATCTTGATGGCCACATTTCTACCTACGCTGATCCGCAGTCGAGCCCGAGCATTCCACCGACCATGGCAACATGGGTCATGGGATTTCCCGACAACGGATTCCTTTCGTCAAACGATGCTGCGTACGGAGGCGATTGATTCGTGCGCATTGAACGCTGCGTCTGTCACAAGGTGGAGTTCAGCACCGTGAAGCGGTGGCTGGAATCGCATCCTGGCGCAACGTTCGCTGATATCAAGCAGGAATTCAAGTGTGGAACTGGGTGCGGGCTGTGTGCCCCCTACGTACGTCGCACCATGCGCACCGGCGAAACGGTGTATCACCACATCGTCACCGAGCGCGACGAGCCCCTGCCGCCGGCGTAACGGTCCGTGCCACCCAGCTCGCCACTGCTTCGGCGAGCAGCGATCGACCTTCTTCGCCGTGCACGTCAATGGCACCGCCAGCATCGACGCATCGAAAGAACGCGTCGGTGAAACCAATCTCCACGCCGTCAGCTGAGCGACCGGTTGCGGTGATGGCTGCGCGCCATGCCTCAAAGTGTGCAGCGGTCAACAGCTCATCGACGGCTCCCTGCACGAAGAATGACGGGCGAGCAAAGACTCCAACTGCTTCGAGTGGTGCGAGGTCGGCGAGTTGCTCAATGAGCTGCAGCGTTGCAGAGGATGTCCACATGGAGTCATCCTCATTTTCTGGAGTTCGGCGACTCATGATCTCGGCGCTGGGGGCACCAACACACACCAAGAGCAACAATTCTTCGTGGCGTGCAGCAGCCAAGGCGCACGCGGTACCGGCTACCCAGGTTCCAGCCAATCCAACTGCACCCGAACTACTTGCCACCGATTGCAATGAATCAACAATTGCATCAACCCACATGCCAACATCGGGGGGCCCTGCGAAGTTCAGCGCGCGCAAGCGAGCCACGCGAACGCCACCGCGAAGCAGCCCCACTGCCAACGCGTCGTCCGCGAGCGCCACTGCGACCGAGTCTTCCAAACCAGGCCATTGCGGCGCTACCAGCACCACGGGCAAGGCTGGGTCATGCGTGCCATGACTGCCATGACTGCCATCGCGCGAGCGTGCCATCCAACCAGCATCCCGTGGCGGTGACGCAACCACGCCGTCGGCGCTGCCCCATCCACCGACGACGGTAAATGCACGCGCGCCGCGCTCGGCTTCAAGCCACTCATCGGTGAGATTCTGCTGCCTCGCCATCGGGTCAGGACCTTCCAAAGTTTCGTTCGAGGTCACGCATGGTGATGCGCAACGCGGTGGGTCGACCGTGCGGGCACGCGGTGCCGCGCTCAATGCGATCGCGCAAATCAAGAAGCGCGTCAATCTCGGTTGGTGACAATCGATCGCCTGCCTTCACTGATGCCTTGCATGCCATCATGTCAAGCACGGAATGCAGTGCGGATTCAAAGTCTGCGTGCCCGTCCTCGGCAATCTGTGCCAAGAGACCCGGGACAAACGCTGCTGGCTCAACGCCACGACCAAGGAGAAATGTTGGATACGCATGCACCAAGACTGCGCGCGGGCCGACAGCGCCAAGCTCAATACCCAGCCGTTCCAAGAGCGGACCAGCGTCTGCAATGGCCTCCACTGCGCGCGGATCAGTTTCAATAGCGACCGGCACCAGCATGCGCTGCGACTCCAACGGAGATGCGGCAATGCGCGCCTTCAGCTCTTCAAACATGCCACGCTCGTGCAGCGCGTGTTGGTCAACCACCAAGATTCCTTCAGCGTCCTCTACAACTAAGTAACTGCCGTGCACCTGCATCACCCGACGCGCGGTGCGGTTTCCATGCAGTGTTTCCGGTACCGCACTGACCAATGCGACCGGTGGGGTGGCATGCAGCGCTCGGTCAACGGCAAGCGCTGCGAAGTCACTGAAATCGGTGGAGACCGTGCGGGTCGTGTAGGTCGTTGGGTTCGTGTGCGTCGAGGAGATCGCGGGCACGAGGCTGTGCGCATGAGGCATCAGCGTGAATGAAGGCACCAGGTCAGCAGCGCGCAAGGCATCGCGCACCGCACGCATCACGCACTGGTGAACAAAATTCGGTTGCCGAAAGCGAACCTCGGTCTTGGCTGGATGCACGTTGACATCAACAAGTGATGGATCCATCTCTACCGCCACGAACGCGATGGGAGTTCGACCCGGATCAACCAGGCCGCGAAAGGCTTCTTTTACCGCGTGCGCAAGCGTGCGGTCGAGTACGGCGCGTCCGTTCAATGCAAACCGCAATGCACGCCCGGAACCACGCGCGAGTGATGGTCGTCCAACCAATCCCCACAGGGTGATCGGTGCCCCACCTTCCAAGACGGTGTCCGCGGTGACTTCCAACAATCCATCAGCGATTGATTCGCCCAATACGGCCAGCACGCGCCGGCGCGCATCAGTGGTTGCGGGAAGATCAACACGCGTCTTGCCGTCCGCTACAAGCCGAAATGCAACGTCCGGGCGGCATAGAGCAATTGATTCCAGTACTTCTTCGATGCGTCCCAGTTCCGTGCCTGCCGTGCGCAGAAACTTTCGTCGCGCTGGCACGTTGTGAAACAACTGTCGCACTTCAACCACCGTTCCGACTGGACAGCCGGCGGGACGCACTTCACTGGCAACGCCGCCATCCACTTCGATGCGTGCACCAGCGTGGCTCCCGGTGACTCGACTGGTGATTGAAAGGCGCGAAACGCTGGCGATGGAAGCGAGCGCCTCGCCGCGAAAGCCCATGGTGCCGATGGCGGCAAGATCATCGGAGGAAGAAATCTTGCTGGTGGCATGGCTCGCGATGGCAAGCGGAAGTTCGTCTGCGGCAATACCACCGCCATCGTCGGCCACCACGATGCGATCCACTCCACCACCTTCCACGGAGACCTCAATCCGTTGCGCACCGGCGTCGATGGCGTTCTCCACCAGCTCCTTGACGACGCTGGCCGGACGCTCCACCACCTCGCCCGCGGCAATTTGATCAACAAGCTGGCGCGGAAGAAGACGGATCGGCATGCGCGGATTGTAAAGATCGCGCCGAGTACTGGACGTCAAGCGCCTTCCATGTCACACTACACCCATGGAAACGCCTAGGACGGGCAGCAATTCCGGTGCAGGACGCACCCCGGCACGGCCAAAGACCTCCACTGTTGCCATTGGTGACATTCATGGATGCGGGGCAGAGTTTGAGCAGTTGCTGCTCCTGGTCGATCGTTGGTTTCCCGGCGCACGCATCGTCTTGGTTGGGGATCTGTTCACCAAGGGACCAGAGCCGGGTCGGGTCGTGCGTGCCATCATGGATCGCCGCGCGCAGGGTCACCGAGTTGACCTCGTGTGTGGCAACCATGACCTGCGGCTCCTGAGCGCCGTGGTGCGCATGCAGTCAGGCGCCAGTATCGATCTCTTGCCACGCACCGAGCGCGTCGCTATTGAAATGCTGCAACGTGCCGGGCTGATGCGCGAAGCAACGTGGCTATTGACGGAGGCATGCGACCGCGTTGAGGTGCGACATCCACGCGGAGCTTGGACGGTTGTCCATGGCGGCATCGATCCGAAACTTGGGATTGAGAACACGCCCGATGATGTGAAGATCCACGTAAAGGCGGCCGAGGGCGAGCAGAATTGGTGGGAGCGCTATGACGGTTCCGAGGGGCTCATCATCGTCGGACATCGACCAGTGCGACAACCAATCATCCTTCGATCCGAAAGCGGCGCGCCGTACTTTGCAAACATTGATACGGGGTGCGCATACGGTGGTGCGTTGACGGCGTATTGCATTGAAGCAGATCAAGTGTTGCAAGTGCACGGCGAGACGCTGCCGATTCCGGGCATTGAAGTACCCACCGCGTTCCGCGGGCAGCGGTCCACGAGTGGTTGAGTAGCGCGACGAATTGATGCAGAGATACAGGCTAGAAATTAGCGAATATCGCGCATGACGATCGGCATTCTCCTGCCCGGACCGAACGCGCGCGCACTCAGGCGAATGATCACCGGAGCTTGGGCGCGCTTGTACTGCGCCATGTCAATCGCACGCGTCCATCGCTCTACTAAAGCACGGTCAAGTTGGTGGGCCAGTGCAATTGAGTCTATGGAACGCTCTTCTTCCACCCAGCCGCGCACGATGGCATCAAGCACTTCATACGGTGGAAGCGAGTCTTGGTCTGCCTGATCGGGTCGAAGTTCAGCGCTGGGAATCTTGGTGATACTCGCCTCAGGAATCGGCGGTTGGGAGCAGTGCCAATCTACGCCGGAAGCCAGCGCTAACTCTGGGTAATGGTCGTTTGCCCACCTCGCGAGCGCCCATACGTCGGTCTTCAAGATGTCACCGATCGGGGCCAGTGCGCCGCACATGTCGCCATACAGCGTGGAATATCCAACTGCATATTCACTCTTGTTTCCAGTGGCGAGCACCAACGCACCGGTGGCATTTGAGAATGCCATCAGTTGAATACCGCGCAGGCGACTTTGCAGGTTCTCATCAACCAATCCGTCCAGCACCGCACCCACTTTGGCGAGGTGCGGGAGCAAATGGTTAGCCAACGCATCGTGCGCCGGTTCAATTGGTATCTCAAGCGCGCGCATACCCAGCCGCCGCGCCAAGTCCCACGCATCAGCGCGGGAGCCATCGCTGGAGAACTTGCTGGGCATCAGTACCCCAGTGACACGGTCCGCGCCAATGGCAGCACACGCCAGCGCAGCAACCAGGGCACTGTCAATTCCGCCCGATAGTCCAAGCACCGCGTGACTATGGCCAGTCTTACGAAAATAGCCTGCAATTCCCGTGATAACGGAGTGCCAACGCTCGGCGTGCTCCGCTCCGGGAGTGTCCAGCGCAGGACTGCGCTCCGCGGCGCTGGGTGGGGCGTTGAAATCGTGCACCAGCGCATCCCTGCCCCAACGCGATGCAGAAATGGCGGTTCCATCAGGAAACACAATGCGCGCGTCACCATCAAAGACCAGATCATCGTCCGCTCCAGATGCGTTCAGCGAACACAGTGGAACGCCACTGCGTTGTGCCGCTGATCGCAAGATTGCCGTATGACGCGCGTGCTTTCCTGCTGCGCATGGACTTGCCGACGGACAGACGATCACAGTTGCACCCGCGGCAACGGACTCCGCAACCGGATCAATGGAATATGAGTGACCTGCGGCAACCGCGTCTTCAGCGCGCCAAAGGTCTTCGCAGATGACAATGCCAACGCGCTGCGTGCCACAGGAAATCACCACGGGCGATCGACCCGCAGCAAAGTGCCGCGGCTCGTCAAAGACGTCGTAATCGGGAAGCAGCCGCTTGGCATAGGTTGCTTCCACACGACCGCCCCGCAGCACTGCCACCACATTCATGAGGGAAGAACCAGGACCGCCCACGTGCATGACGGTGCCAACAAGCACGGCAACATCGCCAGCGCCACCACTCTGCAGGCTGGCCGCCAACGCCACTACGGCGCGTTCGCAGCTCGCAACGAAACCTTCACGTTGCAGAAGGTCCCGCGGCGGATAGCCGACCATGGCGAGTTCAGGAAAGACCACGCATTGCGCGCCGGCGCTGGAAAGTTCCACTGCACGATCAAGCATTCGCCGGGAATTACCGGGGACATCGCCAACGAGGGAATCGAAGCGTGCAAGCGCAATCCGCATGGGATAGACAGTCTAGGTGGCAACGCCGCAGTGCGGAGCCATTGTCAACCAGCGCGACGAGCATTCATCCGTGGCGCGGTGACTGTTTCCAGCAGTACCCGTACCGAATACGGCTTATGGATGACCGCTTCGAAACCGCGGCGAGTGAGCGAAGTGCCACCGTCGGGAAAGGCCGCGCCACTTGCGAAGAAGCGGGTGCGCGCGAAACTTGCGCGTGACCGAAGCGCAGTGATGAACGCCACCGGATCGCCCGCCGAGCAGTCAAACACCACCACATCCGGCACTGAGGATCCACACGCAATCGCTGCGGAAAGCGCATCGGAAGCAGTCTCTACCGTGAAACTACCCAAATCCACCAAGACTTCGCGAACGGTCTCCGTAGCGGTTCGGTCCAGATCAACCAAGAGCACACGAGTTGAGATTGTCGTTTGCGGCGCTTCGGCCGTAAACGGAATCCCGTGCGTGGTCACAAAGTTCTCGAGCGCGGAAACATGAACACGACGATCACGCGAGCCAGGAATTCGATAGCCCTCAAGCCGACCGCCGTCGATCCACTTGCTCACGGTGCGCGCTGCAACATTGCAGATACGCGCAACTTCGCCAGTGGTGAGTGCTTCCTTTTCCGTGCCGAATGCGTTCTGTGCCATGTGATTCTCAATGCTCCTTAAAGCGCGACATAGGTGCCACCGCATCCAGAAGTGGACGCAAAGCCACCGCATGAATCGGCGCCCCTGACCCCTGTCTGCAGCGCACATCACCGGATTTTTGAAGAAATTCACTCCAGCGGGTCGCTGCGGGAGGTAATACGGACCCCGCGCGCGTGCAGGGCTTCAAACAGCTCCTGCGCATGGCTGCGGTCCCGAACCTCCACAATGCATTGCACCGTCACGGTGGAAACATCGGCTTCGCCGAAAGTGCGTTCGTGGACGATGTCCTGAACACTCGCGCCGCACTTCGCTAGCGTGCCAGCAAGATCTGCCAAACCACCGGGGCGATCGCTAATCACTGCTACGAATTTCACAAGCCGACCATCAACTGCCAGTCCCTGCTCGATGACGCGGCTAAACACTAGCGGATCAATGTTGCCTCCACACAGAACCAGCGCCACGCGCTTGCCCTTCAGTGAATCCAACTTGCCTGCCAGGAATGCTGCCAGCGGGGCTGCACCAGCGCCTTCAACCACGCACTTCTCCAATTCCGCCAGCCGCAGAATTGCCAGCGCGATGGCGTTCTCATCAACCGCCACACACGCATCGACGCGGGTTCGTGCAATCTCAAAGCTACGGGCGCCAACTTCCGGCACGGCCAGACCGTCAGCGAGCGTGGCGACTGACGAAACGCGCACGGGCTTACCGGCGGCCATAGCGGCAGCGAAACTTGCGCATCGGGATGGCTCAACACCAACAATCCGTACGCGTGGC
>JBIKZY010000264.1:0-2501 GCA_044354475.1 Phycisphaerales bacterium
GCGCTCGCGCCCACGGCGCGGGCGCAGGATTCGGATGGTGACGGTGTGCCGGATGCGGCAGACAACTGCCCGCTCATTGCCAACGCCAACCAGTCGGACTGTGACTCCAACGGCGTGGGCGATGCGTGCCAGTCGTCGGTGGCTCGCTCCACTGGCAACATGGGCGCATTTGGAAGTGGCGTGACGGCATCAGGCACGTTGGCGGGCGTGGGTAGCTCGCTGTGGCCGGTGCGGCTCACCGTGAAGGCGGTGGGTGACTTGAACCTCGCCACCGAGTTTGCCACGCTGCGCCTCGCGGGCACGGTGATCACCTCCACGCTCTTTCAGCAAGGTGCCAGCGATTGTCCCGCGCAACCAGATCAGGCGACCATCGTGCTGACGGCCGCGCAGTGGAATGCGCTGATCGATGCCAGCACCGGCGGCACCATGACGGTCTCCATCGTGGGCAACACCTTGGTGAATGCCAGCCAGTGCCCGGGCGCGATGAGTGAGGTGATCGCCACCTTCACAGTGAGCCCCGACTGCAACCAGAATGGCACGCTTGATTACTGCGACATTGCGACCGGTACTGCGGCGGACTGCAATGTGAACGGTGTGCCGGATTCCTGCGACATCGCAGCCGGCACCGCCTACGACGTGGATGCTGACGGCGTGCCGGATTCGTGTGAGGCCGACTGCAACACCAACAACCTCCCTGATGACTGGGAAATCGCCCAAGGCACCGCGACGGACTGCAACCTGAACGGTGTGCCGGATACCTGTGACAGTGCCGGCGGCGCGCCGGACTGTAACGGGAACGGCGTGTTCGACGCCTGCGACATTGCGACGGGTACCGCGGCGGATTGCAATTTGAACGGCGTGCCGGATGCGTGCGACATTACCGGCGGCGCGCCGGATTGCAATCAGAACGGCGTGCCGGATGCGTGCGATATTGCCAGCGGCACGTCCAACGACATTGACCTTGACGGCACCCCCGACAGTTGCGAGGACTGCAACGGGAACGGTCTGCCTGATGACTGGGAACTCGCGCAGGGCACTGTGCCGGACTGCAACCAAAACGGCGTGCCGGACACCTGTGATATCGTCGCTAGTCTTGACCGCGACTGCGATGCCAACGGCCGGCTTGATCGCTGTGACATCTTGCAGTATGCCGCCGCCGATGACAACCAGAATTGCACGCCGGACGTGTGCGAATACGCGCGCGGCGACTTCGGGCTTGATGGATCCGTGGACGGCAAGGACCTTGGGTACATGCTTGCAAGTTGGGGCAGTGCGGATCCGTTTGCGGATTTAGACGGCAACCAACTAGTGAACGGAGCAGACCTAGGAAAGCTGTTGGCCAACTGGGGTGCCACGCCGTTTGGTGGTGGATCATGCCTCGGTATCCCCGCATGGGCGACGCTCCTGGAGTACTTCCCAGACCCGGCGGTAGTGACGAACCCGACGCTGCGCGCAGCGATCATTTCCTCCGGGCGGCCGTGGCGCGTGCGTGACACGGCGACGCAGATGGAGATGGTGTTGGTGCCGCAGGGGACGTTTGTGATGGGCGAAGCAGGCTGGGCCGAGCCGGTGCATTCAGTGACCTTGACGCAAGCGTTCTACCTGGGTCGCTATGAAGTGACGCAGGGGCAGTGGGTGGCGAAGATGGGGAGTAATCCGAGTTACTTCCAAGGGTATTCCGATTCTGCGAACCGCCCGGTGGAGCGAGTGAGTTGGAACACCATTCAGGGATTCTTGAGTGCGACGGGTATGCGGCTGCCGAGCGAAGCGGAGTGGGAATATGCTTATCGCGCGAATACGACGACAGCGTTCCACTCGATGCCGGGGTATCCGAATGGCACAAATGATGAAAGCCAAGCGGGGACAATTGCTTGGCACTACTACAACTCGGGCAACCAGACACACGCCGTTGGCGGGAAGGCTGCGAATGCACTGGGGTTGCATGACATGGCAGGCAACGTGTGGGAGTGGGTGAATGATTGGTACGAGGGGTATTCGAGCGGTGCGCAGACGAACCCGCTTGGTCCGGTGTCTGGTTCGAACCGCGTGTTCCGCGGCGGCTCCTGGCCCGGCGACCCGTACTACGTGCGCTCCTCGTACCGCACCTACGCCACGCCCGACAACTCGAGCTACGTCGTCGGGTTTCGCGTCGCGAAGGCCCCCTGATTGCTTTCCTTTCCTCTCTTTCCTCTTTCCTCTTCCTCTTTCTTCCCTCTTCCATCACTGAAGAATCACGCCCACCATGCCTCTCCCAAAGGTCCCGTTTCCAACTCAAGGAGTTCTTGAACTCCCAGCGGGACACGCGGGCGATGGCAATGCAAAGCCGCGGTTGGCGGAGCCAACCGCGGTGATCTTGGCAAGCGACATTCTGCGCTGGCTGATTCCCAAGGTGGGGCGTTTCCCCAAGCAAGTGCGTTTCGGTTTGGGTGCGCGGCTTGAAGCCGCGCACTTTGATGTGCTCGAAGAGCTCATCCGCGCGCAGACCGCGTGCGCTCACCCCG
>JBIKZY010000083.1:0-8809 GCA_044354475.1 Phycisphaerales bacterium
GCGGGGATATGAACGGCGACATGTCCGGTGATGTGCTCTTTGTGGACGACCGAGAAGTGCTCCGCTACTGGAAGCGCGATGCCAAGAAGATCTTGGAAGTGATGACCATCGACACGCTGCCTGTTGGTTTCGATGCGATCACCGCTGCGGACTTTGACAACAACGGTAAGGACGATGTGCTGCTCCGCGGCATCTTGGATCCTTTGCAGCTCATCATCTGGAACATTGACGGCGGTGCCATTGCCAGCACGGTTGAGTACGAATTGCCTCCAGGAGACTGGAGCATCTCCACTGGCAACTTCCGCACCAAGACCACTCCGGACATCCTGATGCGCGACCGCGAGTCTGGTGACCTTCGCGTCCTGGTTCCTGGCACCGCGAGCGATGGCTCTGTGCTTGCGCCGCTCATTGCGAGTCGTGGCATCAGCAGCCGTCTGGCAGGGTTTGGTGACATTGATGGCAACGGTCAACCAGACATCTTCTGGCAAGGCGCCAATGACGAGGTTGACCTGATGGATCAGGACGAAGCTGGTAATTACGTTCGCAAGGCGCGTAGGCGTACCGGATTGACCAATGGTCACATCGTCAACATCAAGGACTGGAACGACGACGGAACCGCCGACTTCTGGATGCGACGTGGCGAACGCAACTTCATTCAGTACGGCTCGTACGGTACCGACGGATTTGTATACGGCATCGGCTCGTGCGATCTTGGTGACGCACCGGGCAAAGTGGTCGACATTGCGGAACGGTAATGAAATTTCCACCACCCGCCGCCCTGCATCGTGGCGCGGAAGCGTCCTGAATTTCTCGGTTGTCTGTTCGATCCCCAGCGCAGCCTAGAGCCCCAGCGCAGCCTAAATCCCCAGCGCAGCCAGCACCCGCAGATTCACAGTACGGCTATCGAACATCTTCACGGCGCGCGCGTGTGCGGCGCGACCCATACTCACCACCAGTGCCGGGTCTTCTAGGAATTGCTCCATGGCCACCGCCAATGCAGCGGGCGATCCGGGCGGAACCAGGATGCCGCTCTCACCATCGATGATCGTTTCGCGACAACCGGGTGCCTCAGAAGTAATGATGGCGCGACCTGTTGCCATGGCCTCAAGAACAGCCATGGGCATTCCCTCGCCGTGACTTGGAAGCACCAGCACGCTGCACGCGGCGAGTGCCGGGCGCGGATCTTCAAGCCGACCAAGATTCTCCACAGTGCCTGACTTCGACCAGTGTTGGATGTCGCTCTCGGTGACGCTCGAAGGATTCTCATCGATGCAGCCCGCGATTTGGCAACGGAAACGGTTGGTGTCCATGCGCAGCGCATGCAGCGCGCGTGCGGACTCGGCGAAGTCAGCGATGCCCTTGTCGCGCAAGAATCGACCCAGATACAGGAAGTCAATGCGACTTGGCGCTTCCGTGATCGGCACGTGCGGGAAGTGCTCGAGGTTTACGCCCGAGCCGGGAATGGTCTGAACATCGCGCACCGCACCCAAGAGTCCAAGGTGCTCAAAGTGCGTGCGGTCGTCGGAGTTCTGAAAGATCACCGTTGACGCCAGCGGCAGCGCGCGGCGATACAGGCGCATGGCCACAATCGACAACAGGCGGGCTTTGAAGTCTTGGCTTGTGAACGCATAGCCAAGACCAGTGATCATGGCAGCACTGCGCTGAATGCCAGCGCGGCGCGCGGCCGGAATTGCATAGAAGACCGGCTTTGGGTTGTACGCAATAACGATGTCTGGCTTCTCGCGCGCCATGAACTCGTCATAGAAGGTGCGAAGTGCCAACTCAGTCAGCGGATTGGTTCCAGCACGAACGAGCGGAGCTTCCACCATTCGAACGCCCAGTGCGGACAATCCAGCCATCACGCCTGGACGTGCGGCAACCGACGGCGGCGGTACGCACACCGTGACAGTATGACCCGCGTCACGAAGCGCTTTGATAAGCGTTCCGCGCAGCTTGACGACCAGATCTCCAAAACCACCGATAAGGGCAACATGCGCCATACGTGTGTTCTACCGCACGAGCGGCGCAAGCGCGGCGACCAATTCCGCGTGGAGTCGTGGCGGCGCGCAGATGACGCCTTGTGACTGCGTCAGACGGCGGCCAGTAGAAAAATCCATGGGAATTCCGCGCGAATCGGTCACTGTGCAACCAGCCTCGACTGCCACCAGCGCCCCGGCGGCGTGATCCCAGAGGCATTCGCGATAATCGGGGGTGGGACTCAGACGGAGATACGCGTCGGCGTCACCGCGGGCAACCAGCGCGTATTTCGCCTGACTATCAACGCGAACTGGTTCCACGACACCCAGCGCCGCCGCTCGCGATTCCAAGGATTCCGAAGCACTGTGCCCGCGTTCCACGCTGCCGGCCAGACGAAGCGGATCACCCATGGACCACTGATAGGCATCGATGCGCGCAGGAGCCCAGTGGTCGATTGGCGTCTGCACGGCGCCACCACCAGCAACGGCTGCCGCCAGCACGCCTGCGCCGCCAGCGACTGCGTCGGTGCCGTTACCAACTGCAGCGAGACGAGGAAGCCCTAAGACGCCCACGGTTGGCTGACCGTCAACGACAAGTGCGATCGCGATGGCGAATTGTCCGCCGCGTAAATAGCCCTTTGTTCCATCAAGTGGATCGATCGCCCAGAAGGTTCCGGTGCCGCCGTGGTCCGCCGAACCAGCGAGTGCTGCGCGCGCGGTTGCGATGTCGCAGTCGATTCCGGCAGCGCACACAGCGGTGGCCACCAGCGCAAGGAGCGAATCGCCGCCAAGCGCTTCCACTTCTTCCAAGCTTTCTTCGGCGACGATGCGCACGGAATCTCCGTATGCATGGCGCAACGTGATGGTGGCTGCTACTTGACTTGCAATGTCCGCCACTGTTGCTGGACCAGCCACACCTTTGTCAATCACGGAGCCAGAGGCAAACAACTGTGGATCGCCAAGCGCTTGCACCGCGCGAGCCGCTGCACGAGCCGCGGCGAGTGCAATCGATAGATCAGCAGGGACGCGGTCGGGCGCGAGCGTGGAGAGGTGCGCGTGGGGGGTTGTCGCGGGAACTGAAGTTGGGACTAAACCGGTCGCATGCTCCGGGCGCAGCGCATGCGCGGCATGCGGAGAATGCGCGGAATGCGCGGAATGCGCGGCATGCTCAGTATGTAGGGGATCAGTACTCACCGTAGGGATTAAGCCTTGCGATAGCGGCCTTCAATACCGCGTTTCCCGTTGGTTTCGATCGCGGGATGCACCTTCTTGCCGCCGCGTGTGTAGCCAAGAACTAAGCGGCGGAACGCGGAATTCGCTTCGGTCGGGTCGAGTCCGGCGGCGCGGCACACTTCTTGCTTGGTGCTCCACGCTGTTGGAAGCGACGCGAGCAGCTTGGCGGTCATGGCGTCTACTTCCGCGCTTGCGGCGCGCACACGGGGGCGACCCATCAGCGTGCTGGAACTGGTCATGCTGGCCATGCCACCCTTACCACCAGCGCGGTACTGCTTCCATGCTGAACGCGCGCTGCCCGCAAGTTCCGTGGAGAGTTCGCGCAGCGCGCCGACCAGGCCGTGATGTTCCGCGAGCAACTGGTCGTACTTGGCGCGCAGTGAACGGAGATCTTTCACTTCGGCGGCCAAGGATCGGATGTCGCCGGTAATGCTGCTCGCCTTTCGCTTTGCGAATGCGGCGCTGGCCTTGGTGCTCGGCCTGCCAGGCTTTGATGCGGCTGCAGTGCGAGTCGGGGACGGGATCTTTGTAGAAGTCTTCTTTGACATAATGGGAAATCTAATGGTAGTGCAAAGCAACTGCTAATGCAATGCTGAGGAACGATCATTTGAAATACCGGGAATAATTATCGTGTAATTCAGAGTTACGGCTGCATCGATAACGCGTGCGTCAGGCTCACGCGCGCGGCAACAGCCACTTGTTTCGCATGCAATCCAAGTCTGAATCACTCCAGAAATGCCGAGCGCGCGGGTCATCAAGGACGACGTTCACCCAGTCCGGATGGCGGCGAATCACCGCGTGAACTGCTCTGATCAGCGCCTTTCGTTCGGGGCCAAATCCGATGGTTTCATTGGAGGGAACCACCTGAATGGAAGGACGATTCAAAAATGCGCGCAAGTGAATGTCTTTTTGCGAGTCTGGCAATTCCGTGCGTATAACTAAGAGCCGCCATGGTCCATGAACATAGGAAGTTGCGCCGGATTTCTGATCAAAGTCATGCGCAAACGGATCCCAACCCATGCCACCAGACATGTCGTGGGTCAGCCAGTCGAGCATCAAGTTGCGTGGGAACTGACCAAAGAACTGTTTCTCAATGATGTCGAGTGCTGCGGGTGTTTCCACAAAGCCCGGTTCGGATACGCGCTCGCGCAATTGCTGCGGCCACCACATGCGGAAAGCAGACATCACACTTGCAGCCACCGCAATGGGGTCGCGCACTGCCACTACAAAGTCGGCTTCGCGGCGCGGTTCAATGATGGCGTGGCGAACAGCAAGATTTCCAACATGGGCAAAGATTGGTAGGCCATGCTCCGTCAGGGCGTGCGGAGCGCGGGGAGAAACCAACGGAAGCAGGTGTTCCGGCGCAAGCGCGTGTGCCTTCACTGACGCGCTTCCCGAAGCACGAATCGCGTGGTGAATTGAAGTACTTGCAGTCCGAAAGGTCGCGTAGGTCACTGCCGGGCGCGCACCAGTGAGCGCGGCGAGCTTTCCAAGCTGAACTCGCTTCACGGCATAGCGGAAGAGAAAGCTGGGGACGCGGTGCACGGCAGAGAAACGCTTCGGTTTCATAGAAGAACCGATGCTACAGGCACGCATGAAGGGGCTACGCGCAACGACGAAGCGCAGTAAGAAGCAGCGATCGGGAATATGCGGCCGCACGCGACGGCCCGAAGCACCTCTCGCCCGCCCGACGTGCAACACACTTCGTGCATCCAGCCGCGCTGCAATTGATAGTCTGCATGTGCAGTGGCCATCAAACTTCCAACTCTTCGAATCATTGAGCCCAATCTTCGTGGGCCAAGTGGTCACTACGCGGAGTTTGTTCGTGCCGTTTCCAATCGAAGTGCGGGCGTCATTGGAAACATTGATATTGCTGCTTCCGCCCAAGCGCTGGAGCAGTGCGATCTTGGTCCGCACACCACCGTGCGTGGCGCATTCCATGGGCATAAGTGGCGCGAGGAAGTCTCTGAACTTCGGAGCGCCCTGCGGTCAAGCGACCCATTTCTGATTCTGACCGCGCGCCCTGCCACTGCACTGGCCCTTGAATTGCTGGCGCGCCGCGTCAACGCAAGTGACCCCAAAGCCTTGCAGCGCGCGCGACTGTATTTCCACTGGTGCAGTCGCGGACTGAGCGAGCGACTCATGTCACGGATGGCGCATCACGTGCGCGCGCAGGCGATGGCCATTGCACCCACGCCAACGATCGCTGAATTCCTGCGCCACGCCGGCTGGAAACGTGTTGAGCAGGTTCCGTATCCGATCCTCGCGCCGGCAACCATTCCAGCGGCACCGCCGCAATGCCGAATGCTGTTGATGGCTGGCGCGGCGCGTATGAATAAGGGACTGGCGCTGGTGGCGGGTGTGGCGGAACTGTACGGACAGTCCGGACGCACAACGCCACTTCTGGTGCAGACCACGCCCAAGCGCGCATCCGAAGGACACGGTCGAAACGTCCGCCAAGTGCTTGCGCAGTTGAGTGCCAGCGGCGCGCCGGGACTCATCATGGATCCGGTAGCGCCACAGAGCATTGCATACGGCGAACGTTTCAATGGCGCGTTGGTTCTTGCGCCCTATGAGCCCGCTGCATTTGCTGATGGCGTGACTGGTGTGGTGCTTGACGGCCTCCTGCGCGGTGCGCCGTGCGTGACCAGCGCTGGCAGTTGGCCAGGCCGATTGGTCGAGCGATTTGGATGCGGGGTCACGTTCACCGAGCGCACTCCACGCGGACTCGCGGCGGCGATCGATGCTGCGCTTGCAGACTGGGATGGAATCAGTGCAGGCGCCCAACAAGCGGCGCGCGCGTTGGCAGCGGAGCATGATCCAGCGCACCTCGCGCGCGTCTTGGCTCGCGCAGAGTGAAGCGTGTGCGGCAGTTACTTGGCGCGATCAGTCCCCGTAGAAACTTCAGTTACTTACCGCGATGACTCGCCATGGAAATTCGAAGAATGGCTGTCTCTAATTCTGCCACGCACGCCGCAAGTGAGTGCTCGCCGGTGTGCAACACCACTTCTGCTTTGAGTGGCGCCTCGTAGGGATCGTCGATGCCGGTGAAGCCTTTGATCTCGCCAGCGCGGGCTTTGGCATAGAGGCCTTTCGGGTCCCGCCCTTCAGCAACGGCAAGCGGAGCATGCACATGCACTTCAATGAACGGAACGCCTGCCGCCACATGGCGCGCGCGCACGCGGTCGCGATCGGCCGCATACGGGCTGATCATGCCAACAATGGCCACGACTCCGGACCCCGCCATCAACAGCGCTGCTTCACCCGCGCGGCGCACCGCTTCTTGCCGTCCAGCGGCATCGAAACCGACGCCAGCGTTCAGTCCGTGACGAAGGTTGTCGCCATCGAGGCAACAGGCCAAGCAACCGACCTGCAGGAGGCGGTGCTCAACGTCCACGGCGATGGTGCTCTTGCCGGAGCCACTCAGGCCGGTGAGCCACGCGGTGACGCCGCGTTGACCGGCGCAGCGCGCGCGGAGTGCGGCGTCAGCAGCGGAGGCGTGCCAGCGGACATTCGGGTCAGCGGGCGGATCGACGGATTCTTGCATGGAATGCACGGGCGAATGGTACTTCAGCGGGCGCCGGCTGACCGCGATCGGCACGCGCCCATGGCTACACTTCGCCATTCCTGTGGCTACCGAATTCACCCATCTTGACGAACTCGAAGCAGAGAGCATTCAGATTCTGCGTGAGACCGCCGCGAGCTTTGAGCGGCCGGTCCTGATGTACTCCATTGGCAAGGACAGCACAGTGTTGCTGCACTTGGCAATGAAGGCGTTCTGGCCGGCCAAGCCGCCCTTCCCACTCTTGCATATTGACACCACGTGGAAGTTCCGGGAGATGATCACCTTCCGCGATGAGACCGCCAAGCGCCTGGGCGTTGATTTGCGCGTGCATATCAATAAGGAGGGATTGGCCGCGGGCGTCAATCCGTTTGCAAGCGGAAGCAAAGTGCACACGGATGTCATGAAGACGCAGGGCCTCCGCCAGGCACTCGACCAAGGGAAGTTTGATGCTGCCATCGGTGGCGCGCGACGCGATGAAGAGAAGAGCCGCGCCAAGGAGCGAGTCTTCAGTTTCCGCGACAAGCATCACCGTTGGGACCCAAAGAATCAGCGCCCGGAACTGTGGAATGTGTTTAACACCCGCGTTCATCAGGGTGAGTCGATCCGCGTGTTTCCGCTGTCAAACTGGACGGAACTGGATGTATGGCTGTACATCTGGAAGAATCGGCTGCCGGTAGTGCCGCTGTATCTAGCGAAGGCGCGCCCAGTGGTTGAGCGCGACGGCGCGCTCATCATGGTGGATGACGATCGCCTGCCGCTGCTGCCCGGCGAGAAGGTCAAGACCCTGAAGGTGCGATTCCGCACGCTCGGCTGCTACCCACTGAGTGGCGCCATCGAGAGCGAAGCAGAGACGCTCGAAGCGATCATTGAAGAAATGCTCTTGGCCAAGACCAGTGAGCGTCAGGGTCGATTGATTGACCATGATTCATCTGGCAGCATGGAAGAGAAGAAGCGCGAGGGCTATTTCTAATGTCGAGCCCAACTTCCATTCCAGTGATGAACGAAGGCGAGCGCGTTGATGACTACCTGCGCCGTTATGAACGCAACGAATTGCTGCGCTTTCTGACGTGCGGCAGCGTGGATGATGGCAAGAGCACGCTGATTGGACGATTGCTTCATGACACCGGTCGCATCTATGAAGATCATATGGCTGCGCTTGAAAAAGACAGCAAAGTGCATGGAACAACGGGCGGCGGACTGGATCTAGCGCTTGCAGTGGACGGCCTGAAAGCAGAGCGCGAGCAAGGAATCACTATTGACGTTGCGTGGCGCTACTTTGCAACGGCGCGTCGTAGTTTCATCATTGCTGATTGCCCGGGTCATGAGCAGTACACGCGCAACATGGCGACTGGCGCGAGCCATTGCCAGCTTGCCATCAGCTTGATTGATGCACGCAAGGGCGTGACCACGCAGACGCGCCGGCATGCGTTCATTGCCAGCCTGCTTGGCATTCGTCACGTGGTGGCGGCTGTCAACAAGATGGACATTGTTGGATGGAGCGAGGAACGATTCCGCGCCATCGAACGCGAGTTTGTCGACTTCTGTGCGCGCATTGGTATTCCTGACCCAGTGGCGGTGCCGATCAGTGCGTTGAACGGCGACAACGTGGTAACGCGCAGCGAGCACACTCCGTGGTACAGCGGCAGTCCGGTACTTGAACTTCTTGAAGCGGTGCCGGTTGATCGGCCCAGCCCGGACGCCAGCTTTCGCATGCCGGTGCAGTTTGTATTGCGCCCAGACCTCAATTTCCGCGGGTTTGCAGGGCAAATTGCTGCTGGAAGCGTGAAGCCAGGAGACCGGGTTCGCATTCTGCCTTCGGGCAAGGAGACGCGCGTCCGACGGATTGCGCGCGCGCCTGAGGACGGCGGCGATGCTCCGCTTGCGTATGCACCGCAGAGTGTGGTGCTGACCTTTGAAGACGAAGTGGATTGCAGCCGCGGCGATGTGATTGTGTGCATCGGGCGTGACCCAGCAGTGACACAACGCATTGAATGTGACTTGGTGTGGATGCAAGAGCAACCACTCGTGCGCGGGC
>JBIKZY010000084.1:0-8754 GCA_044354475.1 Phycisphaerales bacterium
GAACCTTGTGGAGCGCAGCCGTCCGCGTCCGAGGGTCCCGCGCGCAACGGAGGGGGCGGGGGACGTCTCAACTCACTTCACCGCACGCCGTCGTACTGGCCCGCATTCGCCTTACGAGGACGGCCGCCGAGCGCGGCCCTGTCCTCTCCGGCGCCTGCGGGCCAGGTCATGATCTTCGGCAATACGTGGTGTTGACCCTGTTGGTAGCGCAGTGATACGGAGAAAATGGGGACAGAGGTGAACGGCACCCATTTAGTGCGGTGTTCGAGTGATTTGGCAGCGTCTTAGCCATACCAACACAGTCCATGCAGTGGCCGGAACCGCCGATATGTGAGAATTCTGCTTGGGTACTGCGCATTGTTTCGGTACACTACGGGGCTCCTCGCGCTGCCCACGGATGTGGCTTCGCACTCACCAACGGACCCACCGCATGCCGCTTCGCAATGTTGCCATTATCGCCCACGTTGACCACGGTAAGACCACGCTCGTGGACGCGCTCCTCAAGCAGGCCGGCACCTTTAAGGTCGGCGCTCCGGATCAGGAGTGCGTGATGGATTCCAACCCGCTGGAGCGCGAGCGCGGCATCACCATTCTGGCGAAGAACTGCGCCGTGAACTACGTCTTCGGAGCCGGCACCGGCGACCTTGAGGGACAAGAGTTCCGTATCAATATTCTTGACACCCCCGGCCACGCCGACTTCGGTGGCGAAGTGGAACGCGTGTTGCGCATGGCTGATGGATGCCTGCTGCTTGTTGACGCCGTCGAAGGACCGATGCCACAGACGCGGTTCGTCCTTGGCAAGGCACTTGAGCTTGGCCTGCGTCCAATCGTTGTAGTGAACAAAGTTGATCGTCCAGATGGTCGGCCATCGGCAGTCATTGACGAAGTGTTTGACCTCTTGGTCGATCTTGGCGCTGATGATGTTGCGTTGGACTTCCCAGTGATCTACGCGTCGGGTCGCGCTGGATGGGCCAACCGCGATATCAACGTTCGCGACAAGGGCGTGCACGACATGTTCCGCATGATCGCCGAGCACGTTCCGGCCCCGGCCGAGAATGTTGATGCTCCGCTTCAGGCGTTGGTCACTAGCCTTGTCTACAGCGAATACGTTGGTCGCATTGCCATCGGTCGCGTCTACAACGGCATCTTGAAGGCCGGTCAACAGGTCGCTGTCAGCAAGTCGGACGGCACCGTGAAGAAGGCCAAGGTCATGAAGGTGAATCGCTTCGAAGGCCTGGGTCGCCGCGAAGTTTCAGAGATTCGCGCAGGTGACCTGTGTGCAATTGAAGGTATTCCCGATATTGAAATCGGCGACACCTTGATGGATATCGAGAATCAAACGCCGATGGCGCGCGTCAAGGTTGACGAGCCAACGCTGCACATGGTCTTCCGAATCAATGACGGTCCAATGGTCGGCAAGGAAGGCAAGTTTGTCACCAGCCGGCAGATCGCCGAACGGCTCGAGCGCGAGTTGCGCGGAAACGTTGCGCTGCGCGTCTCGCCTGGCGATGGATCTGATGAATTCCGAGTCTCGGGACGCGGACTGTTGCACTTGGGCGTGCTCTTGGAAAATATGCGCCGCGAAGGCTTTGAGCTGACCGTTGGTAAGCCAGAAGTCATTGAGCGCGAAATCGACGGCGTGCGCCATGAGCCGTATGAGCGTGTGAGTCTCGATACCGACACTGCCAGTATGGGTTCTGCACTGGAACTGTTGGGTCAACGCGGCGGCGAAATCCTCAAGGTCGATCAGCGCGGCGTTCGCATGCACATTGATGCGGACATTCCTGCGCGCGGTCTGATCGGTTTCCGCACCCGTCTTCTGAACGCCACTGCCGGCGAGGCAGTCATGCATCACTCCTTCTTGGGCTACCGCCCGGTCACCAGCGCAGTGCGTAAGCGCCAGTGCGGCGTGATGGTTGGCAATGACTCTGGCCCCGCCACCACCTTTGCACTCTTGCAGTTGTGCGAGCGCGGAACGATGTTTGTCAGCCCCGGCGATCCGGTGTACGAAGGAATGCTGGTCGGTGAGAACGCGCGCGACAATGATTTGGTAGTCAATGCCGTGCGCATGAAGCCCTTCTCCAACGTGCGCGAAGCAAACAAGGAAGCCACGCTGGTTCTGAAGTCGGCGCGTTCCATGAGCCTGGAAATGGCTCTTGAGTACATCGCCGAGGATGAACTGGTGGAGATCACGCCGATTGCAGTCCGTATGCGTAAGCGCATCTTGCGCGAGGCAGAACGGCGCCGTATGGAGCGCACTGCCCGCGACCGTGAGACCGCGCTGTCGGGTGATTGATGAACGCCAACCACGCGGAACTGCTGACCGATGCCGTCGAGGAAGTGTGTGCTGTCATTCCGCGCGCTGCACAAGCGGCGTGGATTGAAGATATCGCGTCTGGATACGAAGAAGTAAAGCGCGCGGCAGAGTCGAAAGGTGTCGCGCGCCGCGCTGGCACGTGGTACACGCCGCCTGATACGGTGACGCGGGTACTGGATGCGGCCATGAAGCCGCGCCCAACAAAGGCATTCAGTGCATGTGACCCCGCGTGCGGAACCGGCAACTTTCTGGTGGAGATTGCCGACCGGCTCAAAGCGAACGGATGGACCGGCGCGCGCATTGCTGTAGCGCTGCACGGTATGGACCTTGATCCATTTGCAGTAGCCGTCACGCGCGTTCGATTACGACTGCGTTTCGGTGGTGCGACAGCGTTGTGGCGCTCATCCATTCGCTGTGGCGATGCCTTGGTGGCAGGCGCATGGGCCGGATGCGAATACTCGCTTGTTGCTGGGAATCCACCATTTCTTAGCCAGCTTGGCAAGAAGTCGGTGCGTTCGCGCGCAGAACAAGCCGCCTTACTCAAGCGATTTGATGGTCATGTTGCGGGGTATGCCGACACCGCGTCTGTATTTCTATTGCTTGGCACAGAACTGGCGCCGCGCGGCACGGTGGCTTTGCTGCAACCCATGTCAACGCTTTCGGCTGCGGATGCGCTGCCGATCCGCATTGCATGCGAAGCACGGATGAAGCTTGCCGCCGTCATCATGTTGCCCGACAACACCTTCGGTGCGGCCGTGCGAACGTGCATTCCCATGTTGACGCAGCGTGCACCAGCAACGCTACGTATTAGTAATGCCGACGGACGCCTGCAGCGCATTGCTCGTCAGCGCTGCTCGGGGGGCGCATGGGGTGCAGCGCTTGCCGCTGCGCGCGGAGTTCCTGATTCCCACGCATCATCCACCGCTGGAACACTTGATGATTGGATGCGATCAACGGCAGACTTCCGTCAGCACTACTACGGCCTGCGCGGTCGTGTTCACGCCTCGGAGGGCGCGGCTCCTTCGCCACAAGCTCCGGCCCTCGTCACCGTTGGCGCGATCGGCGCAGCTCGCCTCGACTGGGGAGCCCGGCCGGTGCGCATCCACGGACGGACCTTCTACGGGCCGATCATTCGCACGGATGAATTGTTGGACGATGCCGTGCTCGGGCCGTGGGTGGCTGCGCGACGGGGACCCAAGATTCTGGTGGCAACGCAGACCCGAGCGATTGAAGCATGGGTGGATGAGAAGGGCATTGCCATGCCATCAACTCCCGCCATTACCGTGACGCCAAAGCGCGCCGCCGATCTGTGGAAGGTGGCAGCGGCCTTGCTTGCGCCAGCCACGGCGGCCGAAGCATGGTGGCGGCACGCGGGTGCGGGGATGTCGGCACAGGCGATTCGGATTTCGGCATCGCAATTGCGGGCACTGCCAGCGCCCGGCAACCACGCAGCGTGGGGCCGTGCAGCTCGTGCACTTGCTGCGTGGCAGCGATTGGGAACGATCGCCGCGCGCGATGAATTTGCCGGACTGATGTGTGATGCGTACGGGGTTCCGACCGGAGCGGCACGCGAGCGGCTCTTGGCATGGTGGCGTGTGGCAGTGACTGATGCGCGTGACGGCGAGGCGGCAGCTTCGGCCCGGGCGCCCGGCCGCGACCGTGTCCACTGATGCAAGGTCCGTTTGCAAACATGTTCTGTTAAACTCAATACGTGCGGCGAAATCAGGTTCTGCGTGACTTTGAAGGCGCGGATGGATGTGCAGCGGGTTCGCGTTAGTCTGTGAGGCGCGTCGATGGATCGACCAGTGTGACCAAACGGCCCGCCGCATGGCGCAGCGGGCTCCCAAGGAATGAGTGCAGGCAGGATGCCAACGATCGTCCAAAAATTCGGTGGAACCAGCGTTGCAGATCCGCAACGGATCATGCGTTGTGCTGCACGCATTGTTGAAGCTCGCAATGCTGGCAACCGCGTGGTTGTGGTGGTCAGTGCCATGGGCCACACCACGGACCAGTTGATCGGTCTTGCGGAGCAAATCTCCGGTACGCCCAGCCCGCGCGAGATGGACATGTTGATGGCCACTGGCGAACAGATCTCGGTGGCGCTCATGGCCATGGCGCTGCATACGCTCGGTTGTGATGCGGTGAGTTTGACCGGAGCGCAGGCGGGCATTGATACCGACGCCGCGCATCGCAAGGCACGCATTTCGCAGATTGATCGCAAGCAACTGCAGCGCATCCTTGACTCGGGCGCAGTGCCGGTTGTCTGTGGATTCCAGGGAATTTCACCCAACGGTGACATCACCACGCTTGGCCGCGGCGGCAGCGACACCACCGCGGTTGCACTTGCAGCTGCTCTTGATGTTGCAGCGGATGGAGGCATCTGCGAGATATTCACCGATGTTGACGGCGTCTATACCGCCGATCCACGGCTGGTACCTAACGCCAGTAAGTTGCGACACATCAGTTATGAAGAGATGCTGGAACTGGCGTCTATGGGTGCCGCGGTCATGCATCCACGCGCGGTGTTGTTTGGCGAAAAGTTCAGCGTTCCGATTCATGTTCGTCATAGCCAGAAGCCGGATTTGGGCACGCTGATTGTGCCCGAGGAGCAGATCATGGAAGACATTGTCGTTGTTGGTTGCGCACTCAAGCAAGACCTAGGACGCATCAGTCTCAAGGCGTTGCCGCGAACCCCGGGCATTCAGGCACAGATCTTTGAACCGATCTCCACGGCGAACATCAGTGTGGATGACATTGTGCAAACAGAGTTTGGCGACACCACGACCATTGCATTCACCGTGGAGCATGGGGACATTGCGGATGTGAAGTCCATCTGCCAAGCGCTGATCGTTCAGTTGGGGCGCGGGGACATTGACGTCGAGGTGGGTCTGGCCAAGATCAGCGCGGTTGGGACCGGCATGAAGAGTCACTCTGGAGTGGCCAGCCGGATGTTCCGAGCGCTTGGCGAGGCAGGGATTGCCATTCACAACATCACCACCAGTGAGATCAAGATCAGCTGCATCGTTGATCGTCAGCATGGCGAGCGCGGGCTGCAGTTAGTGCATGACTCGTTCGGGTTGGCGGCGGGCGACAGCGCCAGTTCATCCATGCAGTCGACCGGACGGGGACGGCGTTGATGGACTCGCGGTCAGCCGGACGCCCGGTCAGCCAAACCGGGTCTCAGAGGCGCCGAAACCCTGAAAGCCCGGAGGGGACCCCCCTCGCCGCTTCCTGGGATATAGAATTTAACGTAACAGCCATTATGGGACCTTGTCGACAAAGCCTGGATGGGCTCCCCCGGAGCTTTGCCACACCATGACTGTGCGGAAACCAACCCCAGCCACGCCGTCTGCCGGTCGCATTGTCGCTCCGCCGTGCGCGCAGTTCCGGCGTCACCTCCGCGGCGTTGGACTGAAATACACCACCGAGCGCGCCGACATCTTGGATGCTGCGAGTGGCTTTGAACAACCCTTCGATGCCGAGGCGCTGATGTCTGTTCTTGATCGCCGCGCTCGTACTGTTTCCAAAGCCACTGCGTACCGAACCCTGAAGTTGCTGGTTGATGCGGGCATCTTGATTGAGCGCTTGCATGCCCGTGATTCGGTTCGTTATGAATTTGCGCCCGGCGGCCATAACGGCCAGTCGGCGCTGGCTACCCAGATTGAAATTCGTCATCCGGACGGAACCCGTACGGTGACCTCGGATCCCCGGATCGATGCACTGGTGTTGGAGCTGTGCCAGACCGCGGGCGTCAATGCCCGCAAGCGCACGTTGCTCATTGACTGCGGTTCTTGAGAGACCCGAGCCCGGCGTCTGCGCAACCCACTAACGATCGGAGTCCGGGCGTCGATGCGGGATGCCACCCGACAAATCATCTTCTTCAAGCGGACGGCTGATTGAGTAGTCACCGCGGAACCACCGCTCAAGGTCTGCCAGTCGGCAACGTTTGCTGCAGAACCGGCCATCACTCCCTTGACCAAGCGGAGCCCCGCACGTTCGGCAATCAACCGCCGCAACGCCGGGTCGTACCCACTCAATTTCAATCTCGCGCACATCTTCACCGGCGTGACGGAGACGCACGTCAATCCGCACTTCCGGCAACACCGCTGCGATACGCGACGGCCACTCAATGGCAATGATGGCGTCACCTTGCGCAAGCAATTCATCCCAGCCGATGGACGCCAGATCTTCCGATGAACGGATTCGATACGCATCAATGTGCACCAACAGCCCGGAGTCACACGGATGCCGGTGTTCAATGACAAACGTTGGACTGGAGATGGCGTGAGCATCAGCTCCGAGCCCGCGCGCCAGGCCGCGAACGAAACAGGTTTTGCCAGCGCCGAGGTCGCCTTCCAATGTGATCACCGTTCCCGGCGCAACGCGCATCGAGAGCGCTGACGCAATGCGTTCGGTTTCTTCGGGGCTTGAAGTGCGGCGAATTTCAATGGTCATGATCTGATCCTCATTGTCCATGTTCCCAGCCGAGGGCTGAAACATCGTGCTCCTCAGTACCGACGCGAACCGCGACACGCGCTCCGCCGGATTCTTGGAAGCGTCCCACCACCGTCACCGGCGTGCCCGCAACCGAAGCGGGCGGCTCGCCGGAGCATGCGAACGCCAGTTCATAGTCTTCCCCGGTACCGACAGCGGCTTGCCACCCTGCTCCAGCTGCACACGGCAACTGCGTGGCATCAATACGAACCGCCAGATCCGAAGCGATGGCCAGGTGGCCGGCATCACGGGCGAGTCCGTCAGATATATCGATCATCGCGTGTAAGCGATCGCCCAGCGCCTCAACCAACGCGAGCGCCTCAGCAACGCGCGGTGTGAAGGAGAGGTGCCGTCCCGATCCGTTCGCGTGCCATCCGTCACCAAGGGTTCCGGTCACACAGAGAAGATCGCCGACGCGAGCGCCCGTGCGGGTCACCACGCGACCGGTTGGACCAGGTTCGGCCAGTACAGAAACGGAAACCACCAGCGCACCATCAGCGGCGGCGTGCGTGCCGATATCACCCCCAACTACCGGGCATCGAAAGGCGTGTGCGGCAGCGCGCAGACCGGCGGCCAGCGCGCGCACTTCATGATCAGGCATGGATGCAGGCAGCGCAACGGTTGCCACGGCACACGCGGGAACGCCTGCCATTGCCGCAATATCGCTGATATTGCGTGCCAGCGCCTTGCGCGCCACCAGATCCATGGGCGTTCCAGGAGCAAAGTGTCGACCAGCAATTACTTGGTCCGCGGCAACCAATACGCGATGACCCATGAGTTTCACCAGCGCCATGTCATCGCCGGGCGGAACCAATACCTCGGCTCCGCCGCACGCCGCAAGTTCTGCGTTGTGTTTACAAATCTCTGTAATGAGATCTGACTCACGCATGATGGTTACCTGCAGTGCTGAGAATAGAAAGCAGCGCCTCGGCAGTTCGTTCAGTGGCACCTTGATGTGCAATCACTACTTCACGAGCAGCAAGACCAAGCCGGGTGCGTTCAGCTGGATCATCCACAAGGCGGCGAACAGTGGAGAACAACTGTGATGATTCGATGCGGACCATGGCATTGGCCAACTGCAAGGCTTCTGCAGAGTCCTTGAAGTCATGCATGCGTGGACCAGCAATGATGGCTTTGCCGAGCGCGGCTGGCTCCATTGGATCTGATCCATAGAGCGCACCAAACGAGCGCCCAATGACTACTACATCAGCCAATGAATACGCCTTGCGGAGTTCACCGATGGTGTCCAGTAGAAAGAGACCCGTGGCACTTGCAGGCGTACGAGCCGATCGGCGCGAACAACCCTTCAATTCAGTAGCGGCAGCGTCAAACCACTCGGGCTTTCGTGGTGCGCACAGCAATTGCACGCCCTTTGGAATTGCCTCGCGGAGCAGTCGATGTTCCTCGGGTGCTGTCGATCCAGCAACCACTAACGGCTTGGAACGATCGATCCCCATCGCCTCTGCAAAGTCGGCAGCGCCAGGCACTTCATCCGCCACTTGGGCGGTATCCCACTTCATGGTGCCAGTGACAAACGCACTGTTCTCATGCAAGCCCAGTCCAACGAAGCGTGCGGCGTACTCTTGGTTCTGAGCAAACACTGCGTGCAGCGATCGAAACGATGACGCCACCACCCACCGAGCCTGGAGGTAACGGCTGTAACTCCGCGCCGAGAGTCGCCCATTCACTACCACCACCGGAACGTGGCGCTCTGCGCATGCTGCCACGAAATTTGGCCACACCTCCAATTCGCATAGTGCCACCAAGTCGGGACGCACGCGATCAAGAAAGCGCGCCACCATCCAACTTGCATCGAATGGATATCGAACCACGGTGTGATGCCCAAAGAGTGCCTGCGCGCGTGCAAAGCCAGTGTCGGTGGTGGCAGCGATGACGATGTCGGGCTTGGTGTGGTCGTTTGCCAACCGATCCACCAGCTGCCG
>JBIKZY010000086.1:0-8672 GCA_044354475.1 Phycisphaerales bacterium
GCAAGGGCTCCGCAGAAATCATCAGCGTTGAAGCTGGGGCGTATGTCAGCTACTCGCTGCACTCATGGTCTGAAGTTGCAGAATTCCAACGCTCCTTTGAACACGAACAACATGACTGGGTGACCACTCCGCGCCTTGTCATGGCCGTCCCAAAGATCATTCGCTTGCTCGGCTACGACCGCCTGCCGCGCGAACCAGTCAAACTCAATCGTCGCACGCGCGCAAGGGCGGCCGCACGCCAACACAAGCGCGCATGAAACTGATCCGCGAGCCCATCAAGCCGCGCCGCAATCCGGCCATCACGCTTCGACTGGGCAGCCCCAAGTACCAAAGCTGGAAAGCATTCCTGGACGAGGCGTACTGGACCGTCGAACTACAGGACTGACCGCAGCGACCGCGCCACCACTCAAAGCAACCGCCTCGCTCGCTGCGCCGACTGCACCGACTGCACCTAGACCGGTGCATTCACCCGCGCAACATCAATACATTCAGCGTCAACACCACCGCGTTATTGATTGCATGCGCCACGATTGACGCATTGATCGTCCCACGCCATTCGCGCATGATGCAGAACGCAACAGCAAGCGATGCAAGCACCGGGATAAAGATCAACCCCTGCGGATGAATCGCTGCAAACAACACGCTACTCACCGCTATCGCAATCACCACGCTTCCCATCGCGCCCCAGCGACCGAATGACTGCCGCAGATTCCGGTACAGCGCGCCGCGAAAGACGATTTCTTCGCCAATGGGCGCGCAAACGCAGGCAATGATGTACGTCAAGAACAATCCGGTTGCCCCGGATTCTTCCACCATCTGTTGAATTGGATGACTGGCGCGCATCTGACCATCACCAAAGATGTTCGAAAGCACGACGGCCAACATCACTCCAACGATCAACAGCGCGATGCCCATCGACCAGCACACCACGCCCCACACGATGTCCATGGCAACAAACCGACGTAAGCCAACCGCTGCCATGATCGTGCGCAGCGACAAACCGCGCCGCGTTCCCCACCACAGTGCCACCGCGACTGCTGCAATGGCCGCTGCGATAGAGAGCGCCAAGCGAACATCCATTCCAGGAGCTTCGTGGCCATAGTCCTCCCAAATGTCAAAGAGCATTCGCGGCGCGCGTGCAAGCCCTAGGTAAGCAAACATCCACACCGCAAACATCTCTGCATAGACATGCGACCACAATTCGTCCGTTGCGCCAATACCCTTCGTCTTACCAAGTGCAGCCATCACCACAAACACAATGAGTGCGGCAATGCCACCAAGCGCTAACACGAATCCGACGAACGCCGCCAACACCAATACCATCAACAACACTGCACCCGCCGCTGCAAGACTATCGAGTGCCTCTTGATCACCCTTCGCCTGCGCCACCAACGTCTTGCCAGTCGTCCCCAGCGCCTTGATCACATCGGCACATGCCTCATCAGAGATTCCGCGCGCACCGGGTTGAGCGGTGGCGTCCACCAGTTCCGTGACCGCATCGAGCGTCTCGAGAAACTCTTCATCCGCAGTCACATCATCAGCATCGATCCGATTCTGCAGTCCAGCCAGCAACTCGAGCGCACGATCACGAGCTCCCAATCGGGTCAGCAGCGCGGCGGTCGCCAATTCCGAGCCAGGCTCATCAATCGAGGTCAGCGCCTCTACCTGGCCCCGCATTGTCGATAACTGTTGTGCAAACGCTGTCTCAAAAGCTGGTGCCGTGGCGCCGTTCACCAATGAGCCCATGATGGCCTGTTGTGCCGACACCGACGCGTGGGCCGCGAGTTTCTCGGAACTAGGCGCCCCAATCCCCCCTCGGCTTTCCACAATAAACAGGGCCGCGGCCACTGCGATTGCCAACCATGCGAGGAGATTTGCGCGCCGAAGTCGGGAAGCGTTTGTCATCACCGGCACAGCCTACCGGGGGTCAAACACACCCTCCCCTTGACATCTTGGCGAAAAGCCCTATCTTTATCGATTCTCTGCCCATCCCGGGCGGCGCCACGAAGGAACAGATATGCCACGCCAGACCACTCACATGAAGGAAGCCGACGTTAAGCCAAATTGGCACGTCGTCAACGCCGAGGGAATGATCCTCGGTCGCCTCGCCACCGAAGTCGCGCTCGTCCTCATGGGCAAGCATCGCCCCCAGTACACGCCCAACGTGATGAGCGGCGATTGCGTCATCATCACGAACGCGGAGAAGATCAAGGTCACCGGCAACAAGCTGGCAGCCAAGACCCTTCGTCGTTGGAGTGGCTATCCGGGCGGCCTGCGCGTCCGCACCTACGAGTCCATCATGGCCTCGAAGCCCGAGCTCGTGGTTGAAGAAGCGGTCATCCGCATGCTTCCCCGCGGTCGCCTCGGTCGCCGCATCCGTCGCAACCTCCGCGTCCTCAAGGGCAACACGCACGACCACAGTGCGCAACAGCCAGCGACGCTTGACTTCCCGAACGCCCGCCGCTGATCACAGCGCCGACCAACGCGCCGACCAACGCGCCGAATAGAGAGACACACCTGATGACCACTGTAATGAACACCTCCACCCCCGTCACCCAAGGCCAGGGCGCCGCTACCAAGGGCCCCGATTCCAAGGGTTGGTTCTGGGGCACCGGCCGCCGCAAGACTGCTATCGCGCGCGTCCGCGTTCGACCAGGCACCGGCGCCATCAAGTTGAACGAGAAGGAACTTGACGATTACCTGACCGAAGACCGCGACCGCAAGGCCGTGCTCGCCGTGCTTGAGAAGACCGGCACCAAGGGCAAGGTTGATGTCACCGCTGGACTCGTTGGCGGTGGATTCACCGGCCAGACCGGCGCAGTTGTCATGGGCCTCGCCCGCGCGATCCTCTGCTACGACTCAAGCCTTGAGCCAATCCTCCGCGAGCACGGGTTCCTGACCCGCGACGCTCGTAAGGTTGAGCGCAAGAAGTACGGTCAATCGGGCGCCCGTCGTCGATTCCAGTTCTCCAAGCGCTAAACCGCAACGAGCACTGGTCGAGAGACCTGCCAACCCAAGAACTTCCAGACACCCGCGCCAACGCGCGGGTGTCTGTGCATCTACAGCGCACGCTTGCGATGCAAACGCTTTCGGACTTCGTCAACGAACTTGCAGCATTGCATGCATCGCCGCATACCAGTCGGCGGTGGCGCGCGATGTGGAAACTTTCAACTCGCGTGCCATCTCCTCGAAGGTCCGTGGCATGGTGCCGTCAAGACCAAAGTGGAGAGTCAACACGCGACCGTGCTCTGGCGCACACTTGGCGCTGGCCGTCAACCAGCCATCACCCGCGCACACCACATGCCACCACGGAACACAACGCATGATCGCATCGTTCAGCGCGTTGGCATCGTCGCCGTTACTCGGCGCAAATTCTGGACCACCACGCGCGATGGCACGCTCCACTGCGTGCGCGGCCACATGCGCCGGATGCACATCTTCGATTGCTACTGAGGAGTGTTCCCCAAACTCAAGCGCGTGCGCACACTCCATGGCAGCGAACGCCGCCCAGCGCAGACGCAGCGATATGGGGACATCGTCCCATCCGCGCCCCAGGCGTTGAACACATGGGACCAAGGCGATCGGCAGAACCCGTTCCAGCAACGCACGCTTGATTCGATACGCCCAACGCAAATCGCGCTCAATCGCATCCACTTCACGCGCAACGGGGGTCCTGGAAATCGCTTGCAATGCCGCGTGGGCTCGCCACACTAGAAATCGAAACGCCACTACCAATGCAACATCGCCGCGGTTCGGCGCACGCCCGCCGCGCACGCGGGCGGGATCCGGACATCGCACCGGTCCCACCGGCAATGCCTCACAGACCGCAAGCGGCGCAAGAATTGAGCCTGCTGCATCGGGCAGCACAAAGATCGGTAACAGCACCGGGCTCACGCCGTTCATAGCCTGACGCAGGCGCTCCACCCGACCGCGCACCGCCGCCCGCGCTGCTGTGGATTCAGCCATTTCAAGCCGCTGCGCCAGCGCTGCGGGTGGACATCCAAAGCCGACCGCTCGCGCCGCAAACTGCCGAATCCAACGAGGGCTGCGAACAACTTCGCTGCCACCACGCGGCGCACGGAACGCTGCGGAGCCCGGGGTACGCGCGCCGCCGCCCTGCGTCCCACGCACACCGCGCTGCGCCACCGGGTCGTCTACGCCCTGCGCCGCTGGCTCGCCCACGCGCTGCGCAGCGCGCACTGCGGCCACCACCACCGCGTCCACTTCCAATACTCCTCGCGCCGCACGCACACTGCATCCAAACACTGGCGCGAGACGTGTGGCAATGGCATGCAACGAAACTCGCCCACCCGCCGCACACAATTCCACCGCACGGGAACGCAACTCCGCGCGTGCATCAGCACCCATGCGTACCGTTCGCCCCGCGCGATCTACGCGCGCTGCCGCACGATCACGGAATGCCTGCAATGCATCCGGAAAGCACGCCACGCGCACTTGACCGCCAGCATCACGTACATGATGCATCACCAATCCGTCTGACCGAAATCTTGCCAAGGTTCGCGCCGACACGTTCAACGCGTGCGCAACATCAGCGGCCTGCAATGCCCCGCCACGCAGTGCTGACGGCAAGGGATCGCGGCGACTCAGTCGAAGTATGAACGCAGTCATGTCATGGAGCAACGCGCGACCGGAAACCACCGATCCAACGCGCACACCTTCCGGTCGATAGCGCGTCACCCGGTCAACCACTAACTCATGTGGATACTCACCATCCGCACTGATATCGGCGACAAATGCTTCGGCGTCTGCAAGCATGCGCCCCCGTGCCCGAACATCCGCAAAGCGCGTGCCGTCCCACAGCGCTGCAACGCATTCAGTGCGAAATCGCGCAGCGGTGGGCATAGTGCGTGGGGCCCTTGATTACCAGGTGAAATCAGCACATTCAGCACGATCGCTGGCAGCAGGAGCAATTCCCGCCGCGCGGCATTCCTGGAAAAAGCGCGCCAGACCAGCGCGCGCCGCTTCATCAAAGTCAAAGCGCAGCAGATCAACAAGGTAATGGCGAGCTAATTCCTCAGGCCAGCCATGCGCTGCTGCTTCACGTCGAATGATCCCCTCGATCCGCTCTTTGTTGTGACGTCGTTGGTGGTCCAACACGCGCGCCGCGGTGCGCACTCGGGCACATGCGGCTTCATCCGCATCGGCGCGCACCAACCAGGTGGCAAAGACAAACGGCAGCCCGGTCCATGCATGCCACTCCTCGCCAAGGTCAAGTTCCTGGGGCCACATTTCGTTCGCGGGAGCATCATTGATGACCTTGTCACCAATCAAGAGCATGGCATCCGTGCCCGGGTCACGCGCACCCGAGGCGTGATCAAAGTCAACCATGGTGGGATCCGCTCCAAACCGCTGACGCAAGACCAATTCGGCCAGCGCACGTGAGGTGTGACTGTCCGTATCCGCCGCCACGGTGCGAACCTCTGCCCAGGGTCGCCGCGCGTACAACCGCACCGTCAGCGTCCGACCGCAGCACCCCAGCATTCCCACCGGAACAATGCGTACCGGCACCGGGCTTCGGAGCACGTCAATCACTGAGCAGAGGGCAATATCTACCGCACCACTCACCAGCCGATCAATGAGGCGCGCAGGAACATCGGGCACCAGCGTGCATCCCGCCAAACCGCTGAGCCCATCAATGAGCGGCAACGTGTTGATGTAACGCACCACACCGATCGTCATTGGCAGCGGCGTACTCACGGCACATCCGGTGCAGCGCGCACAGCCAGTCGGAATGCCCCTTGCTCAACACGTCCAAGCGGAGCAGCGGCTTCAACCGCCACACGCGGAATACGTGGATTCAGGCGGCACAACAATTCATAGGAGCGCATTCCCAATCGGCGCGCAATGGTCGGCAAGTAATTACGCGCCGTTCGATCAGTTCCATACAGTTCCACTTCCGCACCAAGTCCACCGTTGGGTTGCGAGGACAGCATCTGCTCAAGTCCGGTGAGATCAACGCAAATCTGATCCATGTTGACTGCACCAATCACCGGCGCTTCCGCGCTCCAGTCACCCACGGAAATGCGCACCCATCGGGACGGTTCCACTTGCTCGCGCAGCAATTGCGGCGCGTCTGCACACAGCGTCGGATAGCCATCTGCGTAACCAACTGGCACCAAACCAATGGTGGAATCACGACGCGCAGTCCAAGACCAACCGTATCCAACACTGTTGCCGCGCGCAATGCGGCGCACGTGAATCAACGAGCTAGTCCAACGAATTGCAGCCCGAAATTCGCTGTATCCGGGAATTGATTCGCCATCATCCGGACCATCGGCTGCGTAACCAGTCCAGGCAATTCCTACGCGCACCATGCCCGCATGCACTGCACTTCCACGCAATGACGCGTAGGTGCTTGCCGCATGCAAGACGCACTCCGAAGGAATCAATGCGCGATGAGCATCCACAAAGAGGTCAAAGGTACGCATCTGTGCCGCGCACCGATCCGCGCTGGTCTTTGCATGGGAGAAATGCGTCATGACGCCAGCAAGTGTCAACGATGGATTGGCGGCAACCGCCTGCAAGATGCGAGCAGCATCGTCCGGCGTGCAACCGCCGCGCGCAAGGCCGGTGTCCACTTCCAGGTGAATCGGCAATCGCACGCCGTGCTCGTGTGCAAGCACAATCAGTTCCGCAACGTGATGAATGTCATGGACCACCAGATGCAGGCGACCCGAGACCAGCATCGAGTGAATCGCGCTGCCGCGTTCGATCCGCGACACTGGCTGCAAGATCAGTACCGGGCACGGCATGCCTTCCAAGGCTTCCGCCTGCGCGGGGCTGTACACCGTCAGCATGGACGCGCCCCCCTGCACCAAGCGGCGCGCGATCCGAGCGGCTCCGAGCCCGTACGCGTCAGCCTTTACCACCGCATTGATGGCAACTCCAGGGCCAACAGCACCCCTGACCACTCGCATGTTGTGGTCAACGGCGTCAAAATCAACGGAGATGAGACTGTTATCACTCATGCGGCGGCATCCATGCCTTCCGCCTGTTACGATCGGCTTACCGGGCAAAGTACCATAAAAACCCCGGTCATCAATTCCCCGAGACCCGGCTCGGCACGCACTTCGATAGAAAAGAAACGCACCAACGGATGGTTAGCAGCGAGACGTTCGACACGACCAAGACATTTGCAGACCTCGGCCTTCCCGCGTCCGTCCTCAAGGGCGTCGATGCAGCCGGGTTCAAGCACCCCACCAAGATTCAATCGGCCCTGATCCCCGTTGCCATGAGCGGCAAGGATGTCATCGGCCAAGCCAAGACTGGCACCGGCAAGACCGCGGCGTTCAGCCTGCCGGTCCTTGGTCTCCTGCAGCCCGGCGACCAATTCGGCGCGCTGGTCTTGGTACCGACCCGCGAATTGGCAATTCAAGTGTGCCGCGAGGTTGAGGAACTTGGCGGACACACTGGAATTAAGGCTATTCCGGTGTACGGCGGCAAGCCGATGCGCGCGCAGGCGCAAGCGCTGGAGAGCCATCCAGAGATCATCGTTGGAACGCCTGGTCGCGTCATGGACATGCACCAGCGCGGATTGCTGCCGTACAACCAGTTCAAGGTGGTGATCTTGGACGAAGTGGACCGGATGCTCGACATTGGTTTCCGCGAGGACATTCGCAAGATCCTCGGCGCCATGAAGCAGCGCCCGCAGACGATCTTTGTGAGTGCAACCATCAGCCCGGAGATTGAGAAACTCGCCCGCAGTTACATGAAGAGCCCGGAGAAGATCGTCACCACCGAGAAGAGTCTCACGGTGTCCGCGGTCGATCAGAGTTGGCTCACGGTTGAGCCGTGGGATAAGCGAAAACTCCTGCATCACCTGCTGAAACACGAAGAACCGGCCCTGACCATCGTCTTCTGTCGCATGAAGAAGACCGTCGATCAAGTAGCCGAATACCTGACCAAGCACGGCATTGATGCGCACGCCATGCACGGCGACATGTACCAGACCAAGCGCGACAAGGTGATGGATCAGCTCCGCGGCGGCTCGCTGGGAGTGTTGGTTGCCAGTGACCTTGCCTCACGCGGACTGGACGTTGATGACATCAGTCACGTGATCAATTACGACGTGCCCGAAGATCCGGAGATCTACATCCATCGCATCGGCCGCACCGCGCGCGCTGGTCGCCATGGCGTGGCGTGGACATTCATTCAGCCCGACCAAGGTGATTTGCTTTCTGGAATTGAGATGCTTGCCAACATCGAGATTCCGCAGAAGCAATACCCTGATTTCACGCCTGGACCAATTCCAGTTGACGTCTCCAGCTATCGCGAAGCCGAGAAGCGCCGGCGCGAAGAATCCGCAAGTGCCAAGAGCCGGATGGCGACCGCAGTGGCCCCCACTGCAGCGAAGGCTGCTGATCCAAATGCATTCCCAGGCGGCATCGTTCCTTCGGCAATGCCGATGAAGCGTCTCGGCGGAGTGGTCCGCACACGCAGAGGATGATTGATAAGCGAACAACGAATGGGTCCCCGCGTCGCTATTGAAATTTCCGAAGAAGTGTGCGATGCGCTGGCATCCGGACTGCCGATCGTGGCGCTTGAAACCGCTGTGTTGACGCACGGTTTGCCGCGCACGCCGATGGCTTCGCCATGCGATCTGTCCGAGTGGATCGCTGAAATTCCTGCAAATCTCGCACTGAGCGTCCTGC
>JBIKZY010000087.1:0-8670 GCA_044354475.1 Phycisphaerales bacterium
CTCCGCGATGCAAAGGAATGCCCAAACCCCGGCCACGGCCATCACTGGTTCGGGAGCGGGGAAAGTTACTTGTTGATTGGTGACGCGCTCGGCAAGGCGGCGGTACAGATTGCGCCGGATCCGCGCCCAGCGCCAGCCCTCGCTCCAGCAGCCCCAGCCCCAATTACTTCGTCTGCGCGGCCTGCTCAGCCTTGACGCGGCGCACAGCTTCCTGCGTGGCGCGTTCCATCTGGTCTTCGGTCAGCTGGCGCGGGGTGGTGGCTGGCTGGGAATCGTCCTTGGACAACTCTTCGCCGGCTTCCTTCATGCCCTTCTTGAACTCGGTGATGGATTTACCGATGTTTCGGCCCACGGACGGCAGGCGGCTGCCGAAGAGCAGGAGGCCGATCACCAGAATGATGATCATCTCCGCTCCGCCAGGGAGCCCGAACGCCGCAAGGACCGGGGAAGTAGCAATAGTCATCTCAGAAGTGTAGCCACAGTTCTGCACTTTTCGCAGCCCCTATGCCGATACCCACCGGATGCACGGACGCATCACGACCCACGCTCTTTCCGCTCGCCGCCTTCGCCGCGCCCATACCGGCGCCATGCTGGTGGCCGTTGGCGCCCTTGCGGCAGCCTCCACCATCTTTCTGGGGGGTTGCGAAACGCCCGAGAAGGTGACGCGAGAAATCAACCCTGACGTCCAGATACCGCCCGGCGAGCACGGTCTGCGCAAACTTTCGCGCGAGGAATACCCGGACCTTGCGGCCGCCTACAAGGCGCGCGACGACAAGTTTGCGAAGGCAATCGATTACAGCGCGCAGTGGTTTATGACCGGTACGAGCCGTCAGAACTACAGCTCAGAGCAGATGGGCCCCATCTCACAGGTGGTTGCTGGTCACGACCAAGCCGCCGCCAGCGTCTACGCCTTCCGCGACCTCGCCGCCAAGAGCAGCGATGCCAAGGCGTTCCAAGATGCGGTGTACGCGCAGTTTGATATTTGGCAGACGCGTGGCAGGGACGGCAAGGGCACGTCGAACATCACTGGCTATTGCTCCCCGGAGCTGAAGGCCAGCATGACTGCCACCGACACCTTTAAGTATCCGCTCTATCGCCGTCCTGCGGATTTGGTGACTGACTCAGTGACCGGCGAGCCGCTTGGTCGTCGCGCCGCTGATGGCAGCATCGTTCCGTGGCCTTCGCGCAAGGAATTGCTGGCGTCGAACCAACTGGCGGGCTCGGAACTCATTTGGCTTTCCAGTGCATTTGAGGTGTATATCTGTGAAGTCAACGGCAGTGCCAAGTTGATCATGCCGGACAACACGGTGAAGTACGTGGGCTATGCAGGTAAGACCGGCCGTCCGTACACCGGGCTCGGAATCAGCCTGGTGGACGGCGGCGTGATCACCACGCGCGAGCGCAATCTACCAACCATCCGTCGGCTCTATGAGCGAGACAGCGCGTTGGTGCAGCAGTACATCGACAAGAATGAGAACATGGTGTTCTTTGGCGTGTATGACGGCAAGAGCTGGCCAGCGGGTTCGCTCGGCGTGCCGGTGACTGACCACGCGAGTGTTGCAACCGACAAGAAGATCTTCCCGCGCGGCCTCGTCATGATGTTTGACACCAAGGTGGCTGATTATGCAGGTCGTCAGAACCAATTCAATCAATTCATGATGGACCAAGACACCGGTGGTGCCATTCGCGCCGCTGGTCGAGCGGACATCTATATGGGTGTCGGTGCTGCCGCAGAAATTCTGGCAGGCAACCAATACGCTGATGGCACGTTCTATTACTTCGTGCTGAAGCCAGAGTTCATGGCGAAGTATCCGCTGCCAACTTCAGCAAAGACCACGCCCGCCAACATTGTGCGCGGAACGCCAACTGCCGCACCGAACGCAAAGGGTGCCGCTGCGCCGGCCGCAGCAAACTTGACGCAGGTTCCGGCGCCGCCGTTAGCGCAGCCACCAGCATCGACGCCTGCTCCGTCGCCAACGCCGAAGTGACTTCACTCGATCGCGGCGATCTATTTATCGATCGCTCGATGATCAGTCTTTGGTGATTCAAATGGTGGCAGGCCAGTGAAGCCGCGACCGGCGGTCCACGTCATGGTTGCAAATTCCGCAGGCCACGCGCGCGTGTTCGAATGTTCGCGTAGCTCCGGTTCGCTGCGTCGCATGCTGTCAACTTTGCTGACGAACGAGCGCTCATCAAAGTGCACCAGCACCAAACCGGCGGCGACGCCCATCGCCCACGATGGGAACACAATCCATAACGTGCGCCGCAGCGTGTGCCAGTCGGATGCATAGGCAACCGGCGCCGCAAACGGTGTGCCACACTCGGGGCAAAGCGTGCGATGTGCGTCGTACCCACACGTGGGGCAGCGGCCCGCGCGCCAGCGGCGTTCAGGAATCCAGTGTTGCCAGAGTGCTTCCGGCAGATCAATCACCGCACCCATCGGCAGCACTGCAAGCGTTGCAATCATTGTTGATAGAGCGATCACAAAGCAATCGATGGGTCCGAGTCCGAAGCCGCCGATCAAGCCACGCACAACGAGTGTCGCCAGCGTGCAATAGATGGTGATGAGCGCAATCAGCAGCATGCGCCAAGTAGCAACGACGCGGCCAGGAATGGCGGGCATGTTTACCTGATCGACCGGCATATTCGCTTGAACGGCAGGCGTGTTCGCCGGGACGGCATGCGTATCCACCGGAACGGCAGGTGTGGTCACGGATGCGCTCCGCGCGTTGGCACGGGAGTTCCCTCGAATCCATATTCGCGCCAGCGGCGATCCACCAGTGCCGCAGTGGCAGCATCCATGGAAACCAGCGGCGGATATTCACGAACCGGTAGATCGGCGCGACCGATGCCCGGCTCCTTGCGTGTTGCATCGAATGCAATGCGACGCGCGGCGCGGAAGGTATCGCGCGTGGGATCAGCGTTCGATGCCAGGAAGAAGAATGGCGCGCGCCAGCCGGCGGAGTGCGTGGGTGCGAGCGCTTTGTGGTGAGCGTTCTGGTGAGCGTTGTCGTGCACGTTCTCGTGCGCGTTCTCGGGCGCGTGCGCGCTGTCAGAAGTCTTCGCATCCGCGTGCTCGTCAAGCACAATGATGAAGTCAGCTGCACCGTCGTGCGGCGCGTGAACATCGGCCGGACCAGCGGCGTCAACGGCGGCGCGTGCGATGGCTGCGGCGATCGTTTCGCCCTTATTTATAGGTGCAGATCGCTGCTCTTGAACAGCACTCGCATATGCAGGAAGAGTGATCGTGCACAATCGACCAGCAGCAACGTCGGGGAATTCCACCTGCGCCGCGGGCGCGATCGCACGCACTGCAGTTTCAATCCGCGCGCGTGCAGCAGCAATCCCACTCGCTGACGGTTGTGCGGGATCGCCAAGTGGCACACCGTTCCACGCTTCGCCGGTGATCTTGGTTGTGCAGTCGAAACCGAGTTTCGTACCCGCGCCGATCCACGGTGCACTGTGATCAAGAATGTCGAGCGGCCCTTGCACGCTCACCACGTCGCGCAGGAAATCACAGTGTGCAAAGAAGTGACGCATGGCAGCGTCTTCGTCATGGATCGGTGCGTTGCCATCAAACACAAACACCATCTTGGTCCACGCCATTTGTCCCGCGCCCCACACGCTTGACATGACGCGCCTGCCTTGCAGCGGATACGCCTTATGAATACGCACGAACGCCGCGTTATGGAAACACCCGAACATCGGCAGGTGGTAGTCATCAATATCGTGAACGATGGTCTTGAGGAGCGGCAGGAACACGCGTTCGGTGGTCTTGCCTAAGTAGTAATCCTCTTGCGGCGGTAGTCCCACCACGGTGGTCGGGTAGATGGCATCGTGGCGATGCGTGATGGCGGAAACTTCCACGCGCGGATAGCGGTCGGGCAGGCTGTAGAAACCAGTGTGATCACCAAATGGGCCTTCAAACACAGCGCCCGGGCCGAGTGGCTCGCCACTGTCCGGATGCCAGCCGATGCTGCCGCATTCAGTGCTCACCCAACCTTCGATCACGATTTCCGAATTCGCGGGCACCCACAGCGGAACAGTCTTGGCGCGCACCAGGGGTATGCCGCGCCCATGCAAGAAACCACACATGAGCAGTTCGCTGATACCGGGCGGCAGCGGGGCGGTAGCGCCGTACGGCATGACGCTTTCGCCACCAAGGCAAATGGCGATCGGCATGCGCTGCCCAAGTTTCTTCCAACTGCGCCAGTGCGAAGCGCCATCGTGGTGCATGTGCCAATGCATGGCAAGCGATGTTGGACCGAGCAACTGGCTGCGGTACATACCGATGTTGTGACTGGCGGGTCGCGCCGCATCGCGGTCATCAGCATGGACGGTGTGCATACCGGCCAGGGTGATGTAGCGACCAGAGCCTGCAGCAGTACCAGCGGCGCGCGCATCGATTGGAAATCCAACCGCCGTGGGGTTGCCATCCAGCGGCCAGCACTTGATGATGGGCAGGCGCGTGAGATCCACTTCATTGCGCTCGGTGAGTTTCACTACTTCTTGGCACGGTCCGCGGCGCACGCGCTTGGGGGCGATCTTGAGAAGTGGTGCAAACTCGCGTGCCTTGGCAAGGAATTCGCGTGCGGTGCGTGGCGGCACCGGTTTGGTGAGGCTAGCAATGCGAGCACCGATCGATGAGATTCCACGCGGATCGGCGGCACAGCCGAGCGCGTGTTCCATGCGGCGATAGCTACCCCAGAGATTGATGGCCAGCGGAAAGTCGCAGCCGGTCACGCGTTCAAAGAGCAGGGCGCGTCCGCCCATGGCGGCCATGGCGGGATCAAAGTCACGCGCGCCGGAACTTTCCAGTGCGGGCATCCGACTGACGCGATCGGTGATCTCAGTAATTTCCAGTTGTGGGTTCACCTCCGCCGTCACCCGGTGGAGTTCACCGGCGCGTTCGAGTGCAGAAATGAAATCGCGAAGTCCAGCGTGCATGCGCAGGATGGTAGGTCTGTCTACGATTGCCGTCCTGATGTTGGCGATCGATCTTCATGATGTCACCAAGACCTACCGCGGCGGCGTCCAAGCGCTGCGCGGGGTTTCGCTTGCCGTGCAGGCGGGCGAGATCTTTGGGCTCCTTGGTCCAAACGGCGCCGGCAAGAGCACGCTGGTCAAGATCATCATGACCGTGGTGCGGCCCACCTCGCTGCGCGGCACCGTGCTGGGCCAGCCCGCGGGCACGCAGGCGGTGCTGGCGCGCATCGGCTACTTGCCAGAACATCACCGATTTCCGCACTACCTCACCGGTCGCCAAGTGATCGATTTCTTTGGCGCGCTCGGCAAGGTTCCGCGCGCGGTTCGCCGTCCGCGCACCGAGGAACTGCTTGAGCTGGTCGGTATGCGCGAATGGGGCAACCGCCGCGTCACCACGTACTCCAAGGGAATGCAGCAGCGGATCGGTATCGCCGCCGCACTCATCAATGACCCGGAGTTGGTGGTCCTTGACGAACCAACCGATGGCGTTGACCCCGTCGGCCGCCGCGAAATTCGCGACATGCTCCTACGCCTGCGTGGCGAGGGCCGCACTGTGCTGGTGAACAGTCACCTCCTCAGCGAAGTGGAAATGTTGGCCGATCGCGTTGCCATCATCAACCAAGGCACCACCCTGGCGCAAGGCACCATTGAGGAACTCACGCACGAAAGTCACCGCTATGAGATTGAAGCGATGCACGCGCCCGACGTGGTGATCACCGCGGTTGGTCCTGTTGCGGGCGTTGTCTCCGTTGCGGAACCCGCGCTGCGCACGTTCGTGATTCCGACCCGTGATGCAGGCATTATTCAGCCCGCAATTGATGCCCTGCGTGCTGCCGGCGCCACCGTCACGCGCGTCGAACGCGCCCGCGAAACACTGGAAGATCTCTTTGTCCGCAGCGTGATCGACGAACGCGGCCGCGCCATGCCTGGTGCGCAACGGCCGTCCGCTGCGCCGCTCACGGCGCCGCCTACGGCCCCGCGCACCCCGCCGGAGATCCGCTCATGACGCAGACCTTGGCGATCTTTCTTGACGCGTACCGCGATCTCAACTCGCGCAAACTCTTTTGGCTTGCCATGGTCATCAGCGTGTTGGTGGTGGCCATCGTTGGCGCACTTGGCATTGATGACACAGGCGTCTCCGCGCTTGGCTTCCACTTCAACAGTAAATTTGTCAACACGCTGTTCTTCCCGCGCGACCTCTTCTACAAGTTGATCTTCCAGAATTTGGGAATCAATATTTGGCTGACATGGCTCGCGGCCATTCTGGCGCTCATTTCCACCGCCAGCATCGTTCCGGAACTCATTGCCAACGGCTCGATCGACATGATGCTGTCGAAGCCGATCACTCGTTCGCGCTTGTTCTTGACGCGCTGGGTGACTGGTTTGTTCTTTGCGGGCTTCCAAGCCGCCGTCTTTGTCCTTGCCAGCTTTCTAGTGATCGGTATCCGCGGCGGTGCGTGGGAGCCTGGGCTGTTCTTGGCTATTCCAGTGGTGGTGGTGTTCTTCAGTTACCTGTATTGCTTCTGCGCCCTCATGGGCGTGCTGACGCGCAGTACCGTGGCCAGCCTGCTCCTCACGCTGGTCTTCTGGTTGGCCCTCTTTGGTGCACAAAAAGCAGAGCAATTTCTTAACTATGGTCGTCTGGCTTCCAGCATGGAAGTCACCGCCATTGAACGCACCATTGCCTCGCGCCTGGAAAAGAATGCTGACGCCGATGTTGACAAACTCCGTGCCGAACTCGCCAGCGAAACCATCTCCGCCGGTCGCTGGAATTCCGGCTACTGGCCGGCCTACGCCATCATTACCTTGCTGCCTAAGACCAATGAAACCACCGAGTGGCTTTCGCGCACGCTTGTGAAACAATCGAACTTTCGACCGCCCGCGAAAGATGATGATGAGATGCGCTTCTTTGGAAGTAGCCGCGTCAAGCGCAAAGAATTTGAGCAAGCCACCTATGACGATGCAGAGTCGCGCAAGGGCGCACTCTGGACCATCGGCACAAGCTTAATGTTTGAAGCAGTGATGCTCAGTGGATGCGTCTGGTTGTTCCGCCGCCGCGATTTCTGATCACGCGTTACGATCCCCGCGTGCTCGTCTATCGCAAAGGTGTCTTCTGCCTGGAGTCCGAGTGGTTCGGCCTGCGCTCCACCGTGAGCGTGCGCCCAGCGCTGGAACTGCTTCGGTCGTCGGACTACCACGTGGCCTACATCCATCGCGATGTTGCCACGCGCGCCGAGCTTGAGCACTACTTGCGCAAGTGGTTCCAAGAGCGACACACCGGCTTTGAGATTCTCTGGCTGGCCATGCATTCTCGACGTGGGTTACTGCTCCCAGGGGACATGCGGCGCCCGGACGAAAAGATGCACATCGACCGCCTTGAAGAGATTCTCGCCGGGAAATGTAAGGGGAAAGTGATCCATTTCGGCGGCTGCCGCACCATCGCTATGCCGCCAGCGCGCATTCGAAAGTTCTTACGAACCTCCGGCGCCGTAGCACTCTCCGGCTTCCGCGAAGAAGTTGATTGGACCGAGTCCACGCTCTTTGAAACCACGCTGCTCTTGGAGTTGCAGAAGCACCCGATGACTGCCTCCGGCTTGCGCTCCGTGCGTAATGCCATGCGGCGATCGCGTCCCCTTGAATACGCCGCTTCCGGCTTCGCTATTCATATTCGTTCGTGACGGGCGCTGGCGAATGGAGTCGCCCGATTTACTTCCCGAGTTCCGCGCTGCGCGTGCGCGCGGCTTCCATAGCCGCCGCCACCAACGCCACGAATTCGCCGCGCTCAAACACGTTCACTGCAGCAGCTGTTGTTCCGCCCGCGCTTGTCACAGCAGCGCGCAACTGCGCTGGCTCCCGTCCATCAGTCGCAAGGAGTGTTGCCGCACCGAAGATTGATTCGATCGCCATCGCGCGCGCCGTTACTGCGTCGAACCCCATAGTTTCTGCGGCAGCGATCTGCGCTTCTGCAAGTAAATACAGGTATGCCGGCGCGCTGCCCACTGCAGCCACCGCCGCGTCAATCAACGCTTCAGGAATTTCTACGGCCTTTCCAATTGCTGAAAATAGGCGCAGCGCAGCCGTGACGTCATCGCTCGTCGCTCCAGCGCCGCGCGCAACGGCCGTCATCGAAAGCCCCACTTGCGCCGCCATGTTTGGCATCGCGCGCACAACCCGCGGGCCATCGCTGCCGCCACCGCCACTGCCACCGCCACCACCCAGCGCCGCGCGAATCGCCGCGCTCGGCCATCCCGCCATCACGCTCACAACGCACGTTGCGCCACTCAGCGATCCAATCGCCTGCGCCGCTTCAAGAAAGTGCTGCGGCTTGACGGCCAGGACTACTCCTTGTGCCCCACGCGCTGCCGCCGCGTCGGCTGTCACGCGCACTCCCAAGCGGCTCGCCTCCGCTTGGCGGCCAGCGTCGCGTTCAATCACAACGGTGGTCGCCGGGTCGATCACTTCGCTGCAAATCGCGCGCGAAAGAATCGCCATGCCGAGATTGCCGCAGCCCACGAAAGCGATGTTGGCGGAGTCACCGTGATCTTCACTCATAGCGCAAAGCCTATCGGCGCCCGCGATCCGCTACGATCTCCGCATGTCTTCTGCCGTCCAGACCCTTGATTTCGAGCAGCCGATCGCGGAGATTCAACGCCAGATTGAGGCGCTTGAGGCTCGGCCCGATGC
>JBIKZY010000088.1:0-8522 GCA_044354475.1 Phycisphaerales bacterium
TCCCACGTTGGCATCCGCTAGCGGGGTGGAAGGGGTTGAGTTGTGCCCGGCGGATCTTGAAGGAAACCAACGGGTGGATGCGCAGGATTTAGGAATCATGATTGGTCATTGGGGATCGGTTCCACCGAATACGCGCGGTGATCTCAATGCCGACTTGCGTATTGATGGTCAAGACTTGGCGCAATTGCTCGCAGCGTGGGGCGAATGTCCACTGGCCGCGCCGCAGGCATGGATCAGTGTGCTTGTGGCGCAGGAAGTTCCGCCGACAGCCGCGGCGGATCAACAGATCTATGTACAGAAGATCCAGAAACTAGCGCCCGGGTTGCAGCAGATCCACCTGCGATTTGCCGCCGGCGCCACCAACTATCAGATGTACGCGGATCTCATCGCACTGCTGCGTACTGCGTATGGATCGACGCTCAAGATTGGCTTTCATCCCGACAATTCAAATTCCAGTTGCACATTCTGGGGCTGCACCGCCGGTGACTGCGCGCCGACATCGCCAGCCACGTGGCAATGCGTCCTTGACAACAGCATCGCTGCGATGAACGCGATCAATCAGATCGCCGACCCGCAAGCCTCCGGTCGCGGATTCAACATCTTCTCGATTGAACAAAGCTCGGTGGAGGATGTCTCCACATCTCCAGTGAATAGCCTTGCCGCCATCAAGGGCTGCATGACGGGTAATGCCCAGTCCATCCCCGGCGTTCGCGCAGCATCACCGCCGGTGACCTTGGGCAATGTCGGCCCCAGTTACGGCGGCCCGGAACAGTATGGAGCCGCCGGCTTTGATTTCGGCTTTCCGCAGTACTACAACCTTGGTAAGCGCATCACCGCTGACTACAGCGCATTGGTGAGTGGCAGTAGCAGCTACTTCCCCGCCTACAGCGCTGCGGACTGCATCTTGCCATCGCAAACGTTTCCGTACATGGTGGTCGATGTGGACAGCAACGGGGCTTATGCCGCGCCGAAGATTCCATGCTTTGGAGCCACCACCACTCCAAACGTCTACACGTACTCCGATCCGACTACTGGACCCGGTCCGAGTCCATCACTGGTGGCCGCGTATGTGGCGTTCTTGATGACGCAGTATCCACCCATCTCGAACACGGTTCCGTTGTCCGGGTCGACGGTCTTCATCACTTTCTCCGGCGAGCCCGAATTTCTTGGCTCAACAGGGTGGTCGATCGACAAGATCAACCAATTCCACAGTCAGCTCGTCAGCAACTTTGCGTACCTCCAAGCGAATGCCCCCGGGCTCTTCCCCGCCGGCGGAACCGCCCCGCAGACCCTCCAGTACGGACTTTGGAATTACGATTCGGTTCTGCAGCAGATAACGCTGCCATGATTCTGGTCGCGCGACCAGGCCCCAAGTGCCCGACTTAATCAAGTCTGAACGGCGTTTCTGAACATTGGCATTGCCTTCGATCAGTTACAGGGCATGGTGTGTCATACGAGGAAGATGAATTGGGCGGCCAGTCGCACTGGTTGACGCCACCTATTCGGACTTCCACACATGAACAATCGATCACTTGTCGCTGCCTCGCTCATCACCGCGGGCGCTGTTTCTATGTCCGCATCCGCAGCCTTGGTCGCTGGTTGGTCGATGTCGACCGCCGTGGTTGCTGCCACTACTGGTTCGAACTACAACTACGGTGCCGCCAACTTGGGTGACGCTACCTCAGGAACCATGCTCAGCGGTTACCACGCAGTCGCCGCAACGACATGGTCCTCACCCGCTGGCAATGGTTCGACCTATTCGCTCAGTTCCAACAACTGGTCGATCGGTGACTACTACCAAATCGCCCTCTCCACCACGGGTTATGCCGACCCCATCACGATCTCATTCGACCATACGCGCAGTGGCACCGGCCCGGCGACGTTCACTGTACTCATGAGCGTCGATGGCGGTACAAACTTTAGTACGGTCCTCGCGTCATACACGGTTGTTCAGGCAGGTTTGGCTGGCAGTGGTACCACTACTTGGAACTCAGTCACCAACCAGGCGGGATTCAACACCAGCTTAATTTGCCCCAGCGCCACGGAAGGACAGGCCTCGGTGATCTTCCGCATCCAGTCGACGGTGACCACCGCCGCCGCTGGCACCAACCGTGTGGACAACATCAATGTTTACAGTGGTGCAGTCCCGACTCCAGGAGCCATCGCGCTGCTCGGCGTTGCCGGCTTGGTTGGTCGCCGCCGTCGCTAAGTGATTCCGAGTGACCCGCTTCTTACCTGATTGAACACACAGCCCCGGCAATTCGCTGGGGCTGTGTCTTTAGGGAGCGGTGACCGCGATGCCAGTTGGCGAAGCGGTCTGCAGATCGGATGGCAATGAAACCGTTTGCACCAACTGAACTCCGCCGTTTGCTGTTGACTTGGTGATCTTCAGCGCCTCGATCACGGGTACGGGCGCGGTGCCGCCGCTGGGGTTGAAGGCGCGCAGTCGGTACAAGAACTTTCCGCGTTGATCAACAGCTACATCAAGCGAACCCGGGCTGCTCGAAGCAGGCACATAGCTACTGACCGCTTGAATGCTGCCATTCAACTTGCCAGAGAACAGAGTGAGCGAACCAGCTGCAAAGTTTGATGACCACACCTTCTTGCCGTTCGGAGTTGCCGCAGCCCAGCACGGCGAAATGGTGCTCGCTAAACCTGCTGAACTCACAATGCTCGGCAAGGCGATTCCGGTAGCACGGATAGAAATCATTCGCGGCGCTGTGTCATCATCAAGTGCTGCAAACGCAACGAACGGCTGCACCGGAGACATTGTTCCGCCCACCGGATTGCTGACACCGGTAAGTCGTCGATTCACGGTCAATGCACCGTCCGCCGACGCAGAGAATGTATCGATGGCATCACTCCCATTGAGAAGCACAACCAGCCGCGCACCGTTGCGTGTGAAGAACACGTCGGTTGGAATAGCTTCGGCTTCATAGATGACGTCGTAGGTGCCGATCGATACCGGCAAGCCGTCGTCGCCAATGGTGAAGCCATTGCAACTTGCGGTAGCAACACCAAGTTGGCCTTGGTTCAACACGTAAATGACATTGCCGGAAACGGTGATACTGACTGGGCGAACTCCGCCGGAATTGGTCACGCCCATGAAGAGCAGCGAACCGTCATCGCGAAGTGCGAAGGTGGTGAAATCATTGCTCCCGGGGTTCACTACAAATAACTGCGTGCGCGTTGCCACCACCGCGTGTGATTGCGCGCCGCCAATGTCCACTAGGCCGCGTCCGCCAGTATCGAAGCGTCCGACATACGTCAGCAAGCCGGTCTTGACATTGCGGGTGTAGGCCAGCACGGCGTTGGCGCTGTTCGGATTGGTGGATACATAGACGCCGTTTCCTGCGCGGGCGGGCAGGGCGAAGGCGGCAGCGCACAGGAGCGCCAGCACGCCTCGTCCGAGCCATGAATTCAACAGTCCATTGAGTGATTTCATCAGTTCGATACTATCGTCCGAATCGGAAATCAAGGCATAAAGAAGGCACGCACGCACGAATTGAAACGCTGGTGCGTCCGGGAATGGTGGTCGAGCAGGGGCTTTGCCGCATGATGCCGTGACTATTTATGATCTCCCATTCATGTTGCCCGCCGCCGGACCCGATCGCCAGACCCTTGAGATGCTCGCCCGCACTGCCGGCGATGCACTTGTTGCGCTGAAGAGTCTGCAGCGCACCGATGGTCACTGGTGCGCAGAATTGGAGGGCGACTCGATTCTGCAGAGTGAATACCTCCTGATGAAGTGGATCTTGGGGCAAGAGCGCTCAGTAATGGCGGACGGTCGCGATGGCGTCGACACGCTGCAGAAAATTGTTCGCTACTTGCGTTCGCAACAGCGCGCGGATGGTGGCTGGGGGCAGTATCCAGGAAGCACCATTGATCTCAGCGCATCCGTCAAGGCGTATTTCTGTCTGAAGTTGCATGGCGACTCGCCTGATGCACCGCACATGAGCCGCGCCCGTGCAGTGATTCGCGCCATGGGTGGAGCAGAGAAGTGCAACAGCTTCAGTAACTTCTATCTTGCGGCGCTCGGGCAAATTAGTTGGAACGCCGTGCCGGCCATACCACCGGAAATCGTCTGGTTCCCCAAGTGGTTTTACTTTCACATGGACCGTATGAGTGCGTGGAGCCGCACCATGATCTTGCCGCTCGCCATCGTGGCAACGCTGCAGCCGATGCGCAAGCTTGGAAGCGAGCAGGGCATTGCAGAACTCTTTCTGAGCGAGCATGATCGGCATCGACTCAAGATGCCTATGACCACGCCGCACTTCTGGCGCGTCTTCTTCAAGGTGGTTGACAGCGTCTTGAAGTTTGCCGGTCGAGTGCTTGGGACGGCGCCGCGCATGTCGGCGATTCGTGCTGCATATAGTTGGATATTGGCGCGCGCATCCCAAGATGCGCCCGCGCCAACGCAGGGCCTTGGAGCAATATTTCCACCGATGGTGTACATCCAGGTGGTGTTCCACGCGCTTGGCGTGAAGCGAAGTGATCCACTGGTGCTACGCGCCGAGAAGGATCTTGATGCATTCTTCATTGAAGAGCGCGCTGCGTCCAGTGGTGCTCCTACATCTGCAACTACCAGCCCTGAAACCATTCACATTCAGCCATGTTTCAGCCCGGTGTGGGACACCGGTATTGCGGGATACGCACTTGCTGATTGCGGGCTCACTGCGTCGTCAGATCATTCATTTGATCGCGCTGCTGCGTGGTTGCGCGCGAAGGAAGTTCGCTGGACTGGCGATTGGATGGCCAATGTCCGCCCGGGAACACGCGCAGCCGGTTGGTACTTTGAGTATCAGAACGCATGGTATCCGGATGTTGATGACACCGTCATGGTTGCCATGACCTTGAAGCGCGCGGGTGGTGCAGAAAATGAGGCGGCGGCGCGTCGCGGTGTTGAATGGGTGTTTGCCATGCAGTGCGAGAACGGCGGATGGGCCGCGTTCGACCGCACGCGGAATCATCAGATCTACGAGTACGTTCCGTTTGCCGATCACAACGCGATGCAGGATCCGGCCTGCCACGACATCACTGGGCGCACGCTCGAGTGCATGAGTTGGCTTGGCTACCGCATTGATAATCCAACCATCGCGCACGCGGTGGAATTCATCAAAGGCCATCAAGAGCCGGAAGGATGCTTCTGGGGTCGATGGGGCGTGAACTACATCTACGGAACGTGGCAGGCAGTGATCGGTCCGATTCGTTGCGGCGTGCCGCGCAGTGAGCCGTGGATTCAGCGCGCTGGTGCGTGGATCAAGAGCGTGCAGAAGCCGGACGGCAGCTTTGGTGAGACTGCAAATAGCTACGAAGATCGTTCACTGATGGGAACCGGGCCAAGCACGGCCAGCCAGACCGCGTGGGCGGCGATGGTGTTGCAAGAGGTGTACGGAGCGAACGATCCGGACTTGTGGCGCGCGCTTCGTTGGCTTGCGCAAACGCAGTTGCGGCCTGGCGATGCCGTGCAGCCGAACTTGAATCCGGACGGCGATCCGGCTGGCAGTTGGGTGGAGACGGAATTCACGGGCACCGGCTTCCCGAAAGTCTTCTACCTGCGATACCACATGTACCGCTTGTATTTCCCGCTCATGGCGATCGGCCGCGCGCTGTCCGCACACGGAATCAGCGTGCAGGAGCCAGGAAAGTCGCATGCGCCAACGACCATCAAAACGGCGCTGGCGCAGTGAATGCAACAGCTGCTGCGGTGGCGGGATGTGTAAATCCAAGTTGCTGCGCGTGCAGGCACAGGCGGGGCGCAAGCGCTTTGATATCGGCGGGCGCATAGAGGTCATCGCCAAGAATGGGATGACCGATGGCTAACAAGTGCACTCGTAACTGATGGCTGCGACCGGTGATCGGCGTGAGTTCAAAGCGAGTGCGTGTCGGTTCGTTCAAAAGTTCCAGAACGCGCCACCGGGTCACGCTGGCACGCCCGTGCACGAAGTCAACAATTTGCAGCGGGCCATTCACAAGGTCCTTGCGTATCGGCAGATCAATCTCGCCGCTTTCTTTCGGCGGATGGCCAGCAGCAATGGCGATATAGGTCTTGGTAGTTTCGCGGCGCTCAAACTGCATGCTGAGTGCGCGGTGTGTGTCGGCATCAAGCGCCACCACCAGCACGCCGCTGGTGTCGCGATCAAGTCGATGCACAACGCGAGCAGTCGGCCATTCCTTCTGCAGACGCGCAATCAGGCAATCAGCCTTCTCAGGACCGATGCCGGGGACGGTCAGCAGCCCGCACTCCTTGTTCACCACCAGGAGGTGTTCATCCGCAAACAGAAGTTCGTACCCGCGTCCGTCCATTCTCCGATGGTAATGAATTGGCGCCGTTCACCCCGGTGCCTAAATAGGTGCCGTTCACCCCTGTCCCTAATTTCTGGCGGTGCGGGGAGCGATCGCGCTTTACGCCTTCATTATTGCGCGGACGATGCTACTTTCGGTGCGGAACGGTCTTAGAATCGTGGAATGTTCGCACCCCGGCTTGTATCCACTGTCTTCGCCTTTGGCGCCCTTTCCGCATGTGCCTCGCAGAAGGATGCTGCCGCACCGACCGCCGCACCGGCGCCGACCCCGCTCACTGACTTTCGTACCACCGAGGCACCGGTGCTCACGCATCACGTGCAGCTCACATTCCCGGATCGATTTAGTAAGGCTGGCGAGAGTTACTTCAGCCCCGATGACCGAACCATTGTCTTTCAAGCCATCGAGCAGCCGATCGGTGACGCAGCGCCCGCCGAGTTCTATTCCATGTATGTGGCCGATGTGGCACGCGGTGCAGACGGGCGCATTGCTGCCCTTGCGAACATCAAGCGCATCAGTCCCGAAGGCAGCGCGAACACCTGCGGATGGTTCCACCCAAAGCATCCAGAGATTCTGATCTTTGGAAGCACCATCGTCCCGCCGTCAAACAAGGAGACGCCCGGCTATCAGCGCGGCACGGGTAAATACCGCTGGCAGTTCCCGCCGGAGATGCGGATTGTGCAAGTCGATCTTCGCACCGCCGACGGCACCGCCAGCAGCCTGAAGACGCTGGTCGGCGATGGCAATGGCTATGCCGCCGAATGCAGTTTCAGCCCCGATGGGCGCACGCTGCTTTACACGCAAGTGGATCCCAAGACGCAGGGCGATCTCTGGGTGATGGATATGCCCAGCGGGGAAACGCGCAAGATCGTTGACGCCCCTGGTTATGACGGCGGCCCCTTCTTCACGCCCGATGGCAGTGGCATTATCTTTCGCAGCGATCGGCAGGGCGACAGCCTGTTGCAGATCTTCAGTGCCGATCTCGTGCGCGATGCTTCCGGGAAAGTCACTGGGATTTCCAACGAACGCGCACTCACCAAGAACGAGCACGTCAATTGGTGCCCGTACTACCACCCCGATGGTCGTCACTTCATCTATGGATCAAGTGAGATGGGCCACCAAAATTACGAAGTCATGATGCGCGATGCGCTGCATCCGGAGAGTTCTGTTCGCATTACCAACTGCAGCGGCGCTGATGTTCTGCCGGTCTTCAGTCATGACGGTCAGTGGATGATGTGGACGGCGCAGCGGGGAACCGGCGAGAAGTCCAGTCAGATTTGGGCAGCGGAGTTTGATTCGGCGATATTGCATTCCGCGCGTGCCAAGCAATAAACAGCACGACCAGTCGCCCACTCAACCATCGATGAATTCGCATTCCGCCTCCACCGATCAACGTCGCGAACATTGGGAGGGCGTCTATGCGACCAAGCCTGACGCCGATTTGAGTTGGTTCCAATCGTTTCCAAATGCTTCTTTGGCACTCGTTAACACGCTCAATCCGGCTCCAATTCGCGTACTTGACGTTGGCGGCGGCCAGTCAGCGCTCGCGTGCGAACTGCTCACGCGGCGCCCATCAGATCCTGCTGAGTCAATCACTGTTCTTGACATTTCCGGAAGCGCGATCGTGCGTGCCAAAGCTCGTGCGACTTCATACGCAGATCGCATCCGTTGGATAGTGGGCGATGTGCTTGAATCTCCGCACCTTGGCGCCGTGGACTTGTGGCATGACCGCGCCGTCTTTCATTTCCTCCATGAGGTGGATGATCGAAAGCGCTACGTTGATTTGGCATCACGAACGGTTGTTTCAGGCGGCCATGCGATCATCGCCACCTTTGCGCTATCGGGTCCGGAACGGTGCAGCGGTCTGCCAGTCTGCCGTTACAGTGCAGAAACACTCGCCGCCGAATTTACGCCAGCATTTCAGATGATCAATGCTGTGCAAGAGCAACATGAAACACCGTGGGGCAAGTCTCAGGAATTTATCTACGGACTATTTGTCCGAAGGTAAAATTTGGGAACCGATCGTCGGCCATTGGCTCATATGGGTATTCACATGCGTTGGCTACTTCAATTCACTCAACACCGACAGGAACTCACATGACCCCAGAAACCGGCGCAGCATTCAAGCAACTTCATCACGTAAGCCTCGCTCCCAATGCACTCGACACCAAGACCAAGGAACTGATCGCAATCGCCTGTGGTGTTTCCCGCCTTTGTGA
>JBIKZY010000089.1:0-8504 GCA_044354475.1 Phycisphaerales bacterium
CAACTTCCTTCACTGCCGCCCGATACGGCGAACCCATGGCCGTGTTCCAGCCGAAGGCATGGCCAGCTCCATCCGGCGCGGCGAAGTGCACAAAGAGCAGCGATCGCTTCGGGTGCAAGGCAAGCCAACTAGTGGAATGGTCCCGCGCCATGCGCGAAGTGCGGGTGATGGCAAAGAGGTCCACCTTGCCCTTGCCATTGTCGTTGCCATCCAGGTCTGGTGCACCTTCGGCGTCGTCGAAACTCTGCACCAAGATGGAGAATTTGCCCTTGGTGGCAATGATGGCGGTCGTCACGCCCCGGTTGTGTGCCACGTCAAACATGCTGGTGACATACGAACCGTGCTTCTTGCATAAAGTGCCGCCGTGGCGGGCTGCGGGCGGGTCAATATTCTCAGTCCATCCGTGTCCATCGGGTCCGGCAATGGGGCGGCTGGTTGCCATGGAGACGTGGTTTGGAAGCGTCACCGTCATGGTGGCATCGGTGCGTGCCTGCAGGGTGTGTGGCCCGCGTTTCAGGCGGGAGAATCCCGGCAATGCGCCGTCTTCTGGACCGTCAATCACATCCGGACGCAAGCCGTCCACACTGATCACAATGACGTGATCAAAGACGGGTGCTGGGGCGGTGAGACCAACGTTACTGAATGCAAGAAGCAGGGCGGCAGTGGCGAACACAGGCATCGGAACTCCTCAGAGCGCGCCTCACGCGCGGCGAGTAAGGGTGATCTTGGGCGCACGCATCGGCAGCGCCACAATTCGAACGAGAACAGGAACGAGCCCGGGCGTCTGAGCGGTCACGCGATAGCGCGCGCACACCGCTGGAAGCAGCCGTCGCAGGATCAGTTTGGCACCAAATGGCATATACGCTGAGGGATCCATGCGCATAGTGGTCCCTTCAAGCCAACGCTCTGGCACAAATTCCAGTGGGCGATCAAAGAAGCGCGCATCGCGCTGCATGCAGATCAGGAACGCCATCAGCGGTCGATGGGCGGGGATGATGTGACCGCTCACTTCCACCGGCGCGCCGGTGACACGCACGGCAACCGGCACGCCTGCATAGAGGCGCAGGATTTCTTTAATGCACGCTTCAGTGAACACTGGCTCACCCGTCGCACCGGCTTCGTCAGCAATCGCATCGCCGATCGCGGGATTCTGACCCACGTGGTGCAGGAGTAAACCCGCAGTTTGTGACACCGTGTCCAATCCAGCCAGCAGTAAGTGGATGGCATGATCGGTGAGTTGTGCACTGCGCGGTAGCCCTTCGCCTTGTGGGGGAAGCATCTGGTCAAGTTGGCCAGCCATACCCTTTGGTCCGCGCTCAATGGTGTCAGAGATCAGTGTGCGCAGCGTGAAGAAGCGATTGACCATTTGGTCAAAGGAGATTGGTCCTTCTGCATCAGCCGATGGCCACAGTTGGTTGAGATCGGGGATGGCATGGTGGAACACTTCTAAGAGTGCCTGCTCCGCGGTGCAGAGTTCCGCTTCGCGCACGGGTTCAAGTGGTCCCAGCACCCATTCCATGAAGACCTTGGTGAGCAGGTCCAGCGTCAACTTTGATGCGACCGCCGGGTCCCCCGTTGGCCATGAATCAAGACCGGAGAGCAGCCGTCGCTCCAGTGCCTCTTCCAGCGGTGCCAGTCCGTTGCCGCGGAAGCACGGCGCCATGGCCACGCGCACCTTGCGATGTTCCGGACCCGTGAGCGAGATGAGCCCATGCGGTGCAGCTGTGCGCAATGCAAAGTTACGAATGAGACCAAGGTCCTCGTCCATCGATCCGCGCACCAAGACCTGACGGATGAGGCTTGGTTCGGTGACCAACACATTGCCCATGCGCCCGTTCGCTCGCTTTGTTTGTGCAATGCCACCAAGCGCGCTGACCACGCGCAGGACGGCCGCTGGTTGGTCTTCATTACCAATCGGTTGAAGATCGGCGGCCGTGGCAGTAGGGATCTCGGTAGAAATCGGCATGCCGGAGTCTACCCCGCCAATGTGTCGGGAAGGTTTATACGCAAGCGTTAAATCGGTCGCATCATGGACCACACACGGCGTGCCAGGTGATGCGCGCGGCTACGCTTTTTCTTTGGTCCGATGCGTGTGGGGTCGCGCCGATCTTCGGCGATCGATTGCATTCTCGCCATAAATTCCGGACGTCTTTGCAGTATTGGCATGACGCTTGCTCGTGGAAGTTGCAGGAGCACCGTGCCCGACTCCGAGGCAAAGATGTCAGCACTTCGTGCCGATTGGGTGATCAGTGCTACCTCTCCAAAATGGCCGCCCGGCTCAAAATTGATCCGTTCCCCGGTCGGTAGGTTGAGGTGGCAAGTGCCGCTGACCACCACGAACATCGAGTCAGAAATGTCGCCGCGGCGAATCACCATGGCTCCAGGCAGGTACGCCTTCTCTGTAGTAGCGCGTGCCAGTTCCTTGCGTTCCAAGGCGGTGATAGTCCTTTCATCAAAGAGCGAGCAGGCGAGTAGCCCATGTTCTGCGTGCTCAATCCGTTGGCGTGTGGCGGCGGCTCGCTTCGCATCATCGTCGGTTGAAGCCATGCGAATGGTGCGGATGGGAGTCGGAATCTCAATACCAGCGTCAGCCACTGCGTACCACAGGCGAGTACGTACTCGGTTGAGCGTTTCATCGCGGACATCAAATCCATCAATCCAGAACCGTAGGTCGTATTGCACCGACGACTCTCCAAAGTCCGCAAGCCATACCGCGGGTTCCGGAGTGCGCAGCACGGTTGCTTCACTCAATAGCACCTGCATAGCAATGTCTTTAAACACCGCTGGTGGTACTTCATAGGAGACACCAATCTTGATCGATTGCCGTATATGAGAATTCGGCTGATCAAGGTTCATGAAATCCTTGGTCAGTACAGCGCTGTTCGGGAGCACCAACATTTCGCCATCACGCGTGATGATGCGCGTGGTAGCAAGGGTGCTGTCAAACACGGTTCCAACGGCGCCGTTACGACCTAACTGCACTGTGTCGCCTCTCCGGAAGACGCGCGACGACTGCAACCCGTAGCCGGCAAACATATTGCCAAGCGTGGACTGCATGGCCAATCCAACAATGAATACCGATGCGCCACCGATTGAAAGAATCGCCGTGCGCATGGGCAAGGTGGTGGCAAAGTGCACTTCGTAAATCACCACGCCGGAAATCAGCATGCTGATCATCCACAGGGCGGTGCGTTGGAAACGAAGCAACGCTTCATTGTCGCGCGACACGCGCCACGCATCCAGGCAGCGCACAAAGAGTCCAGCGAATACTGACGCCGCCGCAAATTCTGCAAGCGTGCGAATGACCGGAATTTCCACCGTTGCGTGTCCACTGCCGTCAGTTGCATTCACAGTCAGCGGAATTGCAAAGTCAACTTCAAACCACGTTAAAAAGCCCAACACTGCGGCCAATGCCATCGATAGGCCCAAGCCAGCCAGATCACCACCTGATTCGCGAAACAGGCGAACGCTGACCAACGCCATGTACGGAAATCCGACCATGGCGATGATGTCAAGTGTGGAAGTTGGCTCCGGGAGTGCAGCGGTGTCCATGGTGATCCAAGGATCCCACAAATCAACCTGATGCGCACACCACCCGCCTGACACGCGCGATCTCGGTGCAGCGCACTCCAAGCGCTAGGCAATGATGCCGGCATACACGTTCCCCTTGACGTCTATCAGGCGAAAACCGCGCCCGGCCCAGCGGTAAGTGAGTCGTTCATGGTCCATTCCCATGAGGGCAAGCAGGGTGGCGTGCCAGTCATGAATATCCATCAGGCATGGGGTCAGTCATGTACCGGAAACCGTTTCATGTGCCATCGCGGGCTGCCGACCACCGCGCACGTGCGCCAGAATCAGCCTGGTGAGGCCCGCCCGGCTGATCGGTTTCGTAGCGCAGTCATTGCAGCCGGCGTCGAGCAGTTTGGTGCGCGTGGCTACGTCGGAATGAGCGGTCAGTCCAACAATCGGTAGCCGGAAGCCTTCCGCTCGCAATTGTTGGGTGGCCTCTACGCCATTCATGATGGGCATTTCCATGTCCATGAGGACGATGTCAAACGGGCGCTCCAAGACGCCCATATCAGCGGCGCGTACCAATCCCACAGCTTCACGACCGTTGGAAGCCTGCCACACCTCGGCACCAGCGTGCTCAAGGTGGTGGCGCCACAGACGGGCGTTGTCGACACCGTCTTCTGCGATCAGTACATCGATCCCCGCGAGTGGAAGCGGGGCGATGTCATTCGTACTGCTAGTGTTGTCTGCGCTCGGATGCGACTGCAGGTACTCGCTCAGGGGATCGCAGGCGGCGCTCATCATGGAGAGGCGAAACGTCGTTCCAGAGCCCGGCGTACTTTCAACGGCTATCCCGCCATGCATGAGTCGTGCCAGACGCTGTGAGAGTTCAAGCCCAATGCCGGTTCCCAGCGAACTGGTATCACGGTCAACCCGCGAGAATCGCTGAAACAGGCGGGAGATCTGCTCTGGAGTCATTCCTGGTCCGCTGTCTTGGACCTCTGCAACCGCCCATGGTCCCTCGCGAGTAATTGCCACGCGAACGCTGCCGCTGTCGGTGAACTTGATGGCGTTACCGATCAAGTTCAGGAGAATCTGCCGCACGCGCAATGGATCAGCAACCACTGGTACGGGGCTGCCTGGCTCGCATTCCACAGTCAGCGTGATTCCTTTGGCGTCAGCACGGATGGCAAGCAGATCCGCGGCCTCACGCGCGGTGGCACACAGGTCCATGTGCGTGGCATGAATCGCCAGTGCTCCAGCCTCTACTTGCGAGACATCAAGAATGTCATTGACCACGCCGAGTAGATGCGCACCATTACGAGCGATGGCGTTTGGCGCATCGTCGGCCAGCGGATTTCCGGTCTCAATGCGTTGCTCGCGTAGCAGTTCGGCGTACCCAATGATGGCAGCCAATGGGGTGCGGATTTCGTGGCTGACGTTCGCAATGAAGTCATCTTTCGATTGGTTGATGCTTTGCGCCAGCGCTTCACTCTGCAACAGCTGGGCGCGTTCAAAGTTGCGGACTTGTTCTGCGTGCGCCGTGCGCTCATGCCATCCATACAACGACCATCCGAGCGCAGAACTGCCAATCAGTGCGAACGCGATACTCAGACCAACGGCAATGTGAATTCGCTGCTCTTGACGAATGAGTTCATTGGCATCCATGTCAACGCCGACAAAGCACTCGATTCCACCCGCTGCATTGCGGACTGGGGAATACGCGCTGAGTGTTGACCCGCGCGCGTCGGTGTAGATGGTGTCGGAAGTGGTGGGGGATCCGGAACGAATGGCCTCTAGAAGCGCAGGATCACGGTGACCGAAGCGCATGCCGGGGAGTGCGCTCGCGGCGGTGTCTGTGGGATCAACAACAATGTCAATGTTGCCATCCGTGCCAGCCCGAAACGTGTACATGGAACGGAGGATCGGAAGCGAACGGACCAATCCTTCCATCGGTTCGGCGGTTTGTTGGTACGCGGGTGACGCGGCGTCCATTGCAGTGTGCACTTGTGCGTGAAGCGCTGGATCAACACTGCGCGCCGCAACCGCCGTGATACTGCGCAGCGAATCGCGCATGGTCAATTCCAGCGCGTCGTCGGCGGATCGATGCATGAATAGCACGCCAGTAATGGCGAACGCGAACAGTGCCGCGCTAGTCACCAGTGCTAACAGCCAAGGCCTGCGAGTCACAGCATCGGTGAGATCTGAGCGGTTGAGGTCAGTGTCCGACATGTCGTCCCTCCTTGGCAAGCCACTGCTCGGTGACCTTCGGCATCCTTGCCGTTGTCTCGATCCGGTGGGGTCACGGAGAGTTCAATTTACGATTGGACTGTGCAAGTAATTCCGCCTGTTCCGTTCGAATTTATTTAAATTCCGTTGATCAGGACCGATAGGCGCCCGCAACTACGCTTTCGGCATGCCCGCACCCGTCAATGTCATCGGTTCGCTCATGGTTGACCGCTTCGTCCGCGTGAGCCAGTTTCCCCGTGCCGGCGAAACGGTGGCGGCGCAATCCGTACAGACCTTTCCGGGCGGAAAGGGCGCTAATCAGGCGGTGGCTGCCGCTCGATGCGGCGCGACGGTCCGCATGTGTGGCCGCACCGGGGCGGACGGACGATTCATTGTTGACGCGCTGCAAGCGGCTGGCGTTGAGACGGCGGGCATCCGAACGGACGACGCGGTTTCCGGGATGGCCATCGTCACCATCACGGATAGCGGTGAGAACGCCATCATGGTGGCGCGTGAGGCGAACGCGCGCTTGGAGCGCGGCGACATTGAGCAGTTTCTTGCCACGTGCGAGCGCGGCAGTTACCTGCTGCTGCAGAACGAATGTGCAGAGCTTGCGTTGTGCATTCGGCTTGCGTGCGAGCGCGGGATGAAGGTGTGGCTCAATGCCGCGCCGGCGGACGAACATGTGCGAGCGATTGACTTCACACAGTTGGATGGTCTCTGCGTCAATGAAACGGAAGCGGAATCGCTCACCGGTGAGCATGACCCGGAGCGTGCGTTGGCCGCGCTGGCTGCGCGGGTCCCGCACGGCGCGGTGGTGATGACGCTGGGCGCGGCGGGTGCGATAGCGCGGTCAAGCGCAGGACGTGCGGCGCATGCAGGGTATAAGGTCAATGTCATCGACACTGTTGGATGTGGCGATGCATTCATCGGCGCGTCAATTGTTGCACTTGCTGAAGGCGGTTCGATGCAGGATGCGCTTGCGTGGGGCAATGCAGCGGGCGCGCTTGCGGCGCAACGGAGTGGAGCGATGCCGTCGCTCCCGTTACGGGCGGACGTGATGGCATTGGCGAAGCAGGCAGCGCGCGTTGTGGGCTGAGCGGCGCTGAATCAGTTCAGTTTCCAGATCGCCCAGTTGAGCGCCGTTGCAAAGCACACCCATGCGCAGTAGGGCGCCATCATCCATGCCGCTGGCGCGCTGACCCGTGCAAACGAGACGGTAGTTGCAACGATCGCCACCAGCATCACCAGTATTTCCGCGAGTGCGAATCCCGGCTGGTGCATTCCAAAGAAGAGTGGCGTCCACGCAAAGTTGAGCGCCAGTTGCACGGCAAAGAGTGTCAGTGGCACGCGCACGGAGGTCTGTTGGCGGCGTCGCCAGACGGTCCATGCGGACACCGCCATGAGTGTGTAGAGCAGGGTCCATGCGGGTCCAAACACCCATCCGGGCGGCGTCCATGTTGGCTTTGCGAGTGCGGCGTACCACTCGCCGGGCGGGCTTGCTAAGCCGCTGGCCGCGCCGCCGCCGATGCAGATGATGAGGGCGAGGAGGAGGTGCAAGTGACGCACTTTAGCGTCGGCGACGGGCTCCGACGAGGCTAGCTGCGCCAACGAACGCGAGGGCGCCAGGGGCGGGATTTGATGCGTTTGTTGTGCACGATCGTTGGGCTTCCACTCGAATTACTGACACCCACGCAATCGGCTCTTATGCGCCCAGTTTGTGCGTATTCCAGTACTTGGTCGCTATGCCAAATGCCGTGGTCAGGTCATCGGTGCTGAGCGCAGCCTGAACTGACATGGCAGGGAAATCCGTCGACCAAGCGTCGGGCGGGGGCGGCAGAATGGTGGGCAGAGGGTGGGAATTGCGCGTGGCGAACGTGGCGCGCAGTGCGGTGGCCACATCAACTGCAACGAGATTCCCGCGTTCGATAAACAGCACGATGTCCACGAGGTCTTTCACGCGGGTGTTGATGCGATCAGTCCACGGATGGGTGTAGGCGTGGATCTTCTCTGCAAACTGCTGCGGCTTGGGTACGGCGAGAGCCCGTGCGGCAGCCACGCCTGCGAATGCAAGAAAGTCATCACCAGTGAGCAACTCGGGCGTGCCCATCACGGGGTCGCCAAATCCAAGATCCAGGTGAAAGCGCGCGTACACCTTGCCGGCCAAGAGTGTCTCGATGGGGAAGCGACCGCCGCCGCGCGGGGCGCCGGGTAGTTCCCCACGGATCTCACCAATGCGAAATACCAGGTAGTCGCCAGGGTCAACGTCCACAGCCGCTTGGAGTTCATCGCGAATGGCGATCAGGCGCGCAGCGAGCGCGCCTTGGCTAACCACACCGACAGATAGATCAATGTCGCGCGTAGTGCGGGCTTTGGGTCGATAGCGCAGATCCATTGCGAACCCGCCCTTGAGCAGCCACGGGGGGTGATCTGCAGCGAACAGCCGAGCCAGCAGTCGTTCCATGACAAAGCGCACGCGTAGATCGTTGACGGAAAGCTCCCGTCGATCTGCCTCTGAGCGCAGGCGTGTTTCAATGGCTTGCCGGAATGCGTCTGCCGTTGCGAATCGCTTGGACATGATGGCTACGTTTATCAGATCCGCTTGAGCGCGTCGAAAAGACGGATGTTTTTCTTTGCTGCGGCCGCGAGTGCGGAACGACGAACAAGTCCGCGTTCAATCGCGTCGGCGACAGCTTGTTGCAGTTGTTCGGTGGGAACTGATTTGCTGTCAGCGGCGTCGGTCAGCGTGCGAAGCGGCGTAGTGA
>JBIKZY010000090.1:0-8487 GCA_044354475.1 Phycisphaerales bacterium
TGACGCGGAATTCCATCGATGATCTTCACAGCCGTGCGTTTCCGCCTTGATTCACGAATGTGCCTGCACGCACCCCTAGACTCCACCGGATGCGAACGGACTCGCTCATTCCCGCGCAGGACGCGCACGGGTCGGACGCCTTCGGGCAGGACGGCCCCGGCCTTGATGCCGCTGTCTTTGACGACATCCAACGCGTCTGGGGATTCGACACCTTGCGCCCGCTGCAAGCCGAAGCGATCGCTGCGGGGATTGCTGGCCGCGACAGTCTAGTGGTCATGCCAACGGGCGGCGGCAAGAGCCTCTGCTACCAAGTGCCCCCGCTCGCTGCCGCGCGTGCTGGCGACACGCGCATCGATGTTTGCGTGAGCCCACTGATTGCCTTGATGAAAGACCAAGTGGATGGACTGCGCACCAACGGCTACCCCGCCGCGTCGCTGCATTCGGGCATGACCAATGAAGAGCGCGATGACGTGCGCCGCGCCGTGCGCGCGGGCGAAGTGCGCTTGCTGTTCGTGTCGCCGGAACGACTGCTTGCGCCGGGGTTCGATACATGGCTCGGCAGCGTGGGCGTGCGCGCTATCGCGATTGATGAGGCGCACTGCATCAGTCAGTGGGGGCATGACTTCCGGCCGGAATATCGACAACTCAAACAACTGCGAAGGATGTTCCCGGGCGTCAGCCTGCATGCATGCACCGCCACCGCCGCGCCGCCGGTGCGCGATGACATCGTTGCGCAGCTGGAATTGATCGATCCGCTGGTATTGGTTGGGAATTTCGACCGCCCCAACCTGATCTACCGCATCGAGCCGCGCATTGATGGGCGCAAGCAGATTTTGGGCGTTCTTGAGCGGCATCGCGGCGACGCGGTGATTGTCTATTGCATGAGCCGCAAAGAGACCGAGGCAATCGCGGAGTATCTGAGCAAGGAGAAATTCAATGCGGCGTGCTACCACGCGGGCATGACGTCTATCCAGCGCTCCAAGGTGCAGGAACGATTCACGGCTGAGAAACTTGACATTGTGGTGGCCACCGTGGCGTTCGGCATGGGCATTGATCGAAGCAATGTGCGTGCCGTGGTGCACATGACTATTCCCAAGAGTATTGAGCATTACCAGCAGGAAACCGGACGCGCTGGGCGCGACGGTCTGGAGAGCGAATGCGTGCTGTTCCATTCATACGCTGATGTGGTGAAGTGGAATTCCATCACCGAGCGCAGCACCAACGATGCGCGCGCACGGCTGGATGACGAGGGCGCGGACGCCGAGGCGTACGAGGCGCTTGATGCATCGGTGGCGCAAGGACGCGTTCAGCTTGAAGCGATGCAGCGAATGGCGAGCGGCGCGGTGTGCCGGCATCGATGGCTTGTGGAGCATTTCGGGCAGCGTTACGAGCCGATTGCGCGTGAAAGCCGCGCCGGCGATGCGAACGGTTGCGGCGCGTGTGACGTGTGCATGCAAGAAGTGCGTATGGCCACCGACTCCACCACCGTGGCGCGCAAACTCCTGAGCGCGGTGGTGCGCACTGGGCAGCGCTACGGCGCTTCGTACGTGGCGGATGTGGTGCGCGGCGCGGAGACCGAGGAAGTGGCGCGGCGCGGGCACGCTTCGCTGCCCACCTACGGAGCGCTCAAGGATGATGACAAGAAGACGCTGACCAATTACATCTTCCAATTGGTAGAGCGCGGATTGCTTGCGCGCACCGATGATGAGCACCCAGTACTGGTGTTGACGGTTGAGGGGCATCGCGCCCTGCGTGGCGAAATGGAAGTGGCACTGCGCGCGCCGCCGCGTGGGCGCGGGCGCAAACATGCCACGGCCGCAGCGGTTCACGGCGCGCATGAAGTGGACGCCTCGCTCTTTGATCGCTTGCGCACCTTGCGGCGCGAACTTGCCACGACGCGCGGCGTGCCCCCGTACGTGATCTTTAGCGATGCAACGCTCATGGAGATGGCTGCTCGGAAACCACAGTCACTCAATGAATTTGCGGAGATCAAGGGGGTGGGCGAGAAGAAGCTTGCGGACCTTGGGCTGACGTTCTTGCGCGTGATTAATGAGTAGCGCGTAGCGCGCAACGCGGCGCGCACGGCTGGCGCAGCACGCCCCACCGGCCCGTCATTCATGCCACCTCATCCAAGAACGGATTGAGAGGCGCGGCTTTACGAGAGATTCAGCTCAATCTCAATGGTCCCGTTGATCTTGTCTTGCATGATGCCAATCTTCTGCTCGCGGGCGAGCTCAAGCATGGCAAGGAACAAGCCGATCGCCTCACCGCGGCTGCGGCCCTTGAAGATGTCTTGCAGCGTCATCCGCTTCTCAGGTGCATGATCAAGGCGGTCCACCAAGTCTGACTGATGCAATGAAATCGGCGTATCGTCGTATTCCACGCGGTGGTCGCCCACCTTGGAAAGATCAATGCCCGCAACAATCCGCTCGTAGGCCTCAATCAAGTCCATCATGTGGACGTCTTCCATGTCGTACTCGCGCTCGGGCTCCTCAGGGAGCGTGGCGCCGCGACCGGATACCGACCAACGCTGCGCAAACTCTTGGCGCAGGCGCGAAAGTTCATCCGCTGCAGTGCGGTACTTCTGATACGCAAGCAACTGCTTCACCAGCTCAAAGCGTGGGTCAGTGTCATCAAGCGCCCCACCTTCACCGCCCTCGCCCGGACCGCGCGCACTTGCAGGCGTCAGCGTCCGGCTCTTGATCTCCACCAGCGTGGCGGCCATCACCAAGAACTCGCCCGCAACATCAATGTCAATGGTGTGCAGCTCCTTGAGGAACGCAAAGTATTGCTCAGTGATCTGCCGAATCGGAATATCAGCAATATCCACCTCCGCCCGACGGATCAGGAAGAGGAGCAGGTCCATGGGACCCTGAAAACTGTCGAGCCGCACTTGATAATCGTCCTGGAACGCCATTGAGGGAAGCGTACCGCGCGCGCGGGTAAACTCGGCGCATGACCGGATCCCCGAAGGCAGACCCCTCTCAGGCAGCCACCGAACGCGAAGAAACTGCCTTCATTTCAGAGGCAATGCTCGCCGAAGCCGAGGCCGTCCGCCGCACCGCTGCCCGCGCCGCCGGCGAGGATGCCGAACATTGGCGCAACGCCGTCACCCTGCTCGACGCCTGCACCGGCCACGTCATGGTCTCCGGCATGGGTAAGAGCGGGCTGGTGGGCGCAAAGATCGCCGCCACCATGTCAAGCCTCGGTCTGCCCGCTCACTTCATGCATCCAAGCGAAGCGGTTCACGGTGATCTTGGCCGGCTCCGCTCCGGTGATGTAGCGCTTCTCATCAGCTACTCCGGTGGCACCGAAGAACTTGTCAACCTCGCCGCCATCCTGCGCACGGACGGTATCCGTCGCGTCGGTATCAGCTGCAATCACCAGTCACACTTGGCGCGGCTCTGTGATGTGCATCTGGCCATCGGCGACGTGGTGGAAGCATGCCCCCTGAACTTGGCCCCCACCGCAAGCACCACCGCCATGTTGGCCATGGGCGATGCGCTGGCGCTGGCTGTCAGCCGCCGCCGCAACTTTGCAGCCGATGATTTCCATCGCCGTCATCCCGGCGGTTCGCTCGGCGCTGGCTTGAAGAGCGTGACCGAAGTACTTCGATTCCGTGTTGGCGACACGCTGAGCACCGTGCGCGAAGATTGCACCGTTGCAGACGCGCTGCGCACCACGGGCGACGGACGACGCGCGGGCGCGCTAGTGGTGGTTGATCAAGACGGCCGACTCTCCGGCATCTTTACTGACGGCGACCTGCGCCGGCGCGTCAATGAACTCGGCGCTGCGCTTCTCACCAAGAAGGTGTCGGAAGTCATGACTGCCCGACCAAGTTCACTCTCGTCGGACGCGTTGGTGCGCGACGCCGTGCAACTGGTGCGCGAACGCCGCCTGGATGAAATTCCAGTGGTCGATGCACACGGCAGACCACTCGGTCTGATCGATGTGCAGGACCTGGTTTCGATGAAAGTGATTGACTTAGACAGTTGAGCGCAAGCGATCCAAGTACCCCTGCAGCGCGCTGAAGCTGAATGATTCGAGCCACTCGCGCGGCGCAGAAACATTTAAGCAGCGGATCTGCTCAACCACTTGGCTCTTAGTCATACGGTCGGTGAAGGCATCAGACATCGGCGGGCCTCACGGAGGTCGTTTGGGCGTCCTGCCTCAGAATGCGATTCGCCCGACGATCGGGCGCAGTGCGGCTCCGCCGCATGAGTGGCATCGGCGACCTGACCCGGATGGCTTGAAAGTCAAGGGCGACCGACCGAGCGACCTTGCCACGTGCGCTTCAGGGTCCGCAAATCAGCGCAAATCTCGTCTCCTTTCGAACCTCGCCAACCACGATCCGTACGGAATGGGGGAACGACGTTCTCCACACCCCACAGGGTCGGAAGTGCAAGGCTGGCGTGCTGATCAATGAACCCATACCTACTGAAGCTCATCGGTGTTCCTTTCGCGATGGCGGCAGCCTGTGGCGTGGCGACGGCTGCCAACTGCCCTGCGGACGGCAATGGCGATGGGGCCGTGGATGGGTCCGACCTTTCGTTACTCCTGAACGCATGGGGACAGCCATCGGCGTATGACCTCAATGGCGACGGCACCACCGATGGAAGTGATCTGGCGGCGGTGCTGCAAGAATGGGGTCCATGCGAAATACCCGCACCAACGGATGGTTTCACCCAAGTGCCATTCACGCACTACATCCAGTTTCCGTGGGATTTGCAGTTAAGCGATCGCTATTCACTGACCAATGGCATCCATGATTTCAAGGTGTACAGCACGGACCAACCATTCCAATCGGGCAGCACCACTCAGCCGCGCACCGAGATGCGCATCAACAATAATTACACCAGCGGGGTCTGGCAATTTGAAGGTGATCTCTTTGTGCCTACGGGCACCACTGGTGTTGCCGTGATGCAAGTGTTCGGCGGAAGCACCTCGTCCACTTCTTGCCAATTGCGGGTCTACAACGGGGCGTTGTGCTACTACACCACGCCCATCATGAACAACATTCATGACACGTGGATTCACGTGAATGTCATTCACGACGCCAATGCGCATACCGTTTCGGTCTATCTCAACGGGACATTCGCTCGTTCAGCACCAGACCGCGGCCCGGCAACTTACTACTTCAAGTGCGGCGTGTATGAACAGAGCAATTCCAGCTCACTGATGCAATCCCAATGGGCGAACATCAAAGTGTGGCAGCAATCTCCGTAGTAGAGAGCCAGCAAACTTTCGGATGGCTTGAAAGTCAGGATGGCTTGCAAGTCACGTTCACTTGAAAGTCAGTCTCGCTTGCAAGTCAAGCGCGACGCTTGAGGTCTTCAAGCATCCGCTTCAACACGCGCACGCGCAACAGGCTGCGAACGCGGGTCACCAGTTCCAGCTTGTTGACGGGCTTGGTGAGGAAGTCATCGCAGCCGCACTCGACGGCGCGTTCAAAGTCACCCACTTCGTGAAGCGCGGTGACCATGATGATGACGGTGTCGCGCAGGTCTGGGTTCTGCTTGATCTTCTGGCAGACTTCAAAGCCTGACATCTTGGGCATCATGACATCCAGAAGCACTAAATCCGGCTTGAAGCGCTCGGCCTGTGCCATCGCGTCCAAGCCGTCCACCGCCGTGGCGATCTCCACGGGCAGCGACTCCAGGTACGCCTGCACCAGTTCGGTGTTCTGCTGATTGTCATCCACCACCAGCACCCTGCACCCCCGAATGTCCACTTGGCTGGAAGCTTCATCCAGAGCGAGGGTGATCGGGCCGGTCGGGTTGGTGGGCGTAGGCATGTGGCGGATTCTACTGAGAATCAAGCGCTGATGACTCCCGACCCCGCCTCACCTGCTCGATGGCTGTCTGCAACTGCTCTACGCGCTGCTGGCGCGAGCCGACCAATTCCACCAGGTGCGGGCCGTTCGCCTTGGGCATGACTCCGTAGCGTCCATCGCGATAGATCTGCTTAAAAATACCGTCCACTTCATCGCGGTATTCATGGTCGATGGGTCGAACGCCGTCAGCTTCCATCTCCACTGGCCACGCAGCGCTCTTTGGAACAAAGGCCAGGAGATCAAGATGGTCCAGAGACTCCCGTACGGCTGGCACCATGGACGCAACGAATGCGTCGTCAATGTCGGTGGTGCGCTGGTTGGCGGTGTACTGGGAGTAGGCCAGGTAGTCGACCGGCGCACGGTCGAAGATCACATCGTCGGAGAAACGGGAGTAGCGGTGGATCCGACTGATGTTGTAGTAGAGCTGGATCCCGTTGTGCAGCTTGGTGGAAGCGTCCCGGAATAGGATCTCATAGGGGCCGTGCAGAGCCAAGGCTCGAAATGGCTCTTCTTCCCGCGTGAATCCGGGGAACTGCGCGATCCAGTCATTGACGACCGTCGACTTCCCAAGCGAGTGGCTTCCGGAGATGGCAATGCGCATGGTTGGTGGGAGTTTACGTGGAATGCTGGCGGGCAGCTTGCCGAATGGACGGTCGGCGGTGCAACGGTGATCTCCGGGTCAAGTGGAGCACTCACTACGATGCCAAGATGTTTAGATACTCATCGCGCGTCCTATGCTTTGCCTTCCTTGGAATTGGCGGCTCCATCGCTTTGTTCACTCAGGTCGCCGCGCTGAATCACTCGCGGCAACTGACGCAACAAACACCGTCGTACCCCTCTCTGCAAGTGCCCGCGCACAGCGTTCCCGTGCCAAATACGGTGAGTGGAGAATTGCAAAAACTCATCGCGGCTCCAGGCGATCCATCATGGAAAGTTAAGCCGACAAGCAGTGCGGAATGGAAAGCGCTTGTAGCCGCAGATGCCGCAGCGGTCACCGCAACGCTGCCGGAGCTGCGCGAGAAGTTGGGCGTGAAGGTTGAAGCAATGAAAATTGGCGGAGTGAATGTGTTTATGGTCACGCCCAACGTCATTCCGGAAGAAAATCGAAATCGACTCTTGGTGCATGTGCATGGCGGCGGCTACGTGTTTGGCCCGGGCGAAGCGGGGACATTAGAGGCAATTGAAATGGCTGGATACGGACATTTCAAAGTGATCTCCGTTGACTACCGCATGCCGCCAGACTTTCCATTTCCAGCCGCACTTGATGATGCCGTTGCGGTATGGAAAGTTGCAGTGACAATGGCGAAGCCCGAAAACATGGCCATCTTTGGCAGTTCTGCTGGTGGAGGCCTGACGCTAGCGATGGTGTTGCGTGCGAAGCAAGAGCATCTGCCAATGCCCGCAGCAATCGCGCCCGGCACGCCTTGGTCAGACTTAACTAAATCTGGCGACTCATATTTTACAAACCATATGCTTGACAACGTATTGGTCGCATACGACGGCGCGTTGGAAGCAAGCGCTCTGCTCTACGCAAACGGTCATGATCTGAAAGATCCGATGATCTCACCAATCTACGGTGACATGAATGGCTTTCCGCCCACGATCCTTACCACTGGTACGCGCGATTTGTTTCTAAGCAATACCGTGCGAGTACACCGAAAGTTGCGCCAGTGCGGCGTGGAGTCGGCGCTACATGTGTACGAAGGCATGTCGCACGCCCAGTTCTGTATCGACCCATTTGCACCTGAGTCGAAAGAGGCGTTCTTGGAAATCGCGAAGTTTTTTAATACTCACTTGGGCAAGTAAGTACGCGCGGGCCGGGCGTCCATCCCGGGGTGCTTACAAGTTGATTGTCGCTGCAAGTGGCCCTGCAGAAAGCATGTTGCGCAGCACTAGCGCAGCGACAATGAAGAATATCCTGGAGCCAATCTCCATCACAAACTTCACATCCACCAGCGTTGGTGAAAAAGCGATCACGCGCCGGATTTGATGGTCAATGTGGTTGTATTCATGCATTCGCAAGAGCACTTCATGCGTGTCGCCATTGGTGACCGGCTCTGCCGCCTGCTCCAATTGCTTATTCAAATCCTGTAGCTCATCATGCTGCAAACGTACCAACCACTTATTCATCGAATGTTGTGGCAGTAAAATAGTTGGAAGTGTAAGAATCAATATCAAACAGAACGTGATCAGATTGAAGACGCTTAGCCAATCGCCCTTCCTTCCGGGCGCAGCAGACTCCAACAAGACAACTCCCACTAGAAATGGAATGGAAAATGTTCCCCAAATTTGCCACAAGAGTGAATTGAAGGGCTCAAAGGACTTTTTACCATCCTTGAAAATAAATTTTGTCTTCAACACAAGATCACGATTCATACGCCATGTGAATGTACAAATGCCAAATGTGCACAGGGCGCTCGCGCCACCAAAGAAATACATCAAAACGGGGAGTAGGCAGGTATTCAATCGCCCATAAAATGTCTGATATGCGGAACCAAGTTGTGTGCCTGGCGTTAGATAGCTAAAAGGGAGCACGATCGCTACAAACACGAAGGCCATGGGCCAAAACATGACCATGAGTGATTGGCGTGTCCGCCGTTGAAATGCGGCAATCTCTTCGCCGGAGTTGGCGAGCCACGGAGTAATGTGTGACC
>JBIKZY010000092.1:0-8456 GCA_044354475.1 Phycisphaerales bacterium
TGGTGCCGCTGGTGTAAATGAGGTAGGCGAGCGCGGTGTGGCGCGCGCGCGTAGAAGCGATCGGCCGTGCTGGTTCAGTAGAGGCGCGCACCGACGCCGCAGGTGACGCTGTTACCAATCCTGCTTCAACCGCAGCACTCACATCCACAAGCGGATGCCCGCCCGCCAGTTCCCGCAGCCGAGCAACCCCGTTCGTGTGACAGAGCACCGCGCGTGGCTGCGCATCGGCAATGACTGAGCGGATATGCCAGTCAGGGAATGCCTTATCCACGCAGCAAAACGCGCAATTCACCTGGGATGCAGCCAATTGTGCCGCATATACGTCCGGTGAATCGCGCGGCAACATGATGACCACAATGGATTGCGAATCATCATCCGGCGGGCCAGGTACGGCATCAATCGCGCGCGCAATGACTGCCGCGCGTTCAGCAAGATCCCGGTAGGTCAGCCGAATCCGCGCGCGCTCACCGCGCGGCGGAATGTCAATAGCTATGCGATCGCCGTGAGCAGCGAGTGCAGACTGAAAGATGGCATCAAGCGTTTCCATGCACCGCACGCGCCCGCAGGTGGGCTGCTACGTTCGGCTCGCGTTGTGCGCGCTCCGCGGCCGTCAGGTGCGCGTAGCCACGGATGACGGCGCCGCTACACGCGCCGCACGCACATGCAAAGGGTGCGTCCATCGACCATTCGGTGGTGTTGTAATCGAAGGTCAGTTGTTCATCCGCTTCGATGCGGCGCAGTGCACGCAATGTGCGACCGTCGATCCAACAATTCGGTGCGCAACTGTGATTGAGGAAACGCCAACGACAGCGGGTCAGGTCGTTTACTTGCAAGACCTCAGCGAATGGATGCAAATGACTGTTGGGTCCCATCTCAACGCTGTACAGCGTTGGTGTTGCGCCAACAGTTCCATCCATTTCGGCCAGTGCGGTCCCGGGATCGGCCGCCTTCACCGCAAAGAGTCCCATGCCGGTTGCTGCCGGATGGACGGTCACGCAGTCGTGTGCAACAGGTGCAATGGTCATTTATGGAGCATAATGGCATTGCGGGCCGCACCGCGCCACTGAGTGCCATCGGTCACCTGATCACTGCCAAAAAGCACACCGACCGCACCCAGTGGATGCGGTCGGTGGAAGGATCAGATCATTGCCCAACTACACGTTGAGCGTCAGTTCGGGGCGAGCGCCTCGCGCTGACTTAGGGGCATGCACCCCATGCGCCGAGCAGCAGGCCAAGGTCGGCGCCGGTGACTACTCCGTCAAGGTTCAAGTCGCCGAGGCATCCAGGAGTTCCACCAGGGCAGGCACCCCATGCACCAAGCATGAGACCAAGGTCGGCTCCGTTGACAACGCCGTCCAAGTTGAGGTCGCCGACGCATGAGCCAGTTTGTGGCGGACCATCAATTCTGAGAGTGCTAGTGACGTTTGCCGTTGCGCTGAACGAGCCAGCAACGATGTAGTAAGTCTGACCCGACACTAGATCCTGCGTCAGCGGGAAGCCAGCGAAGGTACCCGTTGCGCCGCCGTTGGTGGCATCGATAAAGCTAGCAAGGTTTGAAGTTCCACCGCTTGAACACGACGGAGCATCGTCGTTATAGGCGAGCGTCTGGAAGGTGGTGCCGACCGTCGGGCACACGGTACCGATCCCCATCATGGTGTCGCCAGTAGATCCGCAAAGACTAAAGCTGTACGCGCCAGTGGCTCCAGCGGTGAACTTGAACCACGTCGCCTTCTGGATGGTCGCAACGGTTGTGTTCGCCGCGTTTGTCTGGACTACTTGCGGCGTGGTTGCGGCCGTGTCATCAAATGCGTTGTCGCCAAACACGGCTACCGTGGCGCCACTACATGCCGGAAGTGCCGGACCAATGACAACGATGTTGAGCGGGGACGTCAGGACGGTGCCTGCCGAATCTCCGCCAGCAACGCAATAGACGGTCTGACCGGCGGTCATACTCATTGCAGCGCTGCACGATCCGCTGCAGGCGAGTACGCCGGAACCGGCTGCGCAGCCGTCGAGAATCGCGAACCGCACACCGCTCTGAGCACACGCGCTGAACGCATACGCCCCATCCACTGGCGCAACGAACTTGAAGTAATTCGCCTTGTATGCAGTGCCGCACGAGCCGAGCGCAAGATCGGTTGCGGTTGTCGAATTCATCCCAACATTGCTGATACCAACCGAAACCGTTGGATTGAACGATGCGCACGGGTCGTAGGCCGGCGGCGGTCCGCCTTGGTTTCCCGCAAGGATCGGGAGCCCCGCAGTGGTTTCCCATGCATAGTCAACGACCGTGCGGGTCATTGAAGTTCCCGAACTGCCAGCGGCGCCCATGGCGAATCGCATCCAGCCGTAGTGGGTGGTGCCAGCCGCGGCCACGAACTTGAAGCCGATGATGTTCTGCGAGCTGTATGTCCATCCACCCAGCAGGCCAGTGGCAGAAGTCGTGCCATAGACATTGCCGGTACCGGTGTTGTAGGAGCCCGTGGATACAACTGCGGTGTTCAATGCCAAGTTGCCAGCGGTGCCAGTCGTCACGGCCGGTCTGCGCATCTGGCCGCCACCGGTCGAGTTGAAGAAATTCATGCCGCCGGAGGTCGAGTATGGGTTGACGTCCCATCCCGGAACCCCGGTGCCTGGGCCGTTGCTGAGCAGTCCCGTCTCAACGTTGATGTAGCAACCATCGATATCGACGGCGCAGGCGAAGTTGATGACGCCGCTATAAATGATGTCGGCTGATGCGCTGTGTGCGGCAAGAAGCGAAGCCGAACTCGCAGCCACAACCGCGGCAAGGAAATGCTTGGAAAGGCGGCTGCCTGACGCCGTGGCGCCGATGGTCGTGCGGGTGGGTTGTGTCATCTTCGTTTCTCCGGTTGTTGTGGAAGTTCCGTCGTAGTCTTAAATTTAGCCGTTAATTTCATGTTTGCTAGCAAAAACTAAGTAAAGCGGTCGCGAAACACACCGCCCGCACCGTAGGACGGTGCGGGCGGTGGAATGTCACATGATGTCACCTACGCCGGCGAGCCGGCCGGCGCTTATGGGCAGGTTCCCCATGCGCCAAGGAGCAGTCCAAGGTCTGCACCGGTCACGACGCCGTCGTTATTGAGGTCGCCGGTGCCTGAGAAGCCCCAGTTGCCCAAGAGCAGACCCAAGTCCGCACCGCTCACCACGCCGTCGAGGTTGATGTCACCCAAGCATGGCGGCGGACCCGATGGCCCGGTGATTTCAATGGTGAACGGCCCCGCGTTAGCAGCGTTGTAGCTACCGACCGCGAAGTAGTAGGTCACTCCTGAAACCAGGTCAAGTGAGAGGAGTGAGGTGAACGGAGCGACGCCACCAGTGCAACCGTCGTCATCGCACGCGATGGTGGTGCCAGCGTCGCCACAGGTGGTGAGCGCCGCGATGCGGCAGTCGGCCGTGGTGCCAGTGTCAGCGCAGTTACCGATGGTGAACGCGCCAGTGACTGAAGGTGTGAACTTCAGGTACTTCGGTGCATTGATCGCCTGCGGAGCAAACTCAAAGGTGCAAGCACTGCCGGTCATATCCAAGTCCGGGAAGGACTGATCTGGGATGACGACAGTGATGCCGATGCTGGCGTTGATGATTTCCGACGGACTGCACGGGTCGGCTGGTGGAGCTGGCACGCCGATAGTGATGACCTGGTTGGCTGGGATTGGGAAAGAAACACCAGCTTCGACGTAGCAACCAAGGGCGATGTAGTACGTAACGCCTTGCGTTGCGTTCCAAGACACCTTTGCGGTGAATGGAGCTGCTCCGTCGGTGCAACCATCGTCATCAGCGGCGATGAAGGTGGCCGAATCGCCGCAGGCGGTCAGGATCGCAAGACGGGAGTCGGACGAATTGCCGCACATGGCAGCTTCGAACAGACCGCTGGTTGGCGCAACGAACTTCAGATAGTTCGCTGTACCGATAGCGGCCTCGCCGAATGCTGGTGTCCAATAGCCGGTGAGATCCAAGTTGGCCGCGCCGCAATCGACGACGACGTTGTTGGAACCAACCTGCACCACGGTCTGGTTGGCACATGCGTCGTAGCCGTTGGTGCAGAACTGCGCGTCCATGACCACGGTGGTGGTTGCTGGGATCGCAGTCGCTACGCCGTATCCGCCCACGCCGATGAAGTAGGTGACGCCGGCAGTGAGGGTGACCTGCAGACGCGATGGACCCGCAATGGTTCCGCAGCCGTCATCGTTTCCGAACTCCACGGAGTTACCATCGCCACAGACGGTGCCCAGGACGATCCAACTATCAAAGTCAGCATCAGCGCAATTGGAGAAGGTGTAGATACCGTCCTGCGTAGGAGTGACGGTCAAGTACATGCACTTGTAGACCACCACGCCGGCCCAAGCGATGTCCAGATCAGCTGCTCCTGCGTTCATGGTGAGGACGTTGTCGCCAACCACCGCTGTTGGTGGTGCGGCGCAAGCGTCGTAGGGTGGTGCTGCTTCAGAGATGGTCACCGTCATAGTGGCCGGCGGTGCAGCGGTGGTGCTGTACATGCCGACGGCGATGTAGATGGTTTGGCCCTGGGTTGCAGCAAAGTTGATCGACGATGCCAAGCCGCAACTGTCGTCGTTGCAGATCAGTGCGCTTGCTGGATCGCCGCAGACCGTGAGGGCACCCATGACGGTGTCAGCGGTTTGCGAGCAGACGTTCGCGTTGAAGTTGCCGGTGGACGGTGCTACGAACTTCAGGTAGTTCGCCTTGTTTGCAGCAGCTGCGAATTCTCCGCAGGCAAGGTCAAGGTTGGCAGCGGTGGAGCTCATCGGCAGCGTGTTGTCGCCGATGGTGCCGGTGGTTGCACCGGCGCATGCGTCAAACGGCGGGGGTGGGTTGCCGAAGGTGACGGTGAGCGTGCCGCTGGTGACGGCTGCGTCTTGGCCGGTGGCGCCGCCGTCGTCGTACGTCTCGTAGACGAAGACTTTCAGCGAGGTGGTGCCAGCTGGAATGAGGAAGGGAGCGCCACCGTAGGTGGTTCCCGAGCCGGAGCCGGTGAAGTTGCCGCCCGCAGCGGTGGGCGATGGTTGAATGGTCCAGAAGGCGGTGGTTGATCCCGCGACTTCGACGCGGATCTTGAACTCGCTTTGATAACTGCCGTTGATGGCGTCAAAGCTGAGGTTGTTGAAACTCATGGCAGAAACGCCAGTGGCGCCGCCGGGGACGGCAATGGTGGTGGAACTGTTGGCGGGGACGGCAATGCCGCCGTAGGTGGCCCAGCCAGCCATGTTCACATCAGCGGCCGCGGCGATTCCAGTGATAGCCAAGGCTGCCAAGGCGGCGATGGGCTTCATGCGAGTTAAGAATGCGATCATGAAAGGCGGTGCTCCAATGAAAGGTGACTCGTTTCTTACAATTTGGGGCGAACACTGCATCGTCCCGCACGATCATGGGCGTAGACCTTCCGGGGTAGCGACAGCACCCGAGAATCGCCCATCTACACCCAAGGTAGCGCAAGTTCAGTTCTGAACAAGTTTTTAGTGTCCGGAATGTTTTCTATCTGCGAATACCTGGCCCCAGGTGGGGAAGCAATCCGGTCGAGGGGAGCGGGGATCCGAGGTCTGGAAACAGGGGAAATTTGTACGCTTTTTCGGTCCGAGGCTAAAAATCGGTCTTTGTGACTCGGACGAACGACTCGCCGTCATACCGAAAGAGGCCGTTCGTCCCGCTCAGCCACAGGCGTCCGGTGCTGTCTTCCAGGATGGTGAACGCGAGCGAGGTGATTTCGTCCTGCACCCTCAACTTCGTGAATGCGTTGCCGTCGTACCGATACATGGGCGATTGCTTGGCGGAGATCCACAGGTTCCCGGATCGACCTTCATGAATGCACCAGATCTCCTCGCCTTCCAGGACTCCCTGCTGCCTGAAGTTTGTGAAGTTCTTTCCATCAAACCGGCTGATGCCCCCGTGAACGGTCCCGAACCAGATGTTCCCCGACTTGTCTTCGAGAATGCTGCTGACGGCGTTGTTCGGCAGTCCATCGCGCTCAGAGATGTTGGTGAGTGTCTTTCCGTCGTAGATGTACGCGCCACCATTGGTGCCGAACCACACCCGCCCTTTGCGGTCGACCGTGATGCAATGCACGAACTTCCCGCTGGTCATGCCTCGCGTCGAATCAGGCTGAGCTTCCGGAAGCGGGAAGGGGGAAAACGTTCTCCCGTCGAATCGGTAGGCGCCATTGATGGTGCCGATCCATATCACGCCGCTCGCATCAACAGCCATGCTCCAGACACCGCTGCTGATCAGTCCATGCTGCTCGCCAAAGCTCGTGAATGACTTGCCGTCAATCCGGGTGAGGCCACCGCTTGTGCCACACCAGATGTTGCCGTCCTTATCTTCGACGATCTTCATGATCGTGACGCCCTGGCCCACATCATCCTTGATGGCGTAGTTGGTCAATGTCATTCCATCGAAGCGGAACAGGTCGCATTCGCCGCCGATCCAAAGCGTTCCGCGAGAATCCTGAAACACGGCTCGCACGACTCCGCTGATCTCCGCGGCCGGGTCGACATTGATGATGACCGTGTCTGATCTTTGCGAGGATGCAAGCGGTGCGTTGCACCCGACGGTCCCCAACGCGACGCTGACGACAGAAGCAAAGATTGACGCACGCATGTTGAGATAGCTCATGCTGAAGTTTCCCATCTGATGGTCCAGCCACGATCGCCAACGGCGATCAGGCGCGACTGTAGTTCGAGATCATGCTGAGAGACGGTATGGCCAGAGGAGTGAGCCGTCACCCCGACTCCTGACTTCGTGCCCCCAGGCGCAAAGCGTGGGTTTCGGCGTTTCGGGGGTGGGAAGATGTGCTTGATCGTTGGGGTGTATGGTGCACAGACGGATGTGATGGGGCCTTGGGAGGCTGCACAACGGGCGGATCGCCCGTGGCGCTAACAAAGGAGCCTGCTATGAAAAGTGTTCTGATTTGGGATCTGCCGACCCGCCTCTTTCATTGGCTGCTCTCGAGCGGCTTCATCGTTGCCGCAGCTATTTCGCTTCTGCTTGGTGAAGATAGCCCGCTCTTTCCGTACCACGCAATCATCGGTCTGATCATCGCGCTCATGGTCTGCCTTCGCGTCATCTGGGGCGTGGTTGGAACACGCTATGCCCGTTTCGGAACGTTTGTCTTCGGACCGGGCGCGGTGATTGAGTACATGAAGAGCACGATCGCCCGCGGCGGTACGCGGTACATCGGGCACAACCCTGGATCGGCGCTGGCCATCTTCGCGCTGTTGGCGCTGGTACTGGCGTTGGCGGTTACTGGCGTGATGATGGGGCAGGGCAACGAGGGTGTGGAAGATATTCACGAAATTCTCGCCTGGGTCGCCGTGGGAGTGGTGGTCGTACACGTGCTTGGCGTGGCACTCCACACCATTCTTCACCGTGAGAACATCACCGCAAGCATGATCCATGGAAAGAAGGATGCTGAACCTTCCGATGCGATCGCGTCTTCCAAGCCAGTCATCGCGGTCATCTTTCTTGCCATCGCCGGTGCGTGGGCCGTGGGGTTAATCCGTAACTACAACCCCAGCACGAAGACCACCACGCTTCCGCTTATCGGGACAGTGTTGCAACTCGGCGAGAACGAGAATGATGGCGCCAAGAACAACAATGGAAACGCCAAGCACGACGACGACGATTGACGGTGGTGCGCTGAAATTGGCGGAAAACATATGGCGCTGCGCGGTGATCCGCCTGCGCCGCGCTAGACGTCGGGTTGATTGCAATTCACCGTTGCACAGCGCTACAGTGATTCAACCGTCGCCGATGTTCACGCCTTGTTGCGATGCAAACTGGGGTCGACGGCGGCGCACATCAGCTGCTCGTTCAGCGTGCCCCCAAGGAACGCATTGATCTGCGGCACGAACGCTTGGGGATTGGCGACCAGCGCGGCGTAGGGAATGCGCAGTACTTGAAAGTTGGGGCGCGCAGCAAGCCACTGCTCCACGACCTTCAGTTGCTGTTCGTAGATAGCCATCAGCCGCTCGGGTGGTAACTGCGCGCCCGTACGCCCGCTGCGTGCCAGCATGGTTGATTGACTCTTGACTACCTCGCGCACGTCGCGCTCCATGAAGATCACTCGGTAGGGGCGATCGTCGGGGAGCTCGGCCAGGAGCATGTGGATGACCTTGACCACCTTGCCTGCTGCATCGTCAATCCAACCCTTGTCGGACTTGAGTTGCTTGACGCGCTCAAACTCAAAGTAGCCGCGCGGATTGTCATCATCATTGGTGCGTTGGCCATCGGTGACCGCGGACACGCCGCCGGCATGGATCATTTGCATCGCCAGACTGGTACCGGAGCGAGGGAGTCCACTGACCACAATGATGGGGGCTTGGGAAGGCATCGGTGGCAGGAATGTACGGGACGCGCCATACTGCTGCGATGATTGGCGCACTCCTACCGCTTGTGGCTGTGTTCGCACTGCAACTTGAACCGCTGCC
>JBIKZY010000093.1:0-8454 GCA_044354475.1 Phycisphaerales bacterium
CCAACATGTTCCCACGCACTCTCGCCCTTGTCGTCGTTGTTGCCCTCACTGCAATTGGTTCAGCGCCTGGTTGCAAGGTGATCAACAGTTTGTCTGGCAATTCGCCTGATAAGGCTGCGGATGCTGCGCCTGCCGCCGATGCAGCCGCTGCTGCCACGGCCGCAGCCCCAGCTGCTGAGGCAGTGGCTCCGGACCATTCGATGACGCCGGAAGCGTTCGTGCAGGCGGTGGCAGCTTCGGACTTGCTGGAGATCAATCTGGGAACGATGGCGATGGCCAAGGCGGATGCGCAAACTGTGAAGGACTTCGGGCACCGTATGGTGACCAACCACACGGCTATCCAAGTGATCATCGGGAAGATTGCGGTTGCGCAGGAGATCACTTTGCCCACGGAGATTGCTGCTGATGACACGGCGATCGTTACTACCTTGGAAGCGCTGAGCGGGGATGAATTCGATAAGGCTTACATGGCCTATCTGGCGGATGAGAACCCGAAGGTCTTGGCCATGTATCGCTGGCAGTACGACAATTGCACGGATCCAACGGTCAAGCCGTTCGCGGCGCAGACGATGCCGATCATTGGCACGCATGCACGCCTTGCGGAGGCACTGAACGCTGAAGTGAATAAGGAAGCCATTCGCCTCGCAGCGGAGAAGAAGGCAGCTGAACTCCAGGCCGCGGAGGAAGCGAAGGCTGCTGCGGCGGCGGAAGCTGCTGCGGCTGCTGCGAAGAAGAAGCCTGCGCAGAAGAAGCAGCCTGTGCAGAAGAAGCCGGCGGGGGCGCCGTAATTTGGCGTAGCTGGTGCTGGGGCGCGCCGAACGTTGGGGATCCTGAGGCTGGAGATCGCAGATGGAAGGCGTTTGAGCGGACTGCTCGGGGGTGTGGGTTCCGTAGACTCCACTCGTGCTACCCGACCTGCAATACGCCGCCATTCGTTTCGAGAACTTTGTTTCCGAGATCCTCTTACCGGCCGCATTTCCGGAGCGGGCGCCGCTTGATGTTGCGGTGTGGCAGACCCCTGATCGTGTGACGCCGGATGTGGCGTTCGAGCAGACGTATGCACCAGTGAAACTTGGTTGGCGATGGGGCCCGGTGTGGAGCACGGCGTGGTTTCGATTGCGTGGCTCGTTGCCACGTTCCATGGCGGGCAAGCGCGTGGCTTTGCGCTTCTCGTCTGGGACGGAGGCGCTCCTCTGGAAAGATGGTGTGCCGCATCAGGGGTTCGACCCGTACCGCGATTTGGCGTTCTTGTGGGAACGTGCGCCGGCGCCAGGTGGTGCGGCGGTGGCTTTGAAGCCGACTGCGGCGAGCGATGCGCCCAATGATGCACCGAGCACTGGGTCCGTGGAGTTGGACCTCCTGATTGAAGCCGCCTGCAATCTGCCGCTTGGAATCAGCACTTTCTGGTGGGACCATGCCGAGCAACAGACGCGTTGGCGTGAGGAACATCCGGGTCGGCTTGAATCAGCAGAATTAGTAGTGGTTGATGAAGCGGTGTGGCGCTTTGCACAGGGCTTTGATGCCGCACGCAAGATTCTTCTGACACTTCCAGAGAGCGATGCGCGCGCGCACGAACTGGACCGTGGCTTGCGGGCGCTCATGGCGCGCATTCCTGTGCGCGGTGCGGCGCAGGCTTCGCATGCAATGGCAATGCATGGAGCGTGTTCTTCGCTCTTTCCGGAATTGGCGGCACTGCTCATGGGACGCGGTGCGCAGACCCCGGTGGTCTGCGACGCCGTTGGCCATGCGCATATTGATACAGCGTGGCTTTGGCCGATTGCTGAAACCAAGCGCAAGTGCACGCGCACCTTTGCAAATGTGCTGCGCCTGCAAGAGCGATTCCCACACTTTCACTTTCTTTGCAGTCAAGCGCAGCAGTACGCATGGGTGGAGGAACGGTCGCCAGAACTCTTCGCAGAGATCAGTGCGCGCGTGACCGAGGGACGCTGGGAGGCTGCGGGTGCCATGTGGATTGAGCCGGATTGCACGTGCCCGTCAGGTGAGAGTTTCGTGCGGCAGATTCTGCACGGGTGCGCGTATTGGGAGTCGCGCTTTGGGATCGCCGCTCCGCAGCGGTTCTTATACCTACCCGATACGTTTGGATTTCCAGCCAGCTTGCCGCAAATCATGGCGCAAGCAGGCCTCGACACATTCATTACCAACAAGATGAGTTGGTGCGAGACCAACAAGTTCCCGCACGTGACTTTCCGTTGGCGTGGTCTTGATGGCACAGAGATTCTCACGCACCTCACTCCCGGTCACAACTACAACAGCGCGATTGAGCCCAAAGAGTTTCAGTACGGCGTAAAGAACTTGGTGGAACAGGACGGCGCGCGCATTCCGATGTACTTGCAGCCGTTCGGTTACGGCGATGGTGGCGGCGGGCCAACCGCCGAGCAGATCGAACGCGCCAATATTGGCGCACGCTGCGATGGACTGCCGCGTGTGGAGCAGAAGAGTGTGCATTCGTTCTGCGAAGATTTGCACCAAGCGCAGCGCGGATTGTGGCGCAATGGCCAAGACATCAAGGTCTGGGACGGTGAGCTCTATCTGGAGTTGCACCGCGGCACCTACACCAGTCAGGCATGGATCAAGGAAGCCAATCGCCGCGCGGAATGCATGTTGCGGCTGGGCGAGGCGCTGGCGTGCGCGCGCGCTGGCGTGACTGGCGACGCAGCGGGTGCGGAGGCAACGCGTGTGGCGCTTGATGGCACGTGGAAGACGGTGCTCTTGAATCAGTTTCACGACATCTTGCCAGGTAGCTCCATCAAAGAGGTGTACGACGACGCCCGCGAGCAGTTTGGCGAGGTGCGCCGTGACGCTTTGCGGGTAGTTCAGGGCGGAATGGCTTGGTTGGGCGAGATAGTTGCAGGTGGCGTTGCTGATGCACATTCCACGGAGCAAGCTGAGAAACTGGTGGTGTTCAATCCGGCGTCCACCGCGCAGAGCGGGACGTTGGCAACGGAGGAAGGCGACGTATTGGCAATTCGTGTGCCGGCGTTTGGAATCCAAGTGATCGACCCAGCGCGCCCGGCTGAACTTGAGGCGCATGACACAGTGCACGTTGCTGGCGACCGCACCTTACGCAATGGATTGGTCTCGGTGACGATTGATGACGCGGGGCGGATCGGCGAGCTTCGTTGCCTGAATAGCGATCGCGTAGCAAACGGTGTCGATTCTCATGGTGATCCGTTGCCGATGAATCAATTGGTGATCTATGAGGATCGTCCTCGTCGCTGGGAAGCGTGGGACACTGATCGGGATTATCAAGAGCAGGCCATGCGCGTGATGAGTGCTGCTCAGCGAATCACGGTGACGAAGCGTTCGCCGCTCGCTGCAGAGATCACCGTGGAGCGACCGCTTGGCAGTGCCAGTCGCTTGGTGCAGCGCTATCGACTGTTGGCTGGCAGTCCGCGTGTCGATATTGTGACTGACGTTGAGTGGCACGAGGAGCAGAAACTTCTGCGTGCGCTGTTCCCATGCGCGGTGCGTACGCGGCGTGCGACGTTTGGAATTCAGTTTGGACACATCGAACGCGCCACCCATGACAACACTTCATGGGAGCGCGCACAGTTTGAGGTACCCGGTCACAACTGGATGGACATTTCCGAGCCGGGGCTCGGGGTGGCAGTGCTTGATGACGGCAAATTTGGCCGTAGCGCTAAGCATGGCGTCTTGGGGCTGAGTCTCCTGAAGGCACCGAACTTTCCAGATCCGACCGCCGATCGTGGACATCACCGCTTTACCTATGCAGTCATGGCGCATGGCGGGGATTGGCGCGCGGCGGGCGTTGATGCGCACGCTGAGCAATTGAATAATCCACTGGTGGGTGCCATGGTGCGGAGTGCGGGCGAGCGCGTGGGAGTGCCTTCATCGCGTCTGGCTGATGGTTGGCAGGCGGTCGCCGTTGGTGCAACCGGTGCAGCGCACTTGGAGATTGCGGCGCTCAAACCTGCGGAACAGTCGGGCGGCATGGCGCTGCGCGTAGTGGAAGTGCGCGGCGGTGCTGGTGTCGCCACGATTCGCTGGGGATTCCCGGTAAACGCCGTATGCGCCACCGATCTCTTTGAGCGGCCAGTGGAGATTGACGAGTTCGAGCACGACGCGGCCACTGGCACCACGCGGTGTGCGGTGCGTCCGTTCCAAATCATCACATTCCGTGCTGATATTGCGTCAGCGGGACTCGGTTCCTGACATGCAATTACTCGACTGGATCATCGTGGTGGCGTTCTTGGTGGCGCTCGCGCTCTCCGCGTGGAGCATGCGTCGGCATGCCAATACCGTCAGCGGATTCCTGAGTGCCAATCGCTTGGCAGGGCGGTACCTGCTCACCGTCTCTTACAACATGGCGCAGGTAGGCGTGATCACGTTGGTGTGGTATTTCCAAGTGGGCTACGACGTTGGCTTTACCCAGTACTGGTGGGGCTACATGGAAGGGCCATCGCTCATATTGCTGGCCGTGACCGGTTGGGTGATCTATCGATTCCGCGAGACGCGCGCGATGACGTTGGCACAGTTCTTTGAGATGCGTTACTCACGTCGCTTTCGCATCTTCAGTGGCATTGTGGCGTTCATTTCTGGCATCTTGAACTATGCGATTTTCCCCGGTGTGACTGCGCGATTCTTCATGGCGATGTTGGCTATGCCCGAACGATTCGAAGTGCTTGGCGCAACATTTCCAACGTTCCCTGCGGTCATGGTGGCGCTCCTCTCCTTTGCCGTGTTCTTGGTGTTTGCCGGGGGAATGCTGGCAGTGCTAGTAACCGACTTCTTCCAAGGTGTGTTCTGCTTCTGCACGTTTGTGGCGGTGTGCTACTGGGTACTTCTCAAATTCCCGTGGTTGAAATTGGAAGAGACCATGATGATGCTCCCCGCCGGAAAGAGCATGCTCAATCCGCTGGGATTGCAGGACGAGCAGAACTTTGGCGTGGTGTTTTGGCTGATTAGTGCCTTCACCCTCTTTTACGCGTGCCGCGCTTGGCAGGGCGATCAGGGCTACAACAGCGCTGCCCGCACTGCGCACGAAGCACGCATGGGTCAACTGTTAAACGGATGGCGATACCGAACCTTGATGCTGGTAACGGTGTTGATTCCGCTGGCGGTACGTGCGTTTCTGACGCATCCCGACTATGAAGCGGCCGCGGCGCCTCTGAAGGATCTGATTGCTTCACAGCCAACCGAGGCACTGCAGTCGGAAATGCGCGTGCCGCTGGCGCTGGGGGTCATGCTTCCTACCGGTCTCCTAGGATTGGTGGTGGCAGCGATGTTGGGTGCGGCCATCAGTACCGATGAGGCATATCTGCACTCCTGGGCAAGCATCTTTGTGCAGGACGTGGTGCTTCCGTTCCGGAAGAAGCCAATGTCTGCGCGTGGGCAATTGCTGTTGCTGAAGGCGGCGGTGCTTGGCGTAGCGATCTTCGCGTTCTGCTTCAGCATGTGGTACGAGCCTGGCATCTACATCGCCATGTTTGCAGCGATGAGTGCCAGCATCTTTGTAGCCGGCGGTGGAGCAGCGATCATCGGCGGCCTGTACACGCGATGGGGTACGACCGCCGGCGCATGGTCAGGAATGATTGTTGGCATGACATTGTGTGTATTGGGAGTGATCATCACCAACGTGCCGCAGGAGTGGGTGGATGGGTGGAACACTACTGATGCGGGTGCAGTCCTGAACACATGGGGTGGCTGTTGCCAGTGGGTGCGTACCAACCTGACCGGCATGGTGATCAGTTTCATTGCCATGATCGCTTCCTGCATCTTCTATGTGACAGTGAGCCTTGTGGGTGGCACCAAGCAATTTGATCTTGACCGATTGCTGCATCGCGGCGCGTACCGCACTGACGGTGATACAGCGCTTGACGAAGCACCGGCGACCTTCTGGGAGAAGATTGGATTTGATCGTCAATACAAAGGATGGGACCGATTTATTGCGTGGATCACCCTGAGTTGGCCGCTTTGTTTCACACTGCTGTTCTGTATCGGCACGCCGTGGATGGTGTGGCGTAAGAGTCAGGGCACCGCGGTCACCGACGCAGAGTGGTCGACCTACTGGCATGTGTGGACGTGGGTGATTCTGGTGGCAAGCACCGCGGTCATGGTGTGGTTTGTCATTGGCGGCATGCGCGACTACTTCCGATTACGGCGTGATCTACGGACATTCACTCCAGACGCCTCCGATGACGGCTCAGTGCGGTAGCGTCCTGCCATGATCAGCGTGTTACCGATAGCCGAAGGTTGGACCGTCGAATGCACCGCGTGTAGCAGCGCAACAGTGCCTACTGGCGTGATTGGCACACGGTTTGCGTCCGAAGTGCCCGGGTGTGTGCACTATGACTTGATGCGAGCCGGCGTGCTTGTTCCGGTTGATGAGGGTGATGGCGAGGCTCAGCAGGCATGGGTCGGTCACGCGGATTGGCTGTGGCGCGGGACGATGGAAGTGACTGCTGATGCGCTCGCCGAGGAGTGCTGCGATTTGGTATTTGCATCGATTGACACCATCGCCAGTGTCACCGTCAATGGCATTGAAGTCGGAACTGCCGCGAATCAATTTGTGCAGCACCGATTTTCTGCGCGGCGTGCGCTCCGTGTCGGGGTGAATGAAATCACCGTGGCGATTCGGGCGCCTGTTGATTGGGTGGGTGCGCAAGAACGATTGCTTGGCGCGCGACCGGTGAACGGCGATTGGACCCCGTATCCATTCATGCGTAAGAGTGCGTGCAACTTTGGTTGGGACTGGGGCCCGCGCGTCCCGACATCGGGCATACCTGGAAGCGTTCAATTGGAGTGCTGGAGCGGAGTACGTCTTGCTGCAGTGCGACCCTTGGTAATGCATTGTGATGGAGCGCGCGCAACCGTGGAAGTACATGTGCGCGTGGAACGATCGGCAGCAACGAGCGACATTTTGGCCACGCCTACCAGTGGGACAGATGTTGCACCGCTGAAGGTGATGGCACGCTGCGAATTGCGTATGCCGCCTCGTTCATCGGCGCCGGTGGAGGACGATCGCAAAGAGAAGCGCGCCAAGCTTCCATCAAAGATAGTGGTCTATGTGCCAGTGCATGCGGACGGCACGGGAATGGCAATCATTGACGTGGAGCGACCGGATCGCTGGTGGCCGCGCGGAATTGGCCGGCAGCCGCTGCATGCGTTGCATGTGGAGTTGGTGCCAGGCCCAGGTTCTGAAGCGGAGTGGCCAGTGCGCGGTGCAAAGGAGCGCATCGTTCGCAAGATTGGGCTGCGCACTTGCGAACTGGATACATCAGCGGACGAACATGGCTCGCAGTTCACGTTTCGCGTGAACGGGGTGGCGGTGTCTGTGACTGGTGCCAACTGGATTCCCGCAGCATTGTTCCCGTGTGCTACGCGTGATGTTCGAACGGTTGAGCGGCTGATTGATCTTGCAGCAGCGGCCAACCTCAACATGTTGCGGGTGTGGGGTGGCGGTATCTATGAGCATGACTGCTTCTATGAGCATTGCGACGAAATCGGCATGTTGGTTTGGCAGGACTTCATGTTTGCATGTGCGACGTATCCAGAAGACGTGGCCATGATGGCGTCGGTTGAGCGTGAGGCGCAGCAGCAAGTGGAACGGCTTACATCGCACCCGAGCATTGTGCTGTGGTGCGGTGGAAATGAAGACGTATTGGCGTGGCAGTCGTGGGGATTCCGCGAGCGCTTGGCTCCGGGGCAGTCGTGGGGAATTCGATATTGGGCAGAGTTGCTGCCGCGCATCTGCGCGGAGTTGGACCCAACGCGCCCGTACTGGGTGGATAGCCCATGGAGTGGTTCCCTTGATGTACATGCCAATGATCCAGACCACGGCGATCGGCACACCTGGGATTTGAAGTTGGACGGCTATCGATCAATGGTGCCGCGCTTTACCAGTGAATTTGGCCATCAGGGTCCCGCCAACATGCAGTCATTGCGCGAGGCGCTTGGCGAGACGGCGTTACTGATTGGCTCCCCCGCGCTGGCATTGCGACAACGCGCCACGGGTGGCGATGCGCCGCAGTATGCAACCTATATGGAGGCAGCGTTTCGTCCAGCGCGTGACTTCGCAGAGTGGCACTGGCAGGCGCAGCTATTACAAGCGCGGGCGATGGAGACGGCAATCACCTGGCTGCGCGCGCATCCCGAACGATCATCAGGGAGTCTTTTTTGGCAGCTCAATGACGTGTGGACTGGTCACAGTTGGAGCATCATTGATGGAAAGATGCGTCCCAAGCCGGCGTACCACGCGGTACGTCGGGCGGCGGCGCCAAAGTTAGTCACCATTCAGCCAGTTGGTGTTGCTGATGCATCCGGTACGCGCGCGCTGCGCGTGGTGCTGGTGAATGACACCGTGTCGCGGTGGAATGCGCATGTCATTGTTCGGCGGATTGATGTTCATGGAAAGATCATTGCGCAGGCGCAAGAGCGCATCGTGGTGCCGCCGCGTTCGGTTGATATGTCACT
>JBIKZY010000094.1:0-8440 GCA_044354475.1 Phycisphaerales bacterium
ACACGCGAAATTGGCCAGCAGCAAGCGCGACGCGTAAATCATGGATGAGTCGAACTCGGCTCTGTGCAGCAATTTGCAGGGTGTATGTGAAGTAGCTAAATCGGCTGCGCCCCATGTTCTTGGCGGCATACATCGCTTGATCAGCATTCTTCAGTAGTTGTTCAACTTCAATGGCGTCGTCGGGGTACAGCGTGATGCCGATACTGGCAGAAACATAGACCACATCTTCACCAAGTACGAACGGCTCCGTCATGCAGTTGATGATTTTCTGCGCGACTACTTCGGCAAATTTGCTGTCTTCCAGTTGCGTGAGAATCACCGTGAACTCATCACCGCCGAGGCGCGCAACGGTGTCAGAATCACGTGTGCACTCACGGATGCGGCGCGCTACCTCAATCAGTAAATTGTCGCCGACGAGGTGCCCGTGCGTGTCGTTCACTTCTTTGAAGTGGTCCAAGTCAATGAACAGCAAAGCGAGCGACAGTCCAGCGCGTCGCTCCTTCTTGATTTCTTGCGCCAGTCGATCGCGGAACATGCGTCGATTGGGCAGCCCGGTGAGCATGTCAAAGTTGGCTTGCTTCCAGATGAGTTCTTCGGACTGCTTCTTCTCAGTAATGTCGGAGAACAGCATCACGTACCCGTGCAGCGAATCATCGTCGCCAAGTAGTTGGTTGATGGTGATGGACTTGGCGTAGATCTCCCCGTTCTTGCGGCGATCCCACATTTCGCCATGCCAGTAACCAGCGCCGTTGATCGCTTCCCACATGGAGTCGTAGAAGTATTGATCTTGGCGTCCAGAATTGAAGATGTTGGGGCTCTTCCCAAGCACTTCCTGAAGTTCGTATCCAGTGATGCGCGCGCACGCGGGATTGATGGCGATGATGTGATAATCCGCATCGGTGACCAACATGCCTTCGGCAGTGTGTTGATAGACCAAGGCAGCCAAGCGGCGTTCTTCCTCTAAGCGTTTGCGCTCGGTGATGTTGCGGCCGATGCCGATCAGCCCGATCACGCTGCCCGCACTATTGAAGTAAGGCGTTCGTAGCACTTCAAGGCAGATGTTTCCGCCGTCGGGATAGGTGACCCATTCCTCACTGACCACGGCTTTGCCACTGGTAAGCATTTCGGTATCGCGCGCGCGCATCTTGAGCGCCGTGGTGGAATCGAAGATCGAGAGTGCGGTGTTTCCGACGATCGAACTTTCTGGCAGTCCGGCGTAACGCTCAAACGCTTGATTGCATCCGAGGTAGATACCTTCCGGTGTCTTGAAGTAAATCAGGTCGGGAATGGAGTCAATCACGCCGCGCAACTGGGCGTGTTCTTGCTCGGACTGAGCCCGCAGGCGTTGATTGGCAGCGGTCAATTCGTCGGAATTGACGGCCAGCGCGTTGCCGAGCAGCACGCGCTCCTGATCGGAAACTTGATAGTGGTCGCTGACTGCGCCGAGGAACTGCGGCCAACCTCCCTCGGGTACGAAATCCTTGCCGAGGTGACGCTGAAGTTGGCGTAACAGCAGGCGATGCATGGTTAGCAGGGAGCCTTGTCCTGGATGGTGGTCAGTGTCATCGTCTGGTTGTGCAGCCGGCAATGCAGCACGTCGCTGAAGGGTGCAAGTTCGCCATACGAATAGAAGCCCGCGAGTTTGGCGTTCGGGCCGAGAGTGGTTTCCACAATTGCCAGTTCGTCTTCGGTGAGTTGCCCAAGCACTAGTCGTCTGCCGACACAGGTGACCACGAGGCACAGAATGGGCTTGTCCGTGGCCAGTTTGGCTTGTTCGGCAGCGGATCCCGCGCTATCGATGAGGCTGGAAATCTCGGTGCGCATCAGTTTGCACAGACTTCCTTGCGGAACGTCGCCTGCAAAGGTCAGGCTTTGCGCCGCTTCATCGACCGCGAGCAATGTGCGGATGATGGATGGTTCGTGCTTATTCGTTCGAATGCTCAGCGGGAACCGCAGGCCGCTGCCTGGTAGATCCTTGGCCAAGTCGCCGAGGTAACGCTTGTACAGACTCAATGCGGGTTGATTATCAATTTCGGTGACGACGTTGCCAACCGACTTCGTCACGATGCGCTCCGCGCCGAATTCTTGCCAGCCTGCGGCGCTTCCAGTCTTGGCGGCAACATCGCCATACAGACCAACGATGACTACGCATCCGGCCCGCGCGGGGGCGTTGCCGATGACCCACGTTTGTTCGAAGCGTGGGCCATCTGCGGCGAGTCCGCCAGTTACCGTTACGCCATATCCATTGAGTCCGGCGGCAAGTTTGCTTCCGTTGACGGCCAGTCCGTCGGAGAACACCAAGACATGGCGCAGGTCGTCGGCCTTCAGTTGTTCCATCAGTCCGGCGGCAAGCGCGCGGATGTCAGTATCTGGGGTGACATCCGCAACAGCGAGGCGTGCACTGCCGTTTGCAAACTTGATGGCAGTGGCCACTACATCGTCAGTGATGGCGCTGCCGAGAATGGTTCCCGCCGATGAGCAGCCGGCGATGCAGGCGTTTGGAAACATTTCGGACAGGCGGTGAAAGCACGCTGGGTCTTGGAAATAGTTGCAATCGCCAAACACTAGGACGAGATGGGCGTCTTTGAGGTCTTCGCCGCCGATCCAAGGACCTACGCTGTTGCCGCGAATTTGCGCGATCTTCATGGATGAATCCACAAACGGGGGATGAAGCGTGCGCGAGTGCTCAGCGCACTCCGGTAAGTGGAATGCTACCGAATGCGCGGGGATTTCCTCGGAGTACGCTGCGCCAAATGCTTGGATTCCTTGATGAACTCGCTTGGCGCGGCTTGCTGCACCAAACCACCGCTGAAACGCTCCCTGCATACCTGGCAACGCCCGGTCGAATTGCCTATGCGGGGTTCGATCCCACCGCCGACAGTCTCACTGTGGGCAATTATGTGCCGATGAAATTGCTGGCGCATTGGCAACGTGCCGGGCACCGCCCGGTGGTGTTGATGGGTGGCGGTACTGGCCTCATTGGGGACCCGAGTGGTAAGAGTGCAGAACGACAACTCATGACCCCCGAGTTGGTGGCGCACAACGTTTCCCGACAGCGGACCATCTTTGAGCGCGTGATTGATTTTTCACAACAGAACACCTGCGCCGCAACGGTGGTTGACAACGGCGACTGGCTGCGCACCCTTGGTTACCTTGATGTGCTACGTGATGTTGGCAAGCATTTCAGCGTCAATCAGATGATCATGCGCGATTCGGTGAAGAGCCGCTTGGAAGAGCGCGAGCAGGGCATCAGTTACACCGAATTCAGTTACATGATTTTGCAGGCCTATGACTTCTTGCATCTGTTCCGCACGATGGGCTGCACGGTTCAACTGGGCGGCGCAGATCAATGGGGCAATATTGTCAGTGGTATTGACCTCATCCGCCGCATGGAGCAGGGTGAGGCGTATGGAATTACTAATCCGCTGGTGACCAAGGCGGATGGCGGGAAATTCGGTAAGAGCGAGAAGGGTTCGGTGTGGCTGACCGCGGATCGCACCAGTCCGTTTCGTTTCCATCAGTATTGGTTGAACACGGCCGACGCCGATGTGGTTCGATTTCTGAAGTGGTTCACGTTTCTTCCGCAGGATCGCGTTGCTGAGTTGGAACGCTCGGCTGCGGAGCGTCCGCAAGAACGTGAGGCGCAGCGAGTACTCGCGAACGAGATGACCGAGATCTTCCATGGTGCCACCGAACGCGGCAATGCAGAGGCTGCTGGGCGTGCGCTCTATTCAGGTGAACTGGCGGAACTTGATGCGCGGACGATCGCTGAAATTGCAGAAGACTTGCCATGCACGGTGTTGGAGCCGGGCGAATTGGGTGGTGACGGCATCTTGCTTGCCGACTTGTTAGTGCGTACCACGCTTGCAGCGAGTAAGCGTGAAGCGCGCGACTTTATACAGGCGGGCGCTGTGCTGGTAAATGGCACCAAGGCAGCAGCCGATGCACGGCTGACGCCACGCGACTTGCTGCATGGAAGCGTTGCGCTCTTGCGACGTGGAAAGAAGAACTGGCACGCGATCCGCGCAGCGGTGTGACGCTGGTTGTGTGCGGCGCGCGGGCGCGTTAGTTTGGCGCAGTCGGCGTGATCGGTTTGACCGACACCGCTGGGTCGCGCGGCAACAGCCGAAGCGTGGCAGTGGCTGGTGCGGCGTCGCCTGATTTCTTCACCACGGTGACGCCCTCTGGAAGGCGCCAGAAGGTGACCGGGTACTCGGCAGTGCCAACCTTGACGGGCGTCTCATCAAGGTCGATGACTGCGGCGGGCGTAAACGCGCCCGTGGTGATTGAGTCGATGGCCGCGCGCGGCCCGGTGAGGACCACGCCGGTCATGAATTCGGAGCCGGGGACAACGGTGACGTCCCAGCGGCTGGCAGTCTGCGGCGAAAGCGTGATACGAACAGCGATTCTGGGGGCGGTGTATTCGTTGCTCGAAGCAAGCAGTTCGAAGGAGATGCGCGCCCGAGGCGGCACCACGCGGCACAGTTCCTTCCAGCGATCGAGCGTGCTTGGCAAGCGGAGTTCCACATCGATTTGTTGAGGTTTGCCGGCTTCCAGGTTCTTGGTGTCAATCGCTGCGTCCACGCTGAGCGCGCCGATCGATTTGCGTGCCGCGTCGGGCAGGGTGACGGTCACCACCTGTGGATCGGCAAAGATTTCCCCGCGCACTGCAGCGTTGGGCAGAACCACCGCAATCGGTACCTGCTCGGTGACCAGTGATCCAACTTCGAAGCGCAGTGACTCCGGGCGCACGCGGAGCACTTCAGCGCCGGTGGCGATGACTGTCGGATTGGCGGCGAGCACTTCGCGGAAGGACGCGGCATGGGTCCCTGCCTCTGCTGGCAGACCATCTCCGCCAGTGGCGAGCGGGAGGCCAGAGCGCAAGACATCCTCAAACGCTTCAATCGCCCGCCGTGAGCCGCGCACTTCAACGGCCAAGGACACTGCGGTGGAGGGTTCTACAAATTGCACGCGCGGATCGGCGGGAGCAAGACGCACCGTGCCTGCAACGGATGCAGACTCGCGGGTTCGATCGTTGGCGTAGGCCCAAATGAGTAGCGCGATGACGGCCGCCGCCACCGCGTTCATCACTTCCGAGCGCCACTTTGCAGCAGGTTTCATGAGGCGGCCTCCTGCGGCTCAGTGACGGGGGGCTGGTCTTCGTCGGCAGTCAGCGCTGCTTGCAGGGCGCGTGCAAACTCGTCGTAGGCGATGGGTTCGGAGAGTCCCCCATGGCGCGCGATGCGGATCGCACCGGTTTGTTCGCTGACGACCACCACGATCGCATCGGTTTCCACCGTGGCGCCCACCGCGGCTTGATGCCGGGAGCCAAGGCGCGGTGGCACCATGGATGCATCGGCGATCGGCAGTTGGACGTTGGCCGCCACGATCCGGTTGCCGCTCACCACCACGGCTAAATCATGCAGCGGGCTGTTGGGCCAGAACACCGATTCCAAGAGTCGTGCAGAGATGATGGAGTCGATGGGAACGCCCGTGCGGGTCATTTCTCCGAGCGGCACGCCGCGTTCGATGACGATGAGCGCGCCGAATTGGTTTCGGCTGAGGAATTCCACCGCTTCGTCGACCGCGGGAACCATTTCCGTGAAGCGACGGCTGCCGCCGGCAAGCCAGCGCGACTGGCCGATTCGGATGAGTGCCTGCCGCAATTCGGGCTGAAATATCACTACCAGGGCCAACGCCAGGGTGCCGGCCAGGGCCTCGGCGATGAAGCGCAGGCGCGCGAAGGATTCGCTGCCACTTCCTGCAAATCGCAGGCTCAGAATGATGGCTGCCAGTATGGCTATGACGCCCTTCAGGACGCCCGCGCCCCGGGTTCCGCGCAGGAAACGGAGCGCCACGAACAACACCGCCCAAATGACCACCAGCTCGATCGCTATGGCGAGGCGCTCGTCGCCGCGGAAGATCTGTGCTATCCGTTCGAGCATCGTGAGGCGAGTATAGGTGGATGCCTCCGGTGCCGCTCCGTACTACGATGCGTCCACGATGTCACGCGTCCCCGGTTCGTTTCAACTTGGTCGATTCACCGCCTCCTGCGCCGCCGATGGCCGCGCGCTTGTGCCGGGTGAGCCGATCGTGGCCACCCTGTGCGACGCGCCGGAAGGCGACGAAAGTGGGCACGAATTTGTGCGCCGCGACTTTGCGGTGGATGCATGGAGCGCGGGCTCGCGCCCCGCGGGACTCGTTTGCTTCTGGCGCACCACGGCGCCGGAGCCGGACCAGAAGCGCCGCCTCCTTGTGGACGATGACACACTCTTAGAACTCTTCGACCGCCTGGAAGGCGACGAGCGTCCGCAGCGCATCGCCTACCGCTGGTTGATGTGCCTGATTCTGTTGCGCAAGCGATTGTTGCGCCACGTCCGCGTCGATCGTCAAGAGAACGCGGAATGGTGGTTGGTGCAGAAGCGGGGCATGGATGAAACCATCGCGCCGATCCGCGTTCTCAATCCGCGGCTGCGCGACGAGGACCTGCAAGAACTCTCCGAGCATCTCGGTGAGGTCATGCAGAGCGAACTGTGAGCGGTCTGCAATCATGGCACGCTGCGCTGCGGCGACCGGTGCTGCTAGTGTCGTTCCTGATCTCCGTGCCAATCGCATGCGCGCCGCGCGCGATGGACGTGCCCGATGCCACTGCGCCTGGTGCTGCGGCCACTGCGCCTAGTGCTGCGGCAACTGCGGGTGCTGGTACGTCCACTGCACCGGTGGCAGCGGCGCCCACGGTTGAGGCCATCACCGCCAGTGAGCAAGCCCGCGTTGGCACGCTTCGTTTCTTGCACGCGCGCGGGATTGCGGAATTGCGCTGGACCGACGAACAAGGCAGCCACTTTGAGCAGGGTGACGCGGATATTCGCTGGTGTGCTGGACGCGGCGTAGCAGCAAGCATCAGTAAATTTGGTGATCGCCACGCGTGGCTCGGTTCAGATGGAACGCGCTGGTGGCGATTTGAACTGAAGACCGCGCCTTCGCGATTGGTGTGGGGAATGATTGCAGCAAGCGCGCCAACGCAAGCAGCGCGTGAAGCGCAAGTGGCGAATCCGCGCTTTCTTGGAATCGCGCCGTTAATCCCGCGCGCGGGCGCGGTGGTGGAGGTGCGCGACGGATTGGCGTGGGTGGAGTTGGAACACGCTGGCGGTGAAGCCGTCGCAGGCGTTCGCGTGGAGGCCGGATTTGCGATCAGCACGCTGGAGCCGCGGTCGGTGCGCGCGCAGTGGAACGCGGGCGATTCTTCGCGCGTTGATTTTGGTGAACTGATGTTGGTGGAGACCGCTGGCGTTGCACAAGGCGCATGGCCGCGCATTCCGCGTCGATTAGTTGCGGTCCGTGAGGGCGGGGTCACCGCGCTTTCCATCGCAATTGATTCTGCACGCGCTGACGCAGAGGCCGCTGACCGACCTACGCTCTATGACATGGATGGACTGCGCGCACGATTCACGCCAGAGATGATGGAGGAAGCGAAATGAATCGCGGGTTGAATTTGTGCGGGATCTGCATTGTTGGATTGCTTGCGTTGTGCATGGGTCGTCCCGCCTATGCCGGGGGCGACCGAACGCTGGCCGGTGCGTCGGACGGAATGCACGCCTGGTTTGTGGTTGAACGAACGCGTGCCGTCGGCACCGAATGGGTGCTCCTTCATCATGCAACGGCTATGAATTGCGATTGTGTGCGCGAGGCGTTCACGCTGCCACGCGCGCCGGAAGCGATGTCAGCCTTGCGCGGCACACTGTGGATTGTGCTGCCGCCAGAGAGCGTTGGTGCGCGTCGCGATGTGTATTCAGTGAGTGCGGTTCGCAATCCTGCCACTGGGGCTTTCTATTCAGACCCGCCGACGCGCATGGCCATCCATCCGAGTTTGCCGGGCGATGGGGAATTGCGCGGTATTGCCGCGCTGGATGATCGGTTGCTCGCGCTTCGGGCGGGCGCGGCGGGTACAACGCTTGAGGAACTGGGGCCGCGCGGATGGACTGCTGCGGCTGATGCTCCGGCAACTGCCGGTGTGCGCCTGACGTTGCTGGCCGGACGGCCGGCGCTCGTTGATGCGGTCGGGGCCACCACGGTGCGCTCCGCTGACGGGCACTGGGCGCCTTCCGGAATGGCAGCTGCCGGACCGGGATTCATGCAATTGGTGAGCGGCGCAGCACGCGGGGTGGCGCTGGTCAGGCTGGAGGGCGACAAGCGTTCGATCGATTACTTGGGTGCATCCGCGGCGTTGCGATTAGCAACCTTTGAGGCACCCGACCGCGCCTTCACCGTCCTTGGTCTTGGTGACGAGTGCGCGATCTTCGTTCCGACGGGCGAGGGCGGAGCTGCGATGCAGCGCATCGATTCGGTCGGTGGCGTTGTGGGACCGCTCGTAGTCATGGGAGCGCAACCGAGTGACGCCACCGCATGGGTCTGTCTTGCCGCGGTGGTTGTTGGATCGGTC
>JBIKZY010000095.1:0-8416 GCA_044354475.1 Phycisphaerales bacterium
GGCTTTCCGGAATCCATCGAACGCAATTTGGTGTTGACCAGCGACTCATATTCCGCAGCGCCCTTGATGGCACCCAACACGCCAGCCATTTGACCGGGGTAGTACGGAATGAGTTGCGGAGTCTGCACCCCCGTGGCACCCGCAACGAAGGGCAGCGGCTTGCCACCGGTCATGGTCGGTGACACGCCGTACTGGATCCACTCCTTTGAACCTGGATATCCGGCACTCACGCTGACCAGTAGGTCAAAGTCGGTGAGTTTTTGGATGTCCTTGAGCATCGGAACCTGCGCAAACGGTGTGCTGCGTGCGTCGCTCGGGAAGGCGCGTGGGAAGTCGGTTCCAACCTGCTTCATCACGCCTTCGTTGCCGGATTGATAGCCAAGGTCAACAAAGTTCACGCCGTACACGTAGGTCGGATCATTGCCGATCACATCGGTGAATGTTGCCCCGATCAGCGGGCCACCGGGCGCCCACAAGGTCATCCCACAGATGCGCAACTTGCGCATCGCACAATGATGGATGATGGCGGTTGCCATCGGCTGCAACTCACCAGCGCTGGCTGGATCAAAGTCGAAGGAGACCAACACGCGCGAGCCTTCTGGCAATCGCTCAATAGCGTCGAAGGCACCCTGCACTGCGGGTGTTGGAGTTTCTGGGAATGTCTTACCAGTGATGCCCACCCAGATGATCGGGCCAGCAACGGCCAGCGCCATCATCAAGAAGATCCAGCGGCGGTCGATCGCATCGAGCCGAGAAAGGAACGTGCCATGGCGGGCGTTGATGTTGTGTTCGTTTGATGCCATGTCAGTCGCCCTGCCCGAGGTAGCTGCGGTCGAGGCCGACCAAGATCTTGAGGCTCGTGGCCGCCACGCCGATCGCAATGCCAATCATCATGGCGCGCGTACCGGCGTTGTTGAAGACGCTCATGATGATGCTGCTGAGATTCTCTAGGCGCAACCATGCCACCCACGCGTTGTCGGCGGGGATCCATGAGGTGATCAGTACGCCCACGTACACACGGCCAAGCAGCACAATGAATGCCGTGCCCAGCAGCAAGATTGCCGCGGTGTTCTTTGCACGGAAGGCGCGGAATGCGGCGCTGGCTACGTAGAAAGCCAGCAGTGCAAACAGCGTGCTGGTGATGGGGCTCATCGCGTATTCGTAGAGCCACCAGAAGGGTGCACCGACCAATTCCTTGTCACCAGAGAAGGCGACATTGGGGTGCAGCGCATCGGGGTGTACGCCGACTTTCAAGATGCCCACCGCAAGCGTCAGTAAGAATGCTGCGAGCGTGACCGCTGAGTATCCCCAGCCTGCCTCGCGCGCACTGATCTTCATCAGATTCATCTTCAGAAGATTGGCGCCGCCCAAGACAAACGCAATGGCTGCCAGCACGTTGAACCAGTCCACCACCGTGCTCCCAAGGAATCCGAGCGGCTGTACAAAGGCTGTCAACACCATCACCAAGCCGGCGATGGATGCAACCAGGGCTGCGACGGTACGGCTCATGTCACCCGCCTCCCATCGATATGCGTAGGTCGGTGATGAACTGCGTGACTCCGGCAGACTCAGTAACAGCGGCAATGGTTGCCACCAGCGTGACACCCGCAATCACCACCCACACCAACGCCTTGATCATGTCTTGCCCAAGCAGCGTTCCCAATTGATCAGGCTCGCCACTCAGATACGCACTTGCGGCAAAGAATTCTTCGCCAATCAGTGTGTAGTCGCAGCTTGCAACAAAGAATGGAAGCTGGGTGGTCTCGGCAGTTCCGGCAATCTGGATCGCGCCGATGGCATTGCCATTTTCCGCAAGAATCAGGCTTTCAGCGAAGAAACAGCCGAAGTAAAAACACGCAGCCGGTCGCTTACGCGCCATCAAACCGCTGGTGTATGCAACGAACGCAAACTGTTCATCACTCACGTAATAAATACGGTCGGGGTTGTATGAATCAGTGCGACCTGCGGAGAGATACGCGGCGTGCACAGCCTCGCGCGCGCTAGTCATCACCAGGGAGCGGGTGTTCGGTACTTCAATGTCGGCGTCGTACTCGGCGGCAGTCTTGGCAACCTTGCTCAAGATGGTGATACCTGCCACCGTCTGGATGTTGTCCATGTCCTGAATGCCGGGGACGAACAGGATGGGTCGCCCCATTTCAGTGGCGCGGCCAACAGCTTCATCAACGGCATCAAGTCCAGCGATTTTGCGAACAACAATCGAGTGCCCCGCGCGCGCCCACAAAATGGAACCGAGGACTGCCACCACTACCACCACTAACGCAACGAACAGCACACCCTTGCCGGGCATGAACAAATTCACTGCTGTGGAGCTCTCCGCGCCGGCTTCCTGCGCCAGAAGGAGGATGGTGGCCACTGACATGCGAGGGGTGTACCAAAGATGAACTCGGTCGGGGGTATCACCGCCCGGCAATTTCGCGGCGCGTACTCAGCCGTCGATGACTTCAACATTGGCACGCGGTACAGTGATGCGCGATCCGTCGACCGTCGCCACTTCAAGGACGCGTGCGCGACTGCCGGACCCGAGCACCGCCGGCTGTTCCGGAAGCGCAGCCACCGTGCCCAGTACGCCGAAGTACGGATCGCGGATGACACGCACAGAAGTGCCTATTTCAAGCACTCCAGCGACGGCGCCGCCCGCGGCTGCAGCTGGACCGCCACCCGAGCCATGGTGCGCCGCGTCGAGTGGAATCACAATCTCTGGCCGCATGACGCCCGCGCGAATCTGCGTGGCGCCGTTCACGCTTGCGACGCGTCCGGCGTGCGAAGCGAGCAAGTTGAAGGTTCGTGCCGCCATGGCAACATCACCAAAGCCTTCAGTGATGATGAGCGTGATACCGGTCCGTTCGCTGCCGGTGACTGCAACGCCGATGTCGTGACCCAAGAAGTCGCGCAGGTCTTGATCATCAATGCCGCCCGAGACGATAGCCGCCGCACCGACGGTCTTTGCCTTCTTGATTGCAGCGGCTGTCATGCGCGCGCCGCCGATCACTACGCAGCCCTTCATAGCGGCAGTGATGTGTGCTTCGTCAAGTATGTCGTTTGCAGCAGTGTTCGCCATCGCGATCGGCCCGTGCGTTTCACCGGCGACTCCGAAGATTCCTTGGATGAGCGCCACGGCGTTCTCGATCACCACGCCCTCGCCAGCGATCACCTCTATCACTTCGCCGGCCACATAGGCGTGCACTGCCACCGGATGTTGCGGCCCACGGATGATCACCATGCCGGTGGCATCAGAAATACTTTCGAGCACACCGTCGGCGGCGGACTTCACTTCCGTCTTCATCATTCCAAAGATGCCTTTGGAGCGTGCAATTGGCTCGTCCTTCGCCACCGTATCACCGAGATTTTTGAGCATTAATCCAGGCAATTCCTTAGGGTTTGCGCTCAAGAGATTGGCCGCGCGCATGGGGAATGCGTCACCTTCCATGAACGTTTGTGCCACCACCGTATCGGCGTTCACTTGCGCGCCGCGCGCCACCATCACGTCACCAGTAATCGGCAACACGCGCCGCGCGCGGTAGGTGGTGCGGGCAGTGACGGTGAGTCCAGGTGTGAATGCTTTAGCCATGTGTCTGCTCGAAGAGTGTCTATCTATCTGTACTAATCAACCGCTTGTCCGTACTAATCAACCATGTCCGCGCTTCACTCATACACACGCAGCGCGGTCAGCCATTTCTGAATCGTGGCGCGCCGTTCGTTCTCTGCATTCGGCACAGCAATCGCACGACCGCGCGCGTCAAGAATCAGCCCAACTGTTCCGCCGCGAACAGTGCGCGTCACTGGCTTGCCGGGTCCAGCGCCCATGTCGAAGCCCTTCTCGGGGCTCACCGTCATCTCGCAGGATTCGTGGTGCGCAAGCGGAAGCACCTGCATCTCGCCCACCGCCATGGTTCCTTGCGCGCTGCGTGCCCCGGAGAGCGTCCACGAAAAGCACTGCTTTCCATGCTTTCCTTCGCCGTGCGGTGCAACGCAGGTGCCCAAGAAGATCAGGCAATCCTTCTCAAAGACCTCCATCGCGGCATCGGGATGCACGCTTGCAAGTACACCCAAGTGCGGCATCATGAAGATGGAATCCTTCGCGAGTTCCGTGAAGCCTTCAGGCTCGAAACTATCGATCAACATGAGCGCGGTCTGCTCCATGCGCGGCGCATGACTGAGCACGCCGCCTGATGCAACCAAGAGATCAAGCTTCATGTTGTTCACCAGCGTCCCGCCGCCGGCTTGCTGGCTAAACGCATCGCCCACGGTGCGCTGTTGTTGCACGCCCTTGAGCGTGGTAGCGAACGCCTTGTGTTGTTCGTAACTCAAGCGCAATGCTTCGCGCGCCACGGCTTGTTCAAACACCAGTGCCTCAAGTGATTGAGGAATGGTGGTCGGGCGAATCATCTTATTCTTGACGCGATTGCGCAGTTCGCGCTCGTCCATTGGCAAGTGCACCCAACGCATGATGCGCGGCATGGTGGCTTCAGCGCACACGTTGCTGATGGAGTAACTCATGCCCAGGTTTGCGCTCACGGTGCGATTGAACACGCCGTCAAAGACGCTGAATACGTCAGTAGTTGCGCCGCCGATATCGACGCCAACCGCATTGATTCCCCGCTTGCGCGCGATGGTTTGCAAGATGTCACCGACAGCGCCGGGGGTCGGCATGATGGGCGCGTCGGCCCATGAAATCAGCTTGTCGTAGCCAGGTGCGTGCGCCATGACGTGCTCAAGAAACACATCATGAATGCGGTCGCGCGCAGGGCCAAGGTTCTCTGCTTCCAGCGTCGGGCGCAAGTTGGGAACGATGCTCAGATCGAAGCCCGCACCGAAGACGCGAGCCACGGCGGGCGCGGCATCTTTGTTGCCTGCGTAGATCACTGGCAGTTGATATTCGCCACCAAAGCGCGGCCGCGGCTTTGCGGGCGCGATGAGTTCCGCTAGTTCCACCACCTTCTTTTGATCGCCGCCATCGGTTCCACCAGAGAGGAGCACCATGTCGGGGCGCAGTTCGCGAATCCGCTGAATCTGTTCGTGCGGCTTGCGATTGTCATTCGCAGCGATCGTGTCCATGACGATCGCACCGGCGCCGAGTGCTGCGCGCTTCGCACTTTCGGCGGTCATTTGCCGCACCACACCAGCGACCATCATTTGCAAGCCACCGCCCGCGGACGAGGTGGAGATGTACACGTCGCACCCGTTTGGATCGGTGAGTGATGTGCGCCGAATCACGGTGCCGTCGTCAGCAATCAATCGGCGACCAGAGAGTTCTTGCAGTTCAGTGACCGAGTTGGTGACGCCGAGCGTGACATCGGCAAATGGCGCCTCCACGGTAGTCGGCGCTTCCCCGCGCTGCGTCTGGCGATAGTGGCCATCGACAAGTTCGATCAGGATCGCCTTGGTGGTGGTGGAACCGCAGTCCGTAGCGACGATGACCTGGATACGGTCGGGCGTGGGCGGAGTCTTGGCGGATGGCGTGGGCGAGGCAGCGTGCGAGGCGATCATGAGCGGCGCAGGTTACTTGCGGCGTTCGGAGTGGCGAGTAGTGCAGCCCAAGCGAAGGAAAGCGCGGCGATACGAGCAGCGGCCATCAGGCGACTGGTTGGCGCTGTAATTCCTGCGTGACCCACGTGATGCTGCCGCGGCGCTCCAAGTACTTGACGAGCACTGCATAACGCACCGGGTCGAGCACCGCAGTTGCAAACGGCTGCATAAAGTGCAACGCCTGCGCACCGACATTGTTGAGTGGCTCAACGCTCTCAAGGAAGAACACCGCGGGAGTCACAAGCCCACGCCGACGAATCTCTGCGATGAGCGGATCGAGCGCGGCGCGTTCTTCCAGCGAAGGAATGGCCGGGCCTGGCGGCTCGACAGCGAACGCGTGGCGGAGAGTGTTACGGAGGCGGGAGGGCATGGAGGCGGGGTGAGCGTAGTTGGGCAATGCAGCGGCGCAACACGCCCGCGGCGGCTCAGAACTTGTTCTCTGGAGAAATTATCTGCACCGTAACGATTGATTTGTGAAATGTTCAAGCATTTATAGATCGCACCGTGCGACTCTTCACGCATTGGCTAGTAGCAGCGCCCGACGCGGCCTGAATCACTATGACGTGCCCATCCGGGCTCACCGCACTGTTAGTACATAAACATCACATTGGAGTCATTACACATGAAATCATTCATCACATGCGGCGTCATCGGTGCAGCTGCAATCGCTGCTTCAGCGAATGCCGGCTTCGTTGGCTTTGTCACCTCCGTCCGCACCGTTGGTGGGAACACCGTGATCGACATCTACGCAGGTGTCGACAACGCGAGTGACAAGTTCCTCAACGTCTACAACGCGAACATCTCCACCTCGCTCGCTGGCGGTTTCAAGCAGAAGCTTGGGCTGGCCACCAAGACTTGGAAGCCAGACACCGCTGGTTTCACCTCCACCCGCAACACCTTTGATGACAGCTTCATGACCGCTGGCACGTTCTCTGGTGGCGCATACGGTGGCGAGTACTACGCTTCGAGCAACACTAACGGCGACCCGAATTTCACCAGCAACTGTTGGAACGCCACACCAGCATCACCGGCGTGCACCACCGTTCCTGCCAATGCTGGCTGGTACACCGGCGACCCAACCTCCGTCGACAACTACACTGAGAGCCTTGCCGGCATGGTTGGTCGCGTCAACACTGGTATCACCCCTGCTTCCGGCAACACTGCTGGCAGCGTCGGAGCTGCCGCTGCCAACTTCGGCATCTGGGTCGGCCACATAGTGGTTGCCGGAACCGGCACCATGGGAACCAACATCCTCTGGTCTGCTTCCGTGTCCATCAAGGACGGTGTAACTGGCGCTACTGATCAGCGCATCAGCACGTTTACATTTACGCCGCCACCACCAGTAGACACGGACGGCGACGGTATTCCAAACTCCGCCGACAACTGCCCCAATGTGCCAAACCCCACACAATTGGATTGCAACAGCAACGGCATCGGCGATGCCTGCGAAACCTTTACCGACTGCAACAGCAACGGCATCCCCGATAGTTGCGATATCGCTTCTGGCGCCCGTAGTGATGCGGACTCGAACGGAGTTCCAGATTCGTGCCAAGCCGACTGCAACCTAAACAACCTGCCAGACCGATACGAGATCGCCACTGGCCTTGTCTCCGATCTCAACAGCGATGGGGTCCCTGATACTTGTCAAGGTGCGGTGATGGTTGATTCCACCACTGACAATCTTGGATCGCCGTCCGGCGCTGACATGCGTTCGCATACCTTTGCAAATCTGCCGTACACCGAGAGCGCCGTCACGCTGACACTCGATGCCATTGGCGATCTCAACAACCCGAGTGAGTGGATTGACGTTCGACTGAACGATGGATCACCGCGCCGACTCTTTGCCACCGATGGAAACCTGTGCCCGGCGACTCCGGATCGCGGCGTCATCACGCTGACACGCAGCGAGTTCAATGACCTCCTGGGGTCAGGTAACTCCCTCGTAGTTACCTTGACATGCCCAATCAATGTCGACGGCACGGAATGCAAGGGAGCTGGACTGACTCAGTTACGTCTTCAGTACGTTGGTATCGATCCCGTGTCCGGAGATTGCAACGGCAACCGTCGCTTGGACGTGGTCGAAACGAACGACGGAACGACGCCAGACTGCAATAGCAACAAACTGCCTGACAGTTGCGATATTGCCAACGGTTCCAGTGATTGTGACCTGGATGGCGTCCCTGATTCCTGCGAATTGGTCACCACACCTGCGCTTGACTGCAACCAGAACAACCTGCTTGATACATGCGAACTCGCTGCGCGCGGAGCCTCGATCGACTGCGACCAGAACGGTCGCATTGATAGTTGCCAAGTTGCTGAAACCACTGGCATTGATTGCAATGGCAACCTGAAGCCCGATACGTGCGATATCGCTGGTGGCATCAGTACTGATATTGACTCCAACGGCAAGCCCGACGAATGCCAGACCGTGCAAGTGCCAGGGCAGTTCGCAACCATTCAGTCTGCCATCGACAGTGCGCCAACCAACGAGATGCGAATTGTGATGGTGGGTGCTGGCATCTTCCCTGGCCCGATTGACTTCAAGGGCAAGCCAGTCCGAGTGCGCGGCACGAGTTGCGCGCAGTCCATCATTAGTGGCAACGGTGGCCAACAGACATCGGTGGTGCGCTTCTCTGGCGGGGAACCCGCTATCGCGGCACTGGAGTGTGTCACCGTACGCAACGGCACCAGTGGGACGCTACGGGAGGGGTCGACGTTCCTCGTCGGCGGCGGCATCTTTGGTCAGAACAGCGCGGCAAGCGTGCGCAACTGCTTCGTGGTGAACAACCGTTCTGGCTTCGGTGGCGGTGCGTACTTCTTGAATTGCACGGGCGAAGTCACTAATTGCGTCTTCGGCGGCAACGCTGCC
>JBIKZY010000012.1:0-32798 GCA_044354475.1 Phycisphaerales bacterium
GGTTGAGAAGAATTTTTATAAGATTTCTTTGAAAGTGCACTTGATGCACCCCTTCGTGCTGCTACAGGGTGAACTGCAAATCACTGCAAGTGCACGGATTCATCGAGAATTCCCGAGCAAATCACGCCCCCTTTGCAGAGAATGCACCCATGACGACCACTCAGTCATCCCTCGCTTCTATTGCTGAAGATTCTTTGCGTCCACTGCGTATTGTCTTGCATGGAGCCCTCGGAAGGATGGGTCAACGCCTGTTGGGGTGCATCTCATCCGAACGCGGATACCTGATTGCGCAATCAATCGACCGCGACAACCAGCTGGAAATTCTGCCTGGCTGCGCCGATGTAGTGATTGATTTCTCAAGCGACGACGGTGCCATGCGCGCTGCGCAGGCTGCAACCACGCTGGGATGCGCGCTTCTGGTGGGAACCACGGGACTGTCGCAGGCCTCACGTGATGCGATCCAACGTGCATCCGTACGAGTGCCGGCGATGGTGGCTGCCAACACTTCGTTGGGGGTTGCGGTGACCCGCAAACTGGTGATGGAGGCAGCACGACTACTGCCTGAATTTGATATTGACATCACGGAAACGCATCACGTACGCAAGCTTGATGCGCCCAGCGGAACCGCATTGAGCTTGGCCGCGGCAGTGACCGCTGGTACAGGAAAGCCACTTAATCCAGCAAGAATTCATGCTATTCGTGCTGGCGACGTGGTTGGCGAGCACGTGGTGGCATTCAGTGGTCCCGGCGAGCGAATCATCATCACTCACTCCGCCACCAGCCGTGACCTCTTTGCGCTGGGCGCACTGCGTATGGCACGCTGGTTAGTACAACAACCAGTGGGAATGCATGTGACCGATGAGTGGTTTGCCGACTTTGCGCGAGGTTGACTGACCCATCCGCCAGCAAACATCAGCCGCTCGACCCCCTTCGCTGCTACCCTTCATTCCCACATGGCTACTGACCTTCTTCGTTGGTACACGCTTGCCTCGGGCGCCCGCCTCGTAGTGGAGCGCATGCCCGGCACCCGCAGTTGCGCCGCGGTCTGGATGCTGCCAGTCGGAACAGCGAGTGATCCAGAGGGCGATGCTGGTGAGGGTGAGGCCACTGTCCTTTCAGAACTCATCCTGCGCGGCGCTGCGGGTAAATCAAGTCGCGATATCTCTGATGCGTTCGATGCACTCGGTGCGCAACGCCACGGAGCAGCCGCAGTCCACCACACCATGCTCTCCACGCTGTGCATGGGCGAACGCATCGAAGAGGCAATGCGCCTACTTTCCTTGGTAGTTCGACAGCCGCACCTTGACGCAGATGCCCTGGAATCCGTGCGCGCCATTGCATTGCAAGCCCTCAATGGATTGGAAGACGAGCCGCAACACCTTGCCGGCGTACGCCTGCGCGAGTTTGCAATGCCGGCTCCATTTAATCGCAGTGGCTACGGAACCGTTGCTGGGCTGCAGTCGCTCACCCAGGACCGCATCCGCGCCTCATGGTCGCGTCGCGCCCGTCCGGGTGGCACGGTGATCGGCATGGCTGGCGATATTGAGCCCGAACGCGCCCGGGACATGGTGGAACGCCTGCTTGAGGGTTGGAGCGGCTCCACTGAGGACCCCGTTGAGACCCGCCCCGCCCTGCGTGGATCGCATTTAGTGCAGCTTGATACCCAACAGACCCACCTCGCCATCGGTTTCGATGCCCCGCCGGACCGGGACGCCGACGCACACGCCCATCGCGTGGCCATCCGAATCTTGGGCGGCGCAAGCAGTAGCCGCCTCTTCACCGAGGTGCGCGAGAAGCGCGGCCTCTGCTATTCAGTCGGCGCCTCCTCCGCACTTGGTCGCGACCGCGGATTGGTGCAGGTCTACGCCGGAAGTACCCACGAACGCGCCCCGCGCACCTTGGAATGCATCATGCACGAACTGGAGCGATTCGAGCAGGGAATCACCGCCGATGAGTTCCGTGACGCCCTAGTGGGCGCCAAGGCGGGCCTGATCATGAGCGGTGAAAGTTCCAGCGCTCGGGCTGCCACCATTGCTTCACAATTGTGGCGTCTTGGGGAGGCCATGGACCTCGCCCAAAGCGCGGCCGAGTTTGATCGACTGACCCTAGCGGGCGTCAACGAGTACATAGCGCGTGACATGGGCGCCGCCTGGCGCGCTGGCCGAACGCAGGTGACGGTTGCGCCACGATTGGTGGGATGAGTACGAGTGAGCGGTCATGCGCAGGACTCATTGAGCGTCCGCAAACATGCGCAAACACAAGCAAAGTAATTGATTTACCCGCGATCGCTCGGTGCAATCACCGTGTACTGATCAAGGTTCAGTACCGTGATCTCGCCGTCGTCCATTTGAATCTCTAAACGATCAAGCCAGAGGCGATCGTGTTGACTGTGCGCAAACCAACTCCCGGTCTCGGACTGGCGGTAACGAAGCACCGTGCCCTCAATGGTGGTGGTGCTGACGTGGCGCACCGCGGGGAGCTGCTGGGTAACCCGGATGCGTGTTCCGGCAGGGAATGCTGACATTTCAAGGGACATGGACTGCGCAGTATAGGAACCTGCTGCCGTCACGCGCCCGCTGCGCGCGCCCGAATTCGCCATTGGCTCAATACCACGCCCGCAAACATCAACGCGCAGCCGGCCAGTTTCCAGCGCGTCATGGGCGAGCCCAGGCTCGTCCACCCCGCCACCAGAAAGACCGCCTCAGCCAGCGCCGCAAACACGCTCTCTAAACTCAACAGGATGGCGGCGTGCGCGGGCGGCGCGCTGCCCTGTGCCACGGTCTGCAATGTGAATGCAATGCATGTCGAGAGCAACGCGGCAAAGGCGAGCGGCCACGCCACCGCTTGCAACGCTCCAAATTCAAAGATCTCGCGTGCGCCCCATGGCTCAGTCGGCCAGCCATGGGCGATGATCTGCGAAGCAATCAATGCCGTTGCACCCGTCACCGCAAACTGCACCACACTGATGACGAACGGATCAATATCTGGTGCCGCCCATCCAATGATCTGCACGTGGAAACTCCATGCCAGCGCGCATGCCAACACCCACACATCGCCTTCGTTGATCGAAATTCCGGTGGCGCTGCCCGATGGGTCGTACAGGCTCAGATAGAAGAGCCCTGCCACGGCCAAGATGGCGCCGATCCATACGTTCCAGCGGACTCGCTGTCCAACAAAGAGGCCGAGCATTGGCACGATGATCACGTAGAGCCCAGTGATGAACCCCGCGTTACTCACGCTGGTGGAATGCATCCCCACTTGCTGCAAGGTGCTGCCCAGCGCCATCGCACATCCGGCGAGGCAACCCCCAAGCAGCGCGCTGCGACGGGCCCGCCCGGAGGCAATGCGTCGAAAGCGCGGCAGTGCAATTGGCAGAAGTATGGCCGCGCCGATCGAAAAGCGAATGCCCGTGAAGAGCAGTGGCCCCATGTGTTCGGTGGCAAATTTTTGCGCAACAAAGGTAACGCCCCAGATCAATGCTGCCGTAAGAAGCAGCGCATCAGCTGCGAATATCCCCAGTCGGCGCGGGGCCGGCAGGGATGCAGCGTTGGTCATCGCGCGGTCTCCGGCCAGCGCACCTCGCGCGAGGCCGTCATCCGTGATCCATCAACGCCTTCAAAGGTGGCCTGCAGCACCACTATGCGTCCCGGTAGCGGATCGATGGTGAGTGGAATTTGCATCGAGTAGGTCTCGGTCACTGAATCCCAAGCGCGGGCGTGGCCGCCAACTCCGGCAAGATCGGCGGACTGGCGCCCAATTTCATTGCTATCAAAGCGCACCACCACGGTGAGTTGGCCGACGGCCTTGGTCTCGTCGCGGTCGCTGTCGAAGAACTCAGTGCGCGCGTCAATCATGGATCCGCGCCCGGCGCGAGCCACCACTGGCGTTGACAGCGCGCTGACCTCCATCCTCTCCGCACGCCAGCGCCAGGTAGCCCCGGCGCCCGCACTTGCAACATCCTGGCCGGCGTGTTCGCCGCAGGCACTGAGCATGAGGGTCGCAACAGCAAGCAGCATGGGAGGTCTGGGAGGCATGAGGAACGTGGGGAGCGTGGGGAACGTGGGGAGCATGGGATCCAAGGGGTTCAGCGAAGGCGGAAGATAGTCGCTGCGATGATGCTTGTATCATGCTTCGTCATGCGCGCCACCCTGATCTCAACGTGCTGCATCACCCTCGCACTCGCCGGTTGCGCAAGCACCGAGCAGCCAACTGAGCCATCGGTGGCCACCGAAGGCGCCGAAACATCGGGCGCTGCGTCGGTTTCTGGGGAGTCTGGTGCTGCCAGCACAACCGCAGAGCCAGCGGATGAGCTCGCGACCGCCGTGGAACGACCTGCCACCGCACCGAAGCAAATGACCGCCGACACACCGACCGCCGTTGCGCAAAGCCCAACCGACACGCGCCCAACGCGCGATGGACAAGCGCATCGCTGGGAGTTGCGGGCGTTCAGTGGTGACCGCATTGAGGTCTTCATGGATTCGCAGCCGGTCCCGCCGAACCACGTGATGCGCAAGGGAAATCATGTGGCCGTGATCAATGACCAAGGCACAGTGATTGAACGCCTTGATATTCCAGATACCTGGACACCAGAACACGGAGCGAAAGTTGATGCGCCGGGCGTCTACCACACGCGCGATGGTGCCACATTGACGGCACCCAAGACAATGCTCGGTGGTCGACTTGAAGCAGTGCCGCCGGCGACTCTTGCGCATCTTCATGCTGAACACACCACGCCTTCCGGCGCGGACTGCGCCTATGTGGCACAAGTCATCCCTGGTCTTGCGCTTGAGCAGGCCGGCGTCATGCCGCACGATGTCATTGTGGCGATCAATGGATCAAGCAACGCTTCACCGGACGCCATTCGCGCGGTGGTTCGCGCCGCTGCGCCAGGCGAACATGTGAAATTCGTGATCGTTCGCGCGGGTCAAACGCGCGAAGCAGATGTCACGCTCATTCCCTGGGAAGCAAAGCACATGCTGCGCGCCGTTGGGCAAGTGGACGCGGTAGCTCCCGCAAGCGCATCAAGTGCGCCAGGGCCGAACTCCGCTGCAGCAGCGGCCAGTGCGGCAGCGACGGCTGCGGCAGCCAAGGCATCCGCGAACGCTGCAAGCAGTGCTGCGGCGGCGAAAGCGGCGGCGGCCGCGGATCCAGCGACGCAAGATGAATTGTCCAGGGCTCGCGCACGCATCACTGACCTCGAGCGAAGAATGCAGGCTGACGAAGCGGTACGCCGCGCCATTCGACCGCAACCGATGCCGGCGCCAACCAGCGACGCTGCGCCTGCGGGTTCGGACGCCAAGCCTGCGGGTACTGCGGGTACTGCTCCGGCTATTGGTGCTGCGCCTGCTGCGGGTGTCGCGCCGGCTACCGGTGCTGCGCCAGCTACGGGTGCTGCGCCTGCCACTGGTACCGCGCCGGCCGCCGCTACGCCTCCGAGCGTCTAACAGATCGCGGCTGAAATGATGTGCGGCGGACGCTGCAAGAGCGTCCATATTGGCCTTATCGGCATCGAACAGCGGCTTCCCCCTTCGGCATGCCCGCGCTAGAATCTTTGGTTCACGATTTGGGAATTGGTGTAACGGTAGCACAACTGACTCTGACTCAGTTTGTCTAGGTTCGAATCCTAGATTCCCAGTTTGACTCTTTGAGTGAACACAAAACGCCCGGTTCATCGCCGGGCGATTTCGTTTTTACTGGCGAACCTCGCCGGATGCCATTGGTTCAAAGGCAATGGAGCGAACCCCGTCCGACCAGATGGGCGCCGCGCCAGACGATGGACGAAACCATGTCACGAAGTCAATGGCCGTGCCATCAATGCGATCATTGCCGCCATCATCAAGGAGCGAAACTTGGAAGCGATATCCCTCACCGATCAGGCTGCGAAATCTGCCAAGATCAAGATCGCGCGTGGGAATACTCCAGACATGAATTGGGCGATCGCCCGGCGCCGTTGCCGAACCCGCGGTGCCCATGCGATACGCCGCGACATTCAAAGTGCCCTCGCGCCAAATGGGCGTTGGGTACGGCCGTGCAAAGAGGTAGAGCTCAATACTGAGCCGATCGGGGCGGCCGTTAGCGTCGCTATCGGTTGGTTTCGGTGCATACAAGACGCTCATCGCGTTGACCGCCACGCCCTCCGGAGCCGTCTGTGGAACGCGCGCGCGCGGCGGCATGGGACGACCGTCCGATGTTTCCTTGGAAACCGTCTCGCAACCAGTCAGACTGAGCAACGCACCGAGCGCAAGGCAGATGTATGGCGAGGAATTCATGGTGCCTTTGGTGTAGTCGGATCAGTCGGTGACGGAGGTTCTGCACTGGGTGCTGGCAACTTGGGACCAATGGTGATGCTGCCGTTGGGTTGCTTGGTGGTGACTTGTTCGCCAGGCTCTGACGTGACGGGCATGATCAGCGTCGAGTCGCCGTTCGTTGGCATAGGCGCGTCACCATCGGCGGCTGGGCCCTCGGATGGCGCGCCAATCGGATCAACCCACTCGCCCTTGTCGTTGTACCTGCCTTGGGTGCCCTTGAGTTCAGCCTTGCGAATCTGTTCCTTGAGACCAGGTTGCAACGACATACGACCGACCGACTCCTCGGTGATCTGCTGCATGCGCTGCGGCGTGCGCACCACGTGCGGCCTCAAGACGATTAGCAGTTCTGTCTTGGCGGTTGTCTCGGTCTTTTGCCGGAACGCCAGGCCAATGATGGGAATGTCGCCCAGAATTGGAATCTTGCGGTCGGAGCGTTCGTAGCGATCATTGATGAGACCGCCGATGACTACGGTTTCTCCGTCACGGACCGTGACGGTGGTGTTGGCACGCCGTCGCTCAATGATCGGGCTGCGGAAATTTTCGGAAATGTCCACTGTCTGCTTACTCAGTCGACTGATTTCTGGCTCCACTGCCATCTTCACAAATCCATCGGGGTTAATCGATGGCGTGACCTCAAGAATGACGCCCACTTCTTCCGCACTCACTGCGCTCTGCTGTCCAGCAGCACTGACGGTCACTGCATCAGGAACTCGGATGGTTTCACCAACCTGAATACGACCACGCGTGTTGTTCGCCACCATGACGCTTGGGTTGGAAAGCATCTGCACGCGGTTCTGTGATGCCAATGCGTTGATCAGCAAATCAAAGTCGGGTCCGCCCACGGCGATGTTGGGAATTCCGATACCTGAGAACAGTGCTGGAGCGAGACCAACTAGACCGGGAGCCTTGGGCTGCAACGTGCCAAATCCAGTCTTATTCAGGCCAAATCCGCCCGCAGAGTAATAGCCATCGCCATAGTCGATACGTGAGAATTCAATACCAATGTCCTCATTGTCCACCAAGGTCACTTCGGCCAACATCACCTGAATCAACACTTGCGGCGGGTCAACGTCAAGCTCCTTGATGACACCCTTCAGCTTCTCCACGTAACGCGGGCTGCCGGTGAGCAGCACTGAATTTGATTTCTGATCGCCAACGACGGTGACCTGTGCGTCAAGCAGACGACTGGATGCAGCTTGCCGATTGTTTCCGTACACCTCCAGCAGTTTGTTGCGCTCGCCGTCCGCAAATTTAGTGAGCGTCTCTGCAACCTCGATAGCGGTTGCGTTCTTCAGACGAACAATATGCTGATCTCGGTTACCAAATTGATCAGTGTCCAACTCCTTCACTACCTTCTCCACTGCACTCAGATAGTTCGGGGTACCGCTCACTAGCAAGCTATTGGTGCGCGGGTCCACGGTAATGGAAAGCTCTTGGCGCTCATCAGGGACCATGTTGAGTTCAAGTCCAGCAATCGTGGTAGACCGCCCCGCATTCTCTGGAGCAGTCCCGGGCGTTGCACCATCGGCAGAGGGCGGCGTTCCACCATCGCGCGGCTTCAGAACATACAGGTTTCCCTGCTTTTTTAAGCGGAACAGTTCATTCAGAATTTCCAAGACGCTCTCTGCTTCGGCGTGAGCCATGCGGATCACGCGCACATTCTGGGCGGAGCTGTCATCGTGATCAAGGTCTTCGATCATCTTCTCAACCAAGTCCATGGAGTCCTTGGGCGCACGCACGATCACCGTGTTGGAGCGAATGTCCGGAGTCAAGCTGATCGACTGCCGTACCGCGGCGTTGATCTCCATTTCCGCGCTCTCGGTATCGACGCCGGGCATTTGCTTGAGATAGCGCACAATGGTCGCCTGCTGCGTACCCCGCGAAGCCAAGGAATTCCCGGAAAGAACGCTATCAATGAGACTGATGAGTTCCAGTACGTTGGCACTCTTTAGTTGGATGTACTTGATCTCCACTACTTCCAGTGGCTTGGTGGCTTCCAGTTCGCCAACAATCTTGCTCATGGTGGTGATGTCCGAACCAGCACCCGAGAGAATCACGGCATTGGTCCGGCTATCTACAATGGCGCGCACGCTGTCGTTGCCGCGACGGCGATTCTCTTCGCGGATGTACATGTTGTCGAGCAACTGGACAATGTCTGTGGCTCGGCTCTTCTTCAGCTGGATTGTCTGGAAGTCACGGGTGAGTGCGCTGTCGTTTCCTACTGATTTCAGGCTATCAATCAACTGCTTGATGATTTCTGCGTTCTCGTGGCTGGAAGCCACAATCAGCGTGTTGGTGGCAAGATCGCTCTCAATGGAGATACGGTCCGAGGGACGAGCTGTGTCGCCAAGCGTGGCCATGCGTTCGCGCATCACCGTCTGCAAGCGCGGCGCGATAGTTTCCACCCGAACACCTTGGACCGGGATGACATGAAGAGCGACCGCTGGGTCCGTGGGCTGCTCCTCGATGCGCGCCACCAGACTTTCAATGTCTTTGAAATCGGGTTCTGTTGCCGCAATCAGTAAGCAGTTGGAACGCGGGTCGGTCATCACCAAGGGACGTGCGCGCTTGGCAACGGTCTGCGGCATGTCTGCGTAACGGCGGTCCATGATTTGATTGACGGCGGTCGCAACGCGATCAAGGTTGCCGCGCTTCATAGGCAATACGTGCAGGGGTGCAACATCGGTTCGCTCGAGCGTGTCAAGCTGCGAAACAATTCCCTTGATGACGTCAAACGCATCGGCGCCACCGGAAACCAGCAGCGCATTGGCTTGTTCGTCAGCCAGAATCGTCACTTTCTGCAAGTCAGCGGCGCGTGGCTCCGCGGCACGCACGCGCTCAAGGCGCGAATCCATGAGTTGCTGAATGAGCGGGGCCAAACGTGTAGCACTGGCGTGCATCAATTGCACCAGCTTGAGTTCGCGCAGATCAGCGGGGATTTCCCGGTCGAGTTGCTTCAAAAGTTCCTCAAGCACTGAGAAACTTCGCTGTGAAGTACTCACCACCAATGTGTTGGTTCGGTCATCAGCGACCATACGAACCTTGTCTTCTGGGCGAAAGTTCTTCTGTTCCGCTTGGGCATTGAAGAACTGTTCCAGTCGCTGCGAGACCGCCGTGGCGCCGGCGCGACTTAGTGGATAACTACGAACGGCTGAAGCCGCCGAAGCATCGGTGGTGTCCAGCCGCTGTTGCATGGCTTCCACCAGTGCCACCGCTTCGTCGCGACCAGCAACAATCACGGTATTGGTGCGCTCGACTACGGTGAGCGCAAAGTCATCGGCGAGCGCGGTTCCAACATCACCCTGTGGTGCGCCAGTGAGCGCCGTGCCGGGAATCTTGCCAAGCGCCTTGCCCTGCGTGAACAGTTCACGAACCACCGTGGCAAACTCTTGCGCGTCAATGTTCCGCATCGGCAAAATGCGCATGGTGACTGAGCCGGTCATTGGGACGTCATCAAGCATGGCAATCAGTTCGCGTGCCGCTTCTACATTTTCCTTGGCACCCGTCACCATGATCGAATTAGTCTTCTCGTCAGCCACGAGTTTGAGCGGCTTGGTGAGGTCCAACATCAAGTCCGCGGTCAGCATGCCGCTGCGACGGATGCGCAAACGCCGAACTTGCTCCTGCAACGCCTTGGCAAGACTATTTGCCCCAGGCGTTGCCGCAGCATCAATCATCTTCTGCAGTGATTCTGCCACCGCAGGCGCTGCCGCCTTGCTGAGGCGCACTAACTCGCCTTCGCTCTGTGCCCACGTTGGCTCGGTATCGATGCCAGCGACCAGATCGGCAATCAGTGCGCGATCTTCTGGAAGCGCAGCAATCGCCAACGAGTTCCGCCCCGGCACCGCAAACACCTTGACGGGTCCACGAACAACTCGTCCTTTCGGATCAGTGGCACCTGCAGACGTCAGACCAAGACCATTGACGGTCTGCGCAGCGGCATCGGCGGAGAGGTGCTTCAACTCCACCATGAACAGCGAACCACTGGCTTCTGGGCGCATGCCCTGCAGCGTCGCGGCCAGTGCGGCCATGTCTTGGTAGTCCTTGTCATCAGCGCGAATGATGATGGTTCCAGCTGTCTCATCCGGCACGATGCGCGGCGAATGAATTCCCCGCGGTTGGCCATCGGCTGGCGCAAAAACCGTGCGAAGCGCTGCGGCAATTTGCGTGGGGCTGTGTCCTTCAAGTACAGGAATCAGACGCGGCGCGGGAAGGTCGGCCACTTGCTCTGCATCCAACTGCTGAACGATCGCCTCAATCTTGCTGAGGTTCTTGCGGCTTGCACTGACAATCACCGAATTGGTCCCCGCGTCCGCCACAGCACTCACCCAACTCTCGCCCTTGACGAGATACGCCGGGGCTTGTCGCATCGGTCGACCATCGGGTCCGACGGGCGCTACCTGCTGCCGCTCTTGCTGGTCGCCCTTGAACGCTGTGTTGATGGCGGTGGCTACGCTGGTTGCCTGCGCGTACCGCAATGAGAAGACCCGCAGCTGCAAGTTGGAGTCATAATCTTCGCTATCAAGCTTGTTGATCATGGAACGTAAGCCGTCCCATTCCTCTTTGGGGGCACTTACTACCAGCGAATTAGTGGCGGGGTCAGTGACGATGCGTACCGCTCGGCGGCCTGGGGTCTCAGCATCAACCGCATCAGGGCCATAGAAGTAGCCGAGTGCCTCGCGAACTTTTTGTGCTTCCGCGTGCTTCAGCGTCAGGAACTCGGTGGTGCGAACCACATCGGATGGTCGGTCGAGTTCTGCCAAGAGTTGCGTTGCAGTGGCGATCTGGTCTGCGCTTCCCGCGACAATCAAGCGGTTGCTCGCCCGGTCAGCATCAAGACGAATTCCCTGCGAGTCGGTTCGAGCCGACAACAGCTGCCGAAGTGTCCACACCAATTCATCCGCTTGCGCGTGCGTAAGAACGAAGGTCTTGACCTGAACGTCCGCGGCGGGCGAACCGGTGTCAAGCTTGGCAACCAACTCCTCTACTTCGAGAAGTGCTGTTGGAGAGGCGGTGACCATGAGCGTGTTGGTACGTTCGTCGGCACTAAATTGCGGAGCGGCAAGCGGATTAGCACCGCGGCGGCTGCCGAACAATTGCTGCAGCGTGTTCGCTAACTTCACCGCCCGCGCTTGCGAAAGTGTGAACGTGCGAAGAACCGGCTTGTTGGTGGGCTCAGTGCCCTTTGCACCGGCAACGATTTTTGCGGTGGCATCAAGAATCTGATCGATGTCGCGCTCGGGTGCAGAAATCACCAGCGTTCCACCTTGTGGATCAGCAACTACCGATGAGCGACGAGCGATGTCACCAATGCGCCCGCCGGCGGGGGTCATCACTGCCACTGTTTGCAGCACCACCTCGCGAAGCGCGGCTGTATCGGCACCAGCAGGTAGCTGCACCACGCGCACCACGCTTCCAGCCGGCGCGATGGACTGCTGCGCTTGCTGAGCAAGTCGCTGCGCGCGCTCCACTGCGCGCTTTGAACCAACGATCACCAAACTGTTGGTCTTTGGATCAACAGTAATGGTGACGCGCGTGTCATCTTCTTGGTCGATCACTGCCGCCTGATTCATTCCGCCGCTCGATTGCGCAAGCGCCGTTGCAAGAAGTGCAGCTGCAAATCGCGGCGCGCGCGGAGTGGCTTGCGAACGTGCGCTCGGTTGCGGAAGCGGAGTGGCGCGCTGTCCTGGAACGGCGGGGTTGGTCGTTGTGGGGGAAGGCGCAACTGCGGGGACCACGGCGGGTGCAGCCGGCTTCGCAGCGGGCGCAGGCGAATTTGCGGGGGGGCGTGTCGCTGTAGGTGCGGGTGCAGCAGAGGATGGCGAGGTGGACCCAAGCTCAGAGGCGGGCGCACCAGTAGAGGCAGGCGTGGCCTGCTGTGCGCGCTTCATCAGCTCTTCCATCGTTACTACTTCTGCGCCACCGCCGCCTTCGCGGTTCAATGATCGCTCCAACATGCGTGCGAGTTCTGAAGCGTCGCCGCGTGAGGGATCAATGGCGACCGTGCGCATCTCGCGGCCCGATACCCCTGCTGCAGCGTCGACCTGCTCAATCACGCCTTCAATCTGCGTGTGTTGTGCCGGGGTGGCACGAACAATAAGACTGTTCGAGCTGGTATTGACCGTGACCAATGGCGCAGTGGCGCCCGATGGATCGTTGGCAAACATCTGCGTGATGCTCTGCGCAATTTCTGCTGCTTCTGCATTACGCAGTGTGACCACTCGCACTTCTTGCGCGCCACCTTGCGGTACAGATTCTGCGTCAAGTTGTGCCACCATCTGATCGGCGGTTTCCAATACCGCAGGGGGGCCGCTGATGATGACTGCATTCAGTCGAGTGTCAGCGGCAACACGTACCGGAGCCCGATCGATACCGCGGCGCAAGTATTCCTGCCGAAGACTCTGCGGCATGTCGCGCAGGCTCATCATGGCGCGATCGGAGAGCAGTCTCTCCACTAAAGGTGCAAGCGTTTCAGCGCGTGCGTGCTTCAGCATGACCGTCTTCACTTGCGCGGTATCCGCCGTTCCATTCTTATCAAGCGGGTCGATCAGTTTCTCAATGGCGTCAAGATCTGGAGCGATTCCGGTGAGAATCAGCGCGTTGGATCCAGTCGCTGGAACAATGGAAACCTTCATCGGATCCTGTGTTGCCGGACTTGGCATGGCAGCAGAAGCTTGCTGCAGCGCAGGCGCCAGTTGATTGGCATCCGCAAATGTCAGCGCGTGCACGCGGACTTGCTGAGTGTCGGCGCCAGCGACCGCCGGAGCCGCGTCAAGCTGTGCAACCAGTTGATCGGCAACTGCAATCAATGAATCCGGTGCGCTGACAATCAATGTTCCAGTACGACGATCGCTGGTCACTTCCACTTGGCTCTCGCCACCAGGAATGTCGCGTCGAGCACGGGTAGTGAGCACTTGCTTGAGGAGCGAGCTGACCTGGTCGGTGCGGCCACTCTTCAGGACGTACGTCTTGAAGCCGGCGGCAGGCACACCCTGTAACTCCTTGACCACCGCGTCAACCTTGGCAAACGCCGCTTCGTCGCCAGTGACGATCAGCGTTCGGCTCGCAGACTCCACTTGAACGGTGACTTCTGGGCTCTTGCGACCAGCCACCGATGGCGCGGCCAACGCACCACTCTGCGCGAGTCCACGAATGCTGGCGGCAATCTTGTCAAGGTCGCCGCGATCGATCCGCCAGGTGCGCACACCGGCTTGCGGTGGCGCTTCAATGCGGTCAAGTTGCGCAACGATTGCTTCAAACTGCGCTTTGCGTTCGCCTGGGCACTCAACAATCACTGTGTTGGTAGCGGCATCAGCGCTGATGAAGATGTCCTTCTGCTTCTGCAAATGCGGAAGCGGACGACCGCGCGCATCAAGCGGCATCGGTGGTTGTGGATAAAGCTTGTCGAGTGCCGCTGCTACTTCCACCGCTCGACCAACGCGCAACGGAATGATCACCGTCTCGCGCTGACCATCCTTCTCTCCGCTGCGATTGACACTCTCAATGAATTCGCGAATTTCTGGGAACACATCTTCGTGAGCAGTCACGATCAGCGTGTTGGTGGCGGTGTCCGCGTCGACACGGACTGGCTTCTCGCGGCGCAGGTCTGCAGGGCGTTGGTCGTAACGTGCCGTCAACAACTGCGCCATTTGGCTTGCATCCGCAGCACGTACCTGCAGCAGTCGCAGAGGCGGGAGTTGTCCCGGGGTCACTGTGTCAAGTTGCCGAATCACTTCTTCGACCGCGGCAAGTTGCGCTGGCTCGCCAACAATCCACAGTGAATTGGTTTGTTCAATCGGTTCAATCGTTGGCGGAGTGAACGGGTGAGATGGATCGTCCACCTGCGTCTTGGCAACCAGATCACGAACTGACGTTGCCATTTCAGATGCCTTGGCCTGGCGCACTGCCACCATGCGCCCGGTGCGGTCCGCGCGGTCCAGTGTGGCGACCAGCGTGGCAATGGATTTCAATTGCTCTTCAGTGCCCGTGACACTCAACTGGCGAAGCGTGTCGATCCCTTCAATTTGTGGCTCGGAGTACTGCGTGCCATCCTTTGGAGTCAGGATCTGCTTTGCCATCTGCTGCAATGCGGGCGCCACCTTGGACGCCTGCGCGTACTTCAGTTCAAACACGCGAGTAGAACGCTCAACCACCGTGGCTTGCTCCGCTAATTTCAGCGCCTGCTCAAACCGAGCGATTGCTGCTTGGGTTCCCGCAACGGTCAAGGTGCGGCCATCGCGTGCCACATCAATGTCAAGCGCGCCTTCTGGACTACGTGGATCCCGCTCAGAAGCCAGAATGCGCTTGGCAGCCTCGATGGTGTCGGCGGGCTTGGCTGCCTGCACCTTCAGCACCTGCGTGCGACGCTCGATGCGACCGGCTTGATCAAGAATGTCAACGATGCGACGCACTTGGTCGCTCTCGCTGGAGAGTGCGCTCACAATGACACTGCGGCCATCGGGGCCTGCGGCAATCGTGACTACCTTGCGCTGCGCAGCGGTTTGCAGATCACGGATTTGCGGGATGATGCTGGTGGCGTCGGCGTTACGAAGTGGAATGAGTGTGACGGTCTGCGGATCAATGTCATCAACGCGTGCGCTGCCTGGAACCCGGCGATCACCATCGAGCGCTTCGATCAATGCGGCTCCTTCAGCAACGCTCTGCGACGGTCCAACAATCGCCAGCTTCCCAACCTCGTCCATCGCCAACACCGTGGGCTTCAATTCCTTGGGAAGCGTTGCGTACAGCTCGTCCAGGCGCAATTTCGCCTCGGTCGGGGTGACGCCGCGAAGCATGACGGTTCGCACACTGCGTGTCACCGCCGCGGGTGCGCCGGGCGCTCCAGCAGCAGCCGATCCGCCAGATGGAACGTCAAGTAATTCAATGACGTCAGCAAGTTGCAACAACCGCGACCGAACCCCGCGCGCAACGATCGCGTTGGTGCGCTCGTCAGCGGTCATCGAGAGCCCTTCCATCTTGCTCTCTTCGATCTTCGTCTTCTTGCCGTCTGCACCAATCACGTACTCAACCTGCCGTTGGCCAATCAGTGATGAGAGGCTGGCGATCAGCGTGTTCGCCTTGGCGTGACGGAGTGGGTAGAAACGCACTTCATTGTCGGGCTCGGCATGATCGATCGAATCGATCATCTTGAGCATGCGCCGCACTTGACCCGCCGTTTCCACCAGAATCAAGGAATTCTGTGGTTCAAGCGCGGTAACGGATCCGTACGTGCCGACCAAATTGGCCAGCTGCGTGGAAATCGGGCCAACCCGCGCGGTCTTCAACGGAAGCATGAGCGTGACGATGGTGTCATCAGTCACGGTTGCGGGAAGTTCATTCACAAAGGTAGGAATGTTCTCCCGCTTCATGTCGGAAAGCTTCTGCAAATACAGCTTGTCCTTCTCAACCCGCAACATCACGTTCTGTGTTTGCAGAAGTTGATTGAGTGTGGAGAGTGCCTCCGGCAGCGTGTACGCGCGTGCGCTGATGAAATCCACAGATCCCTTCGGCACTTCCGTTTCGCGAACAATTGGCAAGCTGGTAGTACGACTGAAATAGTCAAGAATCTGGTCCCATGACTGACCTTTGAACGCAAAGCGAATGCCGCCAGATGTTGGCGCTGGCGCATCCTGCATAGTGGACGCTGCATCTGCCGTGGGAGCAATCATTGCCATAGGCGCAACGCGCGCAGCTGGTGCGAGTACAGCCGCTGGATCCGCGCTCGTGTTGGCCACGTTGCTTGGGTGCGCTGCAATCACCGGCGTCGTGAGCGTGGTGGCAGAGACTGCAAGGACTGCAAGGACCTCTGGAATCATTCGGCTGGCGTTCGATATCTTCGTGTTCATGTGTCGTGTCCTGCTCACGGCGCTTCAAGCGCGCGGGCCTCCAGACTTTCTCCAACGCGCACGCGATACGTCGCGCCGCCCGCCACTATCCGCGCTGCATCGGCATCCAGGCCGATGAACGAAAACTCCGCAATCGATTCGTTGACACGCAGCACGCGTGTCTCGCCGTTGCCGGCGTTCTTGAAATACGCCTCCGTACCGGCAGGGCCATCAACCACACCGGTGAGAAGCCATAGTCCGTATGGAAATCCGCCGGGAATCTCCGGCTCAGTTGCTATGGTTGCGCCGGCAACTTCGGTGGTGGCCGCGGCCGCGCCAAGGGACGTTGCTTGCGCCGTCACCAGCGTGTTCGCTCCGGAGCCGGTTGCTGATGGAACACGGAAGGGGTTGCGTGCAGCCAGCGCGGCGTACTTTGAGAATCCCGCAAGGGCTTCCGCGCTTGGAGCGCCGGGCAGCGCCGCGGGCTCGTACCCGGGAACAAACGCGGTACTCAGGCGAATGGTCACTCGCATACGACTGCCATCTTTGATCGGATCAAACTTGATGGCTTCCACGCGCTTCAACATTGGGTCTACCGTAATTCGGTACACCAAGCGAAGCACTTGATCAACAGCGCCTTCGCCGGAAATAGTGGCGCGCAACTCCACAAAGTCCGGCTGATCACGCATGGACCGCGGAAGAGCCAGGCGCACGAATTCTTGGCGAGCCGGTGACTTGCGCTCCACTACCGCACCGGTGGCAACCATCAGATCACGGACACCGGTCTCCTCGGCGATGCGATTCAGCCGTGCTCGTAACGCAGTATCAACCGCATCCGTTCGCTCGCCAAGTGATCGACTCACTGCGGCGGCGATCCGTCGATCAATCTCCGGGCGTCGATCTCGCTCTTCACGAACGCTGCGCAAGAATTCACTGGTGCGTGCAATGTCAGCCTCTGCGCCCGCACGATCAAATCCAGAGAATGATGTCAGGCGCCCGCCGTGAATCATCCAACCGAGCGCTCCGGCGATCAACGCCGCACCGGTCCATGAAAGCGGCACGCGCAGACGCACCGGCACAAGCGCGGTCATGCGCTCACGCCATGCGGTTACTGTTGATTTTGAGGTTTCCGTGCTACTCATCGCACACCTCGGCGGCTTGATACTGCGGCACTGGCGGGACGCTGCACGGGTGGGCCGTCCAACGAATCGATCACCATTTCCACAGCCACTGGCAGACGGCGCCCCGCTTTTCCCTCTGCGCTGGTGGGACGAACATTGAAGTCACGCTTCGAAACTAATGATTCCCGCAACGCATCAGCAGTGGCACGATCAGCTGCTTCAGCATCGATGGCAATCCGAACTTCCGATGGAATCTTCATCGTCCCGTCCTTGGCAACGGTGGCCTCGTCGGAGAGCGCCTGACCATTCCAACCAGCCAGCACTACGCGCGATGCGTCTGGCGCAAATCCGGCGATATATGCCAACGAGTCAAGCCACGGAAGATCCGCATTGGTCCACGCCTCAATATGCCGCACGCGCAGTTCATCGCGCTTGAACTGCCGATGCTCAAGAAGCGCACCTTCAGCCTTGGCGCGCAACTCGGTGCGGCGCGCCTCGATGGTGCCCCGCTCCTTGCGACCAATGGTCCAACCCATGGCGTAAGCAATTCCAATGATCGCAACCACTGCGTACAACCGCATACGCCGACGCGCCGCCAAGTCTGGCGCGCGACGCGGATTTGCTAAGTCAATGCGCTCACGCTTGCGCGCGCCCTCAAGCAGTAGTCCAACCAGCGGCCATGCGGCGCCCGGATCCACTGTGCATGTCACGTCTGGATGTGCAGCCAAGTGCGAAACCGGCAGACCGGTGTCACCCGCCAGCGCCACCACTACGCGTGCGGCCACGTTTGTTGGGCCAATCACGTCAATTGCTGCTGGCCGTTGATCGGGCTGCTGCAAGCGAAATCCACTCCAGGAACGACGTGCTTCGGTCACGCTTGCGTCGGCATCCGGGTCAACAACTGTGGCACCGCGCGTTGCGCGCAGTCCATCACGGCCCGCAACTACCAGTTCCACCGCATCGCCGCACAGATCGATGGCTGCATCAGGAGCATCGTTGTCATCGGCGCGCGCATCAACTGCAGGCAGCGTTTCCAACAGGTACGCGGTTCCGAATGTGCGCGGCGCAATCCGCTCAACAGAAATTCCAGCGGCAACGGCCATCGCTCGCACTGCGGCAATTTCTTTCGCCGAAGCTGCCACAGCCCATGCCTCTGCACCGATCGGAACAAAGTCAACCACTGCATCAGCAGAGACTGCCGCTTCGCGCAACATGGCCAGGCGAACCATTCCGGCAATTTCGTCGCGCTCTGCACCCGGCAACACCAATCGCTTGAACGACAATCGATCGCGAACAATTGTCCAGGTGGCACGGTCCGTGGCAATACCCGCGTTGCGGAGTGCGAGAGCCACAAACGCGCCACGAACCGCATCGGTGCCGTCAATAACTTCCGTTGGCAATTCGATATCCACGCACCGCGCCACAGTGGCACGGCCGCGTTCTACGACTGCCTCCACCGCGCGGAGGCGTCGGTGTCCAAGATCGATCGCTACCTGTGATTTCACTGGTATTTACGGACTCGAATCGCTACGGCGGCGCCATCGTCCCGACAGCCCACCTGTCGAAGAACCCGATGCCGTCGCCTGCTCCTCGTCCTTACCGGATTCCTGCGCACGGGATGCAACTCCGGCGGGATCTGCCGGTACATCTTTGTCGTCCCACCGCTTAGTGCGGAATTTCTGTGGCGTGGATGCCCATTGCTCCTTACGACGCGCGCGCTCTTCAGCGTCGCGTGCTTCGCGTCGTTCGCTTTCTTGTTCGCCGAGCGATTTCCATTCTTTCGATCGCGCGTCTCGGTCATCCCGCTCGCGATCGGCAAGTGTCTTCCACTTCCCAGAACGATCTTCACGATCCGCTCGCTCGCGATCGGCAAGCGTGCTCCAACCGCGCGAGTCCGCCTCGCGCGACTGTTTCTCACGATCGGCCAATGTCGTCCATTGCCGCGCCTCAGGCGCTGCCGTGCCCGCTGGTTTCCACGCACCCTGTGCATCACGCTCGCGCTGCGCAGCTTGGCGTTGATCGTTCTCCGCTCGGCGCGCCGCATCAGCGGTACGAACCGCATCTGCAGCTGGTGACCGCCACGGGCGCGGCGCTGGTGGACGAGCCGCGTCACCTGCTGAACCGGCGCCCGCTCCGCTCACGACTGATTCATCGGCAGAACTATCAATGGTTGGATTGCTGCCAGAGTCAGCAAACGCCTGAGATTCTTGGTCGGATTGCATATCTCCACCGGTGCTAGCAACGTCACTCTCAAGTTCGTCATCAATCACCGCTTCCGTCATAACACGCCCACGCTCTCCGCGCGTTACTTGGTCGGTTCGCTCCTGCTCTGCTAACGCCGAGGCAATGGGTAGCAATGTGCAATCACGGATACTCGCAAATCGCGGTGGATCTTCCGCAAGATCAATGACTACTTCCCACACCTCAATGCCGCGCATGGCACTGCCCTCTTGCATGCCGTCCACAACGCCTGTGGCAACGCGCGTGCGCCACAACCAACTGCGCGCACATATGAATGGGGCAATTGCCTCAAACTCTTCCGGAGTCAATGCCCCCGAAGTCACTGGCCATGCCAATTGCGCGCGTTCACCTGCCGCGAGCGATGCGCGTGCTTGGATCATCTTTGCTGCAAGCTCTGTACCGACCGATGGAATGGCACGAAGCACCTCCTCGGGCGCGTTGGCAATGTCAATCTGTCGACGTTCGATCGCTGAATCTCCAGCGATCACTGCATCAAGTACGGCGCTCCACTTATCAACTGGAAGTTGTGATAGGCGCATCGCGCGCACTAAATCACCTTGATTTGTAGGTGTTTCTCCACCAATCGCGCTGCGCATGCGCTCTGCGGTACCTCCCACCGTTTGCGCGTCAATTGCCGACATTCCTTCGCTGCTCCATGCGCCAAGTGCCTGACGCTGAACGATGGCGCCTGCAACGCCGCTGCCAAGTGCACGCTGTGCTGAAAACGGCGTTGCTACATCTGCCACCGCCAACGTCCGAACCCGCGCCGGAATAGCACCGCGTGCACCAGACCCGGCGCTACTGTCCTGCAGTCGACGAACTCCTGCAGCAATGCCTGCGGCTACTGGCCCAATCACGCGGTCGGCAGTCAAACCAACTTCCGGTTGCACGATTGACTCAATCGCGTCCGCACTTCCGCCGCGTGCCACTGCTGCAGCAGCGGCTTTGGCATCAATCACTCCAGTGGCGGCCAGCACTGCCGGGTCAAGACCTGCGAGTGCAAATTTCGCGCACTCTGCAACCAATCGTTCGCCGGACGGACCAACCGGCAGTATCCGAGCCACCGCCTGTGCGCCGTCGGCTTCATAGAGCAACACTTCGTCAGGCAATTCCGGAGTTTCACCGTCCGCAATCGTCTGTCGCTGCGCCGAAAGAAGTGCGGCAACTGCTTGGCAGCCGCTCCAGGCGATGGCGCGTTGTTGCGTTCGATCACGCATGGCAGCCAATCCTGCATGTTCTGCCTCTGCTGCAGCAAGTAATCCACCAGCAACAAGCGCAGCAACTGCAAGCACCACCAACACCGCCAGCATGACTACCCCGCGTCGGGCGACGCGCGTGTTGGGCATTCGACTGGTGGAATACAAAGTCACTGCCCGGCCTCCGGCATGAAGTTCGCGCCATCAGCGCCCGCTGCATCGGGAACCGCGATCGTTCGAACCCGATCTGGTGTCCCAAAATCGTCTTCATCCGATGGCGCGGCCGCTACTCCAAACCACAGCGCTACTTCCACTGCCTGTGGCAGCGAACCCGCCGAGAGTGAGTCGAATGAGTCCGCCCATCCACCCTCTGCCCAGTAGCGCACGCGCATGGCTCGCACCGTCGCGGGAAGCACGCTTGATGCTCCGCCACGAGTAACGGTGATGTTTCCTGACGACTCACCGATTTCTGTTGCAGACAGCGCAGCAAACGCGGCACGCGCTAGTTCGCGCACGCTGCCGCTGCCCGCATCGGTTCGCGACGAAAGAACCCGCACTGACCGATCGGTTCCAGTGACTCCCGAACCCAGCGGCCCGCCATCAACGACTGCCGTTTGCAGTGCTGCTTCCAGCACGCTGTACAACGCATCGGCTGACCGAGTCTGCGCCGCTGTGCGCGCCGAGAATTGCCGAGTGCGCGTGAGATCCTCAACAAACATTGCCAGCGCGCCAAGGAGCAGCATGAGCATGCCCACGGCAATCAGTGCTTCTAGCAACGTGAATCCACGGGCATTTCGGCGGCGATTCATCGGGAAACCTCCGGTCGCTCAGTACCGCCGCCGCCGTCACCGCGCATCAATTGCCGAAGTACCGCTAGCCGTGGCGGATCGTTGCTTGCCTCGTCGCTGCGTCCATCGGGCTGCTCGTCATAGACCTCGACCACCGCGAGCGCTAGTCCAGGGAAATCAGAGGGCTCCATGTGTGACTCCACTCGCAGTCCAGGCACCGCGCGATCATCTTGTGAGTCGTCAGAAATTCCTGCCTCCATGCGCGCCAACTGTGATCGAGCAACGTCCATCGCCAGTGACCTTCGTGCTGCGCGCGCACCATCAGCGACAGCGCCATCAACAACACCAAGCACCACAATGCCTGCGAATGAAAAAACGGCGGTGGCAAGTAGCACTTCTAACAACACGGAGCCGCGCTGATTCATGGCGCACTCCTCCGCGACTGTGAGCCACCATCGCGCGAGCGATCGGCTGGCCCGGATTTGGCAACCGGCGCGGAGCTATCAATGCGCCGCACTTCACCAAAGAGTGGTTCGATCGAAATCCGAGTCGACCGCGCCCCCGCTTGAATCCACAATTCGCGCACTGCCGCAGCACTTCCGTCCGGAAGAAACAGCGCAATTCGTTCGTCGCCTGCCGCGGTAGAAAATTCCGACCGCTCTGCTTCCGACGACGGCGCTTCGGTCCCGGCGTGCATTCCAAACTCCAGTGCGCGCGAAGCCCATGATTCCTGGATCGTTTGTTCGAATCCCCCATCGCCGCCTGCTCCGCTTTCGCCCATCGAGGCACCTGCACTTGCTCCGGCGCGGTTGGCTACATCGGCAACCCGGCGTTCCATTTCCGCCTTGAGACGCTGGGCTTTTCGTGTTCCTCGCAGCGCGGACTCCATGCCATCGGCACCCGCAGCGCCCTCGGTACCGTCCTCGGCTTGTCGCAGTAAATCGACTGCTCGCACTTCAATGCGCGTGCCATCATTGGTCACAACCAATTCAACCACTGCGCCCTCGCGCTGCGCCCATGCGCGCGCAGACATCGCTTGCGACATGGTGTCGTCAACCGTGCGTTCAAATGACTGACTATCAAGTAACTGCGTTCCGTACGGCAACACAATGGCTGACAACGCCACCAGCACGCCGATCACAATCAGCAGTTCGAGCAATGTAAATGCGCGGCGCGCGCGCATGGGAATCACCGCGGTGTCGCGGTGCCGCCGCCAGAAGAGGATCCGCTTCCGAAGTCGCCGAAGTCCGCATCCGCATTGCCTTTGCCCTTGGCAAGGGAAATATCGTCTTCGGTACCTTCTTGTCCATCCGGTCCGACCGACAGAATGTCAAAGCCAACGGCCACACCTTCCGCTGGGAAGACATACACCCACTCATGCCCCCACATGTCCTTGGGCACTGCGGACTCCAAGTACGGGCCCGCCCATCGACCAGCGGAATCGTCATCAAGCACGGACTTGTCCCACAACACCACCACGCCCTCTTCCTGCGTAGGCAAGCGCTTGACGTCATTCTTAAACATCATGATCGCCTTCTTGATTGCCTGCATCTGCACGGTCTGCGTGCCTTCGTACGCCTTGTCAGACTGTCCGCTCAAGTTGTAGAGGACAATTCCCCCCAAGGCCAGGAGGATGCCGATCACAATCAGCAGCTCAAGGATGGTGAAGGCGCGACGGTTGCGATGGCGGGTTGAAGTGGTTCGCATTGGGGTGGTGATCTCCTGCTCGGTGTGTTTACCGGGAAGCGTCCGGGGGGTTGCGGCGATGGCGTACCGGTGCGGATCTACCGTGATTTCTCACGGATCTGGTCCAAATATTGCTGCCAGTCTGCGGCGGTTTCCTCATCAGGCGCAAGCTCGATGGATTCTGTGATGTCCTTCGCGGCACCCGCAAGATCGCCCAATTCCGCCTTGGCTATCCCGCGAATGAGAAGCGCCGAGCCGCGAAGAAACCGTGCATCGTCGGTCGTTCCGGTAGTCGACTTCAAGACTAACTCTGCAATCGCCAGGCCGCGAGCGGGCTCGCCTTCGGCAATCCAAAGATCCGCAACGCCCAAGGCTGCGAAGGGATCAAGCTCCAGTGCCAACTCACGTGCCTCATTCAGAAGTGCATCAGCAGAGGCAATATCCCCTGCCGCCACCGCGCGTTCAATTCGAACCATCTGCAGCACAGCGCGGGCCAGCGGATCTTCTGGGTTGCGTGCTAACCACTCGCGTGCCACTCTCTCGGCAGTGTCGTAATCCTCATTTTCCAGAGCAGTGGTGATTGCTAACTCTTCGACCGACATGGTTTCATCATCCGCATCATCGGCATCACCACCAGCGTCTACCAGTGGACTGGCGGATGGCGGAGGATCAGTATCTGCCATGACACCGTTCGCATTCTGCGCTGCATGTGCCGCAGCAGCCTCCGCGGCAATCGCCTGACCGGCGGCAATTTGCTGTTCTTGACTCGTTGCGTATGCAGCACGTGCTTCATCACGCGCGGAACTCAGACCAGCAGCCATTGCAACAATGACGGCGATCACCCCGATGAGCAGTGCGCCCACCAGTGAAACTGCACAACCAACACTGAAGCCCGTCCAAAATCCATGCTTTGGACTGGTACTGACAGCGTGTGGTTGAATCGAAGGCGCGTTCGTAGAAATGTTCACAACGCCAATCTTACGCCTGCCCACCAAGTTGAAGCATCGGCAGCACTAATGCTAGGAAGATGGAAAGCACCACTGCGGCAAGGAACAGCAACAGGGCTGGCTCCATCAATTTCACAGCAATTCCTAGGGTTCGATCCACGCGTTTCTCAAGGGTGTCCGCCACGCCGCCGAGCACGGTCGGAAGATTGTTCGCACTCTCCCCAACGGAAATCATCTCTACAACATCGGGCTCAAAGAACCCGCTGTCCGCCAGCGGTTGTGCCAATGGTTCGCCGCTACGAACAGCTTCAGTGGCTTGTTCCACACTCTCCGCCAGTCGCGGATGTCCAGCAGCGTCGCGCGCGATGGTCATCGCTTGCAACATGGGTATTCCATTCGCCAAGAGCGTTCCAAGCACGCGCGTGAATCGCGCTACGCAAATCGCCCGGATCAATGCGCCGTATTGCGGCACGCGCAGTTCGGCATCGCGCAGGCGACGTTGTAACGCGGGACGCTGCCACGCCCACCAGGCAGCCACCGCTAGCACTGCCACGCCGAGCAACAACCATGGCCACCGCTCCACCAAGATGTCGCTCACGCCCATGAGGAATCGCGTTGGAAGTGGCAGTTCACCTTTGACGTGGAATTTCTTGAACTTGGGAACAAAGAAGATCAGCGCGGCAATCACAATTCCAAAGCCGACCGCCAGCAGGATCACCGGATAGATCAGATTGCCGACCACCTTGCTGCGCATCTCCGCCTGATTCTCGATGAAGATGGCAAGACGTGCGAACACATCCTCAAGAAATCCGCCCCGCTCGCCAGCCCGCACCATGGCAACTTGCACATCGGGGAACACTCCGGGATATCGAGCCATCGCCTCAGCAAGCCGTTCACCATCTTGCACTGCATCGGCGATCGATTGCCACGTTGCAGCAAGTCGAACGTTGGACTTCCCACGACCGAGCAACCGGAGCGAACGCAACAACGGAACCCCGGCGCGCAACAAATCCCCAAGTTGGCGATACGAATTCGCCAACGCCCGCGCACCAACGCCGCGTGACCGCGGGGCCCGACGCTCGGCAACCTTCGTTGGCGAAAGCCCACGCGACTGCAGATCCGCCAATGCGGCCATTTCCGACGCGGCATCCAGGGTGCCGGCAACACGGACACCAACGGAATCTCGGGCCTCGTAAGCAAATGTCGGCACGGGCGAGATACCGGGCTGCGGGGTTGCGGTTGCGGTTGCGGTTGCGGCGATGCGTCATGGGTTCGTATTGGTCGTGGTTGTGGCATCACGGTTGCGTGCAGGGTTGCATTGAGGCACCACGCCTGCCGACTGGCCCGCATTCGCCTTACGAGGACGGCCGCCGAGCGCGGCCCTGTCCTCTCCGGCGAGTGCGACCAGGGATCGCGTTGATGCGTCACGATTTCGTGCTGGGGCGCGTTGTGGCATCACGGTTGCGTGCTGGGTTGCGTTGAGGCATCACGCCTGCCGACTGGCCCGCATTCGCCTTACGAGGACGGCCGCTGAGCGCGGCCCTGTCCTCTCCGGCGCCTGCGGGCCAGATGGGGGTGTTCCACAATCCCTGGCTTAGAAGCGCCTTCCGTGTGCGAGCCCCCACAGTGAGCACGGGATCCTCGGTAAGCGGCGTGTGAAACTGAGAAGTCCGGCAGTTGGACGTACGCCTCGTGGGTGCCAACCGGACGAACAGTTTCGCCCGAGGCGAAGCGGAACCTTGTGGAGCGCAGCCGTCCGCGTCCGAGGGTCCCGCGCGCAACGGAGGGGGCGGGGGGCGGCTGAACTCACTTCGACCGCGCGCCCGCAGACTGGCCCGCATTCGCCTTACGAGGACGGCCGCTGAGCGCGGCCCTGTCCTCTCCGGCGCCTGCGGCCAGATGGGGGTGTTCCGCAGAACGTGGTGTTCACGCTGTTGGTAGCGCAGTGAGGCCCCGAAAATGGGGACAGGGGTGAACGGCACCTATTTAACTGTTGCATACGCTTTACGGATGCGCGTCGTCAGCCTGCTTCCATCTGCCACTGAATTGCTGTTTGTAGCCGGCGGCGGCGATCTGCTCGTCGGGCGAAGTCACGAGTGTGATTGGCCTCCGCAATCCATGCGCGCTCCGATATTGACGAGTGCGCGGATCGCACATACTGCTGGTAGTGCAGGCGAGCAAAGCACGCCCGTTGACTCTGCCGCCATTGATGCCGCCGTTCGCGCCTCGATTGCTGCCGGTGAATCGCTCTATCACCTTGATGAGCATCTACTCCGCGAACTCGATCCAGATGTCATTCTCACGCAAGACCTGTGCGATGTCTGCAGTATTGACCTTCGCAGTGTCGAGCGGATCGCGCGCACTTTGCCGCGTGTTCCCAAGATCATCAACTTGAATCCAACCACCGTGTGGCAAGTTCTTGATGACGTGCTCACCGTGGGCGAAGCGATTGGGCGCCCCGCGCAAGCGCAAGCCGCCGCGACTGCGTTGCGCGACCGCCTGTGGACTGCCAGCGAACGCAGTGCGCCATTTGTTGATGGGCCTTCGGTGCTGTTCCTTGAATGGACCGATCCACCATTCGTTGGTGGCCACTGGACCCCTGAACTCATTACCCTCGCCGGAGGCCTGCACCCTCTGAATGCCGTTGGTTGCAAGAGCCGCGTTGCGACCCCAACAGAGATCATTGCCAGCGCACCCGAACGCATCGTGGTGGCACCATGCGGTCTTCCGCTGGCGGCGGTCCGTGCAGCCATGCCGGCACTCGAACGCACCGATTGGTGGGGGAAACTTCCCGCAGTTGAGCGGGCGCGCGCAGCTCACGCGCGCGGGGAATTCTCTGATGCAGTCATGCTTGTTGATGGCAATCAGATGTTCAATCGGCCGGGACCACGATTGATTGACGCCCTGGAGTGGCTTGCAGCGTGGCTCAACCAGCGCCCCGAACACACACCTGCCGGATTCCCCGCAGAGCCGTGGCAGCCGCGCCACAATCAATAAACTCCACGCTATGAACGATCGACTCACGCACGCGTCGCAAGAAGCGCTCCAGTCTGGTCAAACGCTGGCAACAAGCAGCGGTCACGCGGAGTACTCCCCGCTACACCTGCTGGCCGCACTCACGGCTGATTCACGGAGCGCCGCATCAAGTGCCTTGGAGCGCGCCGGAATTGATCCGCGCCGCGTTCACGAAGTTACCCGCGCGGAACTCAAACGCCTCCCCACCGTTGCGGGCACCCAGCCGCGTCCCGGACAGGCGCTTAGTCAGGTCATGACCGATGCCGATCGGCTCGCACAGTCAATGAAGGACCAATACACCACCGTCGAGCACCTGCTGCTTGCGCTGGCGTCCACACAAACCCCCGCGAAGTCCGTACTCACTACGCTTGGCGCCGACGAACGAAAGCTATCGAAAGCAATACAGGAGATCCGCGCCGCAAGCGGGATGACAAACGTGAACGACCCGAACGCTGAGAACACGATGGAGTCCCTCAAGAAATACGGCATCGACCTGACCGAGCGCGCCAGCGCCGGCAAGCTGGATCCCGTGATCGGACGCGATGAGGAAATTCGCCGCTGCATGCAGGTGCTGAGCCGCCGCACCAAAAATAACCCGGTGCTCATTGGCGAACCCGGCGTTGGTAAGACCGCAGTAGTGGAAGGGCTCGCGCAGCGAATCATCAACGGCGATTGCCCCGAACAAATGAAGGATGTCAAGATCGTCGCTCTTGATGTTGGACAACTGCTCGCCGGTGCAAAGTTTCAAGGCGAGTTTGAAGAGCGACTCAAAGCAGTCATTCGCGAAGTGAGCTCCTCCAATGGCCGGATCATTCTGTTCATTGATGAGATCCACACCGTCGTCAGCGCTGGCGCTAACTCTGGAAGCCCGGGCGCCGGGCAATTGCTCAAGCCCGCGCTCAGTCGCGGCGAGTTGCGCACCATTGGCGCCACCACGCTTGATGAGTATCGCACGCACATTGAGAAGGACCCGGCATTTGAGCGGCGCTTCCAGCCCGTCTATGTGGGAGAGCCAAGCGTCCTCGACACCATTGCAATTCTCCGTGGAATCAAAGGTAAATACGAAGCGCACCACAGTTGCCGCATTCAAGACAGTGCCTTGGTAGCCGCCGCACAAATGAGTGCCCGCTACATCGCCGATCGATTCCTTCCAGACAAGGCGATCGACCTGATCGATGAAGCGGCCAGCCGGCTCCGCATTGAAAACGACAGCATGCCCAGCGTGCTGGACGGTGTGAAGCGCCGCTTGATGCAACTTGAGATTGAACGCGAAGCGCTCAAGATGGAGAAGGATCAGGAAAGCAAGGATCGCGCCAAGAAGACCGAAAAAGAAATTGCCGATCTGAAGGAAGAGGATCGACGCCTCACTGCGCAGTGGCAGGCTGAAAAAAAGGATCTTGACCTTGTTAACAACGCGCAAAAGCAAATTGAAGACAAGAAGGTAGAAGCCGATCAAGCACAACGCGCAGGCGACTTTGAGAAGGCCGCGCGCATTCTGTATGACGACATCAAGAAACTTGAGGCTTCGCAGAAGGCCGCTCAAGAGAATCTGCAGAAGCGCATGGCTTCTGGCGACATGCTGGTGCGGGAGGACGTTGACCCAGACGCCATTGCCGCCGTCGTTAGTCGCTGGACCGGAATTGCTGTTTCCAAGCTCGTAGAGAGTGAAAAACAGAAACTCCTGCATATTGAGGATGATCTGCGCAAGCGCGTTGTTGGTCAGCCCGAAGCGGTTGAAGCAGTGGCCGAGGCGGTGCGTCGCAATCGCGCGGGTCTTGGTGAGTCAAGCCGCCCGATTGGTTCGTTCCTGTTCCTTGGGCCAACGGGTGTTGGTAAGACCGAGTTGTGCAAAGCGCTTGCTGAGTATCTCTTTGATACCGAAGCCGCTATGGTCCGCATCGACATGAGTGAGTTCATGGAGCAACACTCGGTGGCTCGACTCATTGGCGCGCCTCCTGGATATGTTGGGTACGAAGAAGGCGGGCGCCTCACCGAGGCGGTGCGTCGTCGTCCGTATTGCGTGGTGCTCTTTGACGAATTTGAGAAGGCACATCCGGACGTCAGTAACGTGCTGTTGCAAGTCCTTGATGATGGCCGCCTCACTGATGGTCAAGGCCGCACCGTGGACTTCACCAACACCATCATTGTCATGACTTCCAATATTGGTAGCCACGTCATCATGGAGCTCAGTGAAAAGGGCGAAGCTGATGCGATGATCGAGGCACACGTGATGACCGAAGTCAAGAAGCACATGCGCCCTGAGCTCATCAATCGCATCGATGAGCAAGTGATCTTCCACCAACTCACCCGAGCGGACTTGTCCGGAATTGTGGAAATTCAACTGACAAACCTGCGTCGCCGCCTTGAAGAACGCAAGATTACCCTCAACATTACCCCGGGGGCCATTGAAGCTCTTGCGAATGAAGGCTACGACCCGCAATTCGGTGCTCGTCCACTCAAGCGTGTCATTCAACAGCGCCTGGAGAATCCACTGGCCACGCAAATCCTGAGCGGCAAGTGCCCGCCCGGAACAACCGTGACAGTGAAGCACGAAGGCAAGAGCTTTACGTTCAGTTGATGATTGCGGAACACTGAGCAATACGCGTGCGGTAACCGACGGTACTCGCCGAAGGTCGCCAAACGCCTAAGCGTGCCTGCGCTCACTCGCGCGCACCACGCGTCACCCTACGACCGGCTTACTCCACCGTCACGCTCTTCGCCAAGTTGCGCGGCTTGTCAACGTCCTTGCCGCGCAACACCGCAGCGTGGTACGCGAGCAATTGCAGCGGCACTACTGTGACCAGCGGTTGCAACATCTCCGGAACATCAGGCACATAGAAGACGTCTTCAGCCATGCTCTTGATGTGCTCGTCGCCTTCCGTTGCCACCGCAATGACGTGTCCACCGCGGCTGCGCACTTCCTGAATATTCGAAAGCACCTTCTCGTACTGGCTATTACGCGTAGCAACAAACACGCACGGCATGCCGTTGTCAATCAACGCGATCGGTCCGTGCTTCATCTCCGCGCTGGGCATGCCCTCGGCGTGGATGTAACTGATTTCCTTGAGTTTCAGCGCGCCTTCCAAGGCCACCGGGTAGTTCACGCCGCGACCAAGGAACAGCCAGTTCTCGCGTTCCATGTACTTCTCTGTGGAACGGCGAATGTGTTCGCTCTGTTGCAGAATGCGCTCAATGTGCGCGGGGATTGCTTCAAGGTCGCGCAAGGCGGATGAAACAAATTCCTGACTCAGCAAGCGGCGCCGTCCGATGTACAAGGCCAGCATCGCGGACACCATCACTTGGCCAACAAACGCCTTGGTGCTGGCTACGCCAATCTCCGGTCCAACGCGCAAGTAAATGCCTGCATCGGTTTCTCGCGAGATTGAACTACCCACCACGTTAATCACGCCGAGCGCCATCGCTCCGCGCGCCTTCGCTTCTTGCAGTGCCGCCAATGTGTCTGCGGTTTCGCCACTCTGACTCACTGCAACAACAACCGTGCCTTCGCTGACAATCGGATTGCGATAGCGGAACTCACTTGCAAAGTCCCAATCCGCAGGAATCTTTGCCCACTCTTCCATCAGGTAACTACCGATCATCGCCGCATGCAGCGCGGTGCCCTGGCCAATCATGGTGATGCGTCGGCTTGAAGCCAGCGCACGGGCGTGATCACCAATGCCACCAAGAACGATCTGTCCAGCGCGGTGATCCACGCGACCCTGCAAAGTGCGGGTCAGCGCCGCAGGCTGCTCAAAGATTTCCTTGAGCATGAAGTGTTCGAATCCGCCGAGTTCGATCTCCGAAAGATCCATCTCCAGCGCGCGAATCTTGGCATCAACCGTAACGTTGTCAATGGTGCTGGTGCGGAACGAATCTGTGGTCAGTTTGGCAACCGTGTAATCCTCAAGCGTGAACGCCTGATTGGTATGCGCAACAATCGCACTCTGATCACTGGCCACCACGTATTCGTCACTACCCACGCCAACCATCAGCGGACTGCCCTTGCGCGCAACCACCAACACGCCTGGCTCCTTCTCGCACATGCAGCAGATGGCATACGCACCGGTCACCTCGCGGAGTGCGGCCTGCACCGCGTGTTCAAGATCGCCTTGGTAGAGCTCACCAATCAGGTGCACTAAGACTTCAGTGTCCGTCTGGCCCTGGAAGACGTGCCCCTTATCAGTGAGGTAAATCTTGATGGACGCGTAGTTCTCAATGATGCCGTTGTGCACCAACGAAATGCCGTGCCCTTTGATCGGGTCGTCGCAATGCGGGTGAGCGTTCACCTCGGTCACGCCGCCGTGGGTCGCCCAGCGCGTGTGCGCAATGCCCACGCCGCCGTCAAACCCGCGCTTGCCTTCGATCAGCTCCTCCAGGACCCGGACGCGGCCGACGCTCTTGGCGATCTGGATCTTCCCGGTCTTGTTCTGCACCGCCACCCCGGCCGAGTCATAGCCGCGATATTCGAGGCGCTTCAGGCCCTCCAGAAGGAGTGTGGTCGCTGGTTTCTTGCCGATGTATGCAACGATGCCGCACATGTTCGAGAGGCTCCTGAGCAAAGTGACTGGCTTCCGCGAGCTTCGCGGGGTACGCCACAGTGGATATTGTCGGCGAGACCGACCGACTACGATCGCATACTTGCGGAGTTCTTTGCTTAAAAATCGCCGAGAGTGAGCACAATTCATTGCCCGACAACAGTTTCAATCATTCTGACGGACCCCCAAATCCAGACGCTTCGAAGGCGGCGTTTCGAGCATGGGCACGGCAGGCATCCAAGCATCAGGCGGACCACACGAGCGCCATCAGCACCGCATTATGTGACGATATTGTGCCGATCTTACGCGATCGTGCAGCGATATCTGGGGAATCACCGCGTCCACGGGTCATGGTTTATGTGCCGATCCGTGGCGAAATTGACCCGATCGTGCTTGCATCATGGGCGATCTCCGCCGGTTGGGACCTTTGTGTCGGCTGGGGCTCAAGCCGCTCGGCAATCCTGCAACCCGTTGGGGTGCACCCCGAGTTCATCGCCGGCGGCACCTGGCACCGCGACCAGTGTGAGCCGGACGCCTGGGACATGCCGGTTCCCCGCGCCCATGCCCCGGTTCGCACCACCAGTCTGACTGCTGTGATCGTCCCCGGCCTCGCCTTCGACCGAGGCGGGCAACGGCTCGGCAGGGGCGCGGGCGTCTACGACCGATTCCTTGCAACCCTTGCGCCGCACACCCTCCGCATCGGGGTCATCCCCGACGCGCAACTGGTCGACGCATTGCCCACCGAACCACACGACATTCCAATGCACTTTGTGGTCACCGAGAAGCAAGTCATCGCTGCCGCCAGTCTCGCGTCGTAAACCGCGGTTGGCCCAATCCCTCCGACGCTCAGAAACCCGCGCAATCACTGCGGCAAATTGTGGCACAATGCCGATGTTCCACACATGCGCGGCATTGGACGCCGCGCTCCCGTTCGCACCGCTTGCACACGAGGTCAAGGATGACCCTTCCTAGCCAGTCGCCCCGTTCCCACTCGCCTATTTCTTCTGGTGCTCGCAATGCCCAGGGGATGCGTTCGCTGTTCATCGCCGTTGCGGCGATTGGACTTGGCGGCGCTGCTGCAGGATGGTTCCTGACGCACAAGAGCGAAAGTCCGGAGGTGAAATCTGAAACTGCTGC
>JBIKZY010000096.1:0-8308 GCA_044354475.1 Phycisphaerales bacterium
GACTGTTCGCGCACGCGGTAGGTCACTCGATCGGTGCTCACGAACTCCGGTGACGGCGTGTACCGCAGCAGATCGCGGCCGCCTGCGCCAGCGCCCACTACGCGCGTCACGGTTCCACCGCGCACGGACACTGCATCGAATGACTCGAGCGTGATGGCTTCGCAATTGGAATCGATGTCATTGGCAAGCACGTCGATGAGGATCGATCCGCTGCCTTGAACCATCTCAAACCAGTCGTCGACGGATGCAGCACCCGACGCGCCCTCGACGGTGTTGCAGGAGTTGGACATGTAGGAACTGACCGCTTCGACGCACAGCGGGTGGAAGGACAGAACCATGTTGGTCATTCCGCCGGAGCACAGATGGCAGTAGCTCATGATGGTGCCGGAAGTGGTGCACACTTGCGCCGTTTGGCACGATCCGAAGTATCCCGATGGGGAGCAACTATCGCCTGGTTCTGGGCAGAAATTGTGCGTGTGCGTCGTGCCGATGTTGTGCCCGACTTCATGGGTGGTCACCATGATGTCCCAGTTCTGCGGATCATTGTCAATGAGCGGGTACGGGAACGCGCCGGCAAGATTGCCGGACACGGAATAACCCCACGTCGTGTTGCACGCAACGCTCAACCATGCAACACCGCCGCCGAGGCCGCGTGTTGAGAGCATGGCGGCGAGGTCGCGCGGTTGGGCGACCATGTTTGTTTGCCACCAGGTACGGAACTCATTCAACTGATCGCCTGCACCGGCCATGGTCCATGGATCGGCGGCGGTTGGCCACAAGCGTAGGAAGTTGATGTGTGGCTTGATCTGCAGGTCGCGTTGGTAGACCTGATTCATGCCAGCGAAGATGGTTCCGACGTACGCGCTCGCAGCGGCGGTGGGATCGGTGCTGGCAGCAAAGCGCTGGTAAAGCTCGGCATCCGTCTCCACGGAAATGCGAAGCTGTCGGCAGGGCTGTACGAGCGGTGCCGAACCGTGGTGATTGAGTTCCTCGTCGCCGGGTGCGGTGAGTTCCTGGCACGTCCATGGTTCCCACGCGATGGTCCCCGGGGGGAGTTCGCCCAAGACATAGGAAACCAGTGGCCCGGTACCGCCGATGCGGTCGCCAGTAATGATGGTGGTTCCGTGTTGGTCTTGGATGAAACCCAAGATGCCCGCAGCACTCCGCGACAGCATGACTTTGGATGTTGCATCACCTTCCACGGTTCCGCCCCACCACTGACCGGCGGGGCGGGGAATTGACTGTTCTTGCAACTGTCCGTTGGCGTCGATGGTGGCGGTGACCAATCGGGCGTCCGCCGTGAACGGGTCGATGCGACTCAACAGGAGGTTGACGGTGCGGGTGGGACTCACCGGGACGGCCTCAAGACGGACGTGTTCGGTGGTGGCCATGGCCTTCCACACCTGTTCATCCGGCGCGAGTGCGGTCACGGAATCCCGGAGTTGTGCCGGCAGAGCGTCGGCGGACACGGTCACCAGCGGCGAGCCGAGGTTCTGCGATGGGAATTGCGCATGGCTGTGCCCTGCGGCAATCAGTGCTGATGCGAAGGCGAAGATCCAATGAACAGCGGGGGCGTGTGGGCGCATTGCCCTAAATGTAGTGCGCATTCCCGCAAAGTCACCGAGCGCAGTGGGGATTTGCCGCCAATTTCCCTGAAGTTACCGGTTTGCAGTGCCTTGGACCGCCAATCGGCACATGAGTTCCACCCCGACAGGAATGGCGTCATCATTGAAGTCAAAGTCAGGGGCGTGCAGCGCTGGGAATGGCGTGCCGGGTCGGGCGAGCCCAAGTGCCCAATAGCAGGCCGGAACATGTGCGCCGTAGAACGCAAAGTCCTCGCCGCCCATGACCGGGGCGGGCAGGGTGTTGACGCGTTCGGGTCCGAAGGTTTCGCGGGCGACCTGCTCAAAGCGCGCGACGGCACCATCGTCATTGGCAGTGACCGGGTAGCAGCGCAGGAGTTCGCAGCGTGCCTCGCAACCGTGGGCACGGGCAACGCCTTCGGCGACTTCAGTGATGCGGCGTTCAAGCGTGGCACGCGTCGTTTCGCTGAGGGATCGGTAGGTGCCCTTCAGTAGCGCTCGATCAGGAATGACGTTGAATGCGCTTCCGGATTCAATCACCGTGACGCTGACAACGGCTGAGTCAAGTGGATCAATATTGCGTGCCACGATCGATTGCATGGCGGTGACGATGGCCGCGGCGCACAACACCGGGTCAGCGCTTTGGTGTGGCCATGCAGCATGCGAACCGCGCCCGATGACATGAATTTCAAATCGATCGCTGGCAGCCATGACGGCGCCACGACGCGTGGCGATGGTGCCAATGGCAAGTTCTGGCCAGCCGTGCAGTGCGTAGATTTCTTCTGCGGCGGGTCCGATGCGCGTGCCGTTGAGAGCACCTTCATCCACCATGCGCTTGCCACCGCCGCCACCTTCTTCCGCGGGTTGGAACACGAAGGTCACTGGACGCGGCAGCGGGTGTTGTGCAGCGATGCGTGAAAGTACCCGCGCTGCGCCGACCAGTACCGCAGTGTGCCCATCGTGACCGCAGGCATGCATTCGATTGGGAGTCTTGGACGACCACGGTTGACCACTGCGTTCGTTGATTGGCAGTGCATCCATGTCAGCGCGCAACGCGATGGCGCGTGGACCGGTGCCGGGAATGTGCGCAAGAATGCCTGTTCCGCCCGCAAGTCCTGCAACATGGGCAATGCCCGCGTTGGATAGTTCACGAAGCACTACGCCGCTAGTGCGTACTTCTTCGTAACCGATTTCCGGATGCATGTGCAGATCATGACGAAGTTCGATGAGGCGCGGAAGTTCCTCACGCAACAAGGTGCGAATGATGTCCGTGAAAGGATGCGCGTGTTGCTGTGCTGGTGAAACCATGACTTACTTTCGAAGTGCGGGAAGGCCGCACGCCACGCGACCCGCATTCATCTTTGCGAACGCGCCCTTGTCGTGATGGATGAGTCGGCTGAGTTGACTCATGGTGATTCCTAAAATCTTGGCAGCGCCGCCGAGGTCATAGCGGCGCACGACCACCAAGTCCATCGCTTCGGCGAGAAGACCTGGGTAGTCCTCGCTCTCCGGATTGACGGTCATCTTGTTGCCTTGTCGACGCTGCGTCCACAGTGGACTGCACACGTGATGGTCGCGTGAAGCGAGTGTGCGAACATGCGATGCAAGTTTGCGGCGGAGACGCCGGACGGCCATGCGCTTGTTCTCCACCTGACTGCGCCGCTCGGTTGCTTGGCCTTCAACGCCGGTGGCGGTGTGGCAGACCCAGACCGCGGTCTCAACGTTGTTGCGGTGCTGCCCGCCGGGGCCACCGACGCGGCCGGTCAGGACTTCGCAGTAGCGGAGGAGGACTTCCTCTTCCAGTGTTGCGGGGTGCGGCGCTTCCACCATCTTGAAGGCGGGATCAACGAACGGTGGGTGGTAGGACACGGGTGCATCGTACGGAGGGCGATCGCCGGGAACGGCGGGCGATCCGGATCGGTATACTTGTGCCCCACCTGATTTGCGGATGTGGCGAAATTGGCAGACGCGCTAGATTCAGGTTCTAGTGGGGTTAAACCCGTGGAGGTTCAAGTCCTCTCATCCGCATTGATCGCCTTGGCGCATCGCGGGCTCCTTCGGGAGCCCGTTTTGCTTTTTGCGGCTACCGTTGTGGCATGCACTCCTACTTGGACAACAACGCCACCACGCAACCGCTGCCGGAGGTGGTGGCGGCGGTGACCGATGCGATGTTGCGCGGCTGGGGAAATCCTTCAAGCGTGCATCGCGCGGGTATGGAGGCGCGGCGGTTGGTGGAACTGGCGCGCGAGTCGGTGGCGCAGTTGGTGGGCGCATCGGACCGGGAGATCGTCTTCACGAGCGGCGGTACGGAAGGGGCAGGTCTGGCGATCGCGGGAACGCTGGCGATGCTGCCGGAGCGACGCGTGGTGGTGACCATGCGCACGGAACACAGCGCGGTCCGTGAGGCGTGCGAGGTGCTGGCGAAGCGCTCGCTGGCGGAAGTGGTATGGCTGGAGTGCGACGCTGCGGGCAATGCTGACATGGCCTCGCTTGACCGAATTCTGGAGACACGCGCCGCCGAGATTGCACTGGTGAGCGTGATGTGGGCAAACAACGAGACGGGCGCAGTGCAGCCGATCGCAGAGATTGGCGCACGGTGTCGCGCGCGTGGTATTCGCCTTCACACCGATGCAACGCAGTGGATCGGGCGTATGCCGTGCGATCTGCGGTCGATGCATGTTGATTTGGCGAGCTTTGCAGCGCACAAGTTTCACGGACCGAAGGGCGTGGGTGCATTGTGGATTCGTTCCGGCGTGCGGGTGGCGACGCAGGTGATCGGTGGACCGCAAGAGCGCGAGCGACGCGGTGGAACTGAGAATGTCCCGGGAATTGCTGGCATGGGCGCGGCGGCAGACGCGGCGCGTGCTTGGCTTGCCGGCGATGGGCGCGTGCAGGGCGCGGCGTTGCGCGATCGGTTGGAGCGCGCGGTGACTGCAGCCGTTCCCGATGCCGTAGTGAATGCATGCGGAGCGGAGCGACTGTGGAACACATCCAATATTGGATTCCCTGGCCTGGAGGCTGAAGCGATTCTTTTACTACTTTCTGAACGAGGCGTTTCCGCGAGCGCGGGCGCGGCGTGTTCAAGTGGGTCGCTCGATCCGTCGCCAGTGTTGCTGGCGATGGGGATTCCGCCCCGGGTGGCGCACGGGAGTGTTCGATTTAGTTTGAGCCGATTGAGTACCGACGCAGAGGTGCGTGAAGCGGAACGAATTGTTCCGGAGTGCATTGAACGGCTGCGCCGATCTGCGTGATCGGGCTACGATCTATGCCATGATTCGCACTGCCCCTCGGATGGCTGGGTTCGTTCGTGTACTTCTGCTTGTGGTTGCCGCGATTGCTCCGCTGTGTGCGGCGCGATCAGTGCATGCGCAGGGGTCGATCGGCATTGCCACGTCCACCACCGTGCAGCAGATGATGACGGACTTGAACAATTACGGCACGTGGATTCCTGATCGGCAATGGGGTTGGGTGTGGCAGCCGCGCGGAGTGCTTCCGGGGTGGCGGCCGTATTCGCACGGACAGTGGCTGGTGGCAGAAGGCTTTGGAATGTATTGGCAGAGCTACGAGCCGTTTGGTTGGGCCGTCTATCACTATGGTCGATGGGCGTGGTGGGGTGGCAACAAGGGATGGGTGTGGATTCCGGACAAGACCTGGGGCCCTGGCTACGTGAATTGGGCGTACGGCGAGGGATACGTCGCATGGACACCCATGGAGCCGACCGCGCCGAACGCGGCGCAGGGGATTCGTAATGACAAAGTGAACAACGCTCCGTGGATGTGGATGATTGTGCCGCAGGCTTCGTTGCTGACATCCAACGTGTGGCAGTGGTCGCTTCCGACGGCGCGCAACATCAACATCATGCAGCACTTGGAGCAGCACACCGTTTATTCGGGAGTGAGTGATTACAGCATTCCCAAGGACATGTTGCTGGCAATTTCCGGCAGCGGCGATCCGGCGCAGGTGGTGGCATTTGTGATGACGCCGCTCAATACCGCGCAAGGTGATGTTCGCGGTGTCATTGAGGCATACGCGCCGGTGCTCACCGGCAGCGCGCAACCGCTTGGATCGCAGTTCAAGATTGCGCCACCGACGCCTGCGCATGCGCCGCCGCCACCGTCGCGACCAATGCCGCCCTTGCCACCAACCTGGCGCGCGGTTCCGATGACTCAGGGCGCAACGCAAGAGCAGGCAGTAGCGCGGCAGCAGCAATTGCAGGCGATCTATCGCAACGGCCAGGCAACGCGTTTGGCGCAGGCGCAGAATTACGACGCGTATTCGCCGCCGGTGAGTGCGGGGAACATGAACAACGGTCCACAGTGGCGAGAGAACGAGCGCGGCGAGCTGGAGGCACAGAACCAGCGCGAGCAGGCTCTCACGCAGGGGGGCGCCAACGGCAACTCGCCGTATGCGGCGCCGCAGGTTCCGCAGAGTTACGAGTCTGGGACGAGGTGACTGCGGGTGGTTGCATTGCGCTTTCGTGGTGGCCGTGATGCATCACGGTTTTGTACTGGTCCGCATTCGCCTTACGAGGACGGCCGCTGAGCGCGGCCCTGTCCTCTCCGGCGCCTGCGGCCAGATCATGACGTTCCACAATCCCTGGCATCCATGTGCCTTCAGTGTGCGAGCCCCCGCAGTGAGCACGGGATCCTCGGTAAGCGGCGTGTGAAACTGAGAAGTCCGGCAGTTGGACGTGCGACTAGTGGGTGCCAACCGGACGAACAGTTTCGCCCGAGGCTAAGCGGAACCTTGTGGAGCGCAGCCGTCCGCGTCCGAGGGTCCCGCGCGCAACGGAGGGGGCGGTCGACGACTCAACTCACTTCGACCGCTTGCATCACGCGTTTGTACTGGCCCGCATTCGCCTTACGAGGACGGCCGCTGAGCGCGGCGCTGTCCTCTCCGGCGCCTGCGGCCAGGTCACGGTGTTGAGAACTGCGTGGAATTCACGCCGTTGGTAGCGCAGTGATGCCCCGAAAATGGGGACAGGGGTGAACGGCACCTATTTAGCGGTTGCGCCACTGGCGGTAGCGGTGGACGAGGGATGCCGTGCTTGGGTCCGGGGCTGGGGTTGCTGGGCCGGTGAGCATTGGGAGCAGGGTGCTGGCGACTTTTTTGCCCAGTTCGACGCCCCACTGGTCGAAACTGTTGACGTTCCAGATGGCACCAGCCGTGAATGTTGAGTGCTCGTAGAGAGCTACCAATTGCCCCAAGGCGCGCGGGGTTCGCTTGCGACACATGATGAATGTGGTGGGGCGGTTGCCTGGCATCACCTTGGGTTCGATCAGCGCTTCCGGAGTTCCCTGTGCGCGCAGTTCATCAGCCGTTTGTCCGAAGCCCATCACGCGCGTCTGCGCAAATGCGTTGGCGAGCAACATGTCGTGCATGCCCAGTGAGTCCACGTTTGGCTCAGCGAATGCGATGAAATCGGCAGGCACCGTGATGTTGCCTTGGTGGAGCATCTGATAGAAGGCGTGCTGACCGTTGGTGCCGGGTTCGCCCCAAATGACTGGGCAGGTGCGCCAGTTCACGGGGGTGCCGTCAAGCTGCACACGCTTGCCGTTTGATTCCATTTCCAACTGCTGCAAGTACGCAGCGAAACGGGTGAGGTGCTGGCAATAGGGAAGCACTGCGTGGGACTCGAAGCCCAGGAAATCAGTGTTCCACACTTGCATCAGGCCAAGCAAGACTGGCAGATTTCGCTCCGCTGGTGCTTCCAAGAAGTGCCGATCCATTTCATGGAAACCGGCGAGCATCTCTGCGAATGCAGGAGCGCCGATGGCGATCATGGTGGCTAGGCCGATGGCGCTGTCCATTGAATAGCGACCACCAACCCAGTCCCAGAAGATGAACATGTTGGCGGGGTCGATGCCGAACTGAGTGACCAGGTCCGCGGCAGTTGAAACCGCTACGAAATGACGCGCGACACTCTTCTCGTCTCCGCCGAACGCTGCCAGACTCCACGCGCGTGCGGTGCGGGCGTTCGTCATGGTCTCTTGAGTGGTGAAAGTCTTACTGGCAACAATGAAGAGCGTCTCAGCGGGATCAAGACCGGCGGTCTTCCATGCGAAATCACCGGGGTCAACGTTGGAGACAAAGCGGAACTGCAGGTCTTGCTGTGCAAAGTCGCGGAGCGCATCATTGGCCATGGCAGGACCAAGATCGCTGCCACCGATACCGATGTTCACAATGTTGCGAATCCGCTTGCCAGTAAAGCCCTTCCATTCGCCGTTACGAATGCGTTCCGCGAACGCGCCCATGCGATCGAGCACGGCGTGCACTTGTGGGACGACATCGATACCGTCCGTGCGCATGACTTCATGGCGCGGGGCGCGCAGTGCGACGTGGAGAACAGCGCGGTCCTCGGTGGTATTGATGTGCTCGCCGGCAAACATCGCCGCGCGCCGGGCTGCGAAGGGCGTTTGGCCCAAGAGCGCAATCAGGTCGGCGAGTACTGCTCGGTCAATCCGCTGCTTGCTGAAATCGGCGTGGATTTCGTGCGATTCCACGGTGAGGGCGGGCGTTCGACCGGGGTCCGCTGCAAAGAGATCGCGCAAGTGCGTGGCTTTGATGCGCTGGGCATGAGCCTGAAGTGAGGCGAAGGCGGGAAGGCGGTCGAGCGGTGTGGATGCGGCCATGGGATGCGTAGGATATAGAAATGACCACCGCCGCAGTTCCTACCGCCGTGCTCGCGATGACCGGGCAATCCATTTGGGTCGACAACATCACGC